>JASFBA010000001.1:0-50775 GCA_036172265.1 Chloroflexia bacterium
GCCTGACCTACCTCTTCATCGCCCACGACCTGAGCATGGTGCGCCACATCTGCGACCGGGTGGCGGTGATGTATGTGGGAAAACTGGTGGAACTGGCGGAGAAGGACGAACTCTACGACCATCCCCTGCATCCCTACACCCGGGCCCTCCTTTCCGCCGTGCCGGTTCCGGATCCGAAATTGGAACGGCAGCGGCAACGTATCATCCTGCAGGGAGACGTGCCCAGCCCGGCCAATCCTCCCCCAGGCTGTCGCTTCAGTCCGCGTTGTGCCCTGGCCCAGCCGCGCTGTTCCTCCGAAGAGCCGGCCTGGCGCGACGTGGGGGGCGGGCACTATGTGGCCTGTCATTTCGCTGATCGTTAATCGTTGAACGTTGAGCGTTCATGGAGCGCACGACCGGCTGGACAGAGGCGATGGCGGGGATGATGGCCTGGAGGAAACGTCGCCCGGAGCCGGTGGGCTGGAAATGAGGGTGCCGGCTCGTCCCCCCAGGGAGGAACTGAGCCGGCACGGGCGGAACATCCGCGAAAAGGCGCGGATCGGGGAAAGGCAGGACCTGCTCAGGCCGGACTTTCCCCGCGCAGGTAGGCGACCAGGCGTGGCATAAAGTGGGGGATGACCAGCGGGAGCATCTTGGGGAGAAGGCTCTCCATCGCCATCGGCATGAGATCGGGCATCTGCTCCTTCATATGCTGGGGCATCGGCACACGCTTTTCCACCGCTGCCAGCATAGCCGGCATCACCTTGGGCATCATTCCCGGCATAAGGATAGGGAAGAGCGGCGGCATCAGAGGCTTCATCAGGGCGATCATCGCCCCGCGGACAGGCCGGGGGGCCTTCTGGACCATCTTCATCATTCCCCGGAATATCCCCGGCATGGCCTCGATCATCTCGGGGAGGAGTTCGGCCATCAGGCCGGCCATGGCTTCGGGCTTCAGAAGCCAGATCATGGCCTCAAAGGTCTTCCACTGCTCCAAGGCGTAAGAGGTGGGGTCGTAGGCCGGCAGCCCCAGCGCTTCCGAAGCGATGTGCCCCAGGTCAATGACCGGGAGGTCCCTCCCTGTCTTCTGCGCCGTGACCCGGAACTGCACCTCGCAGCAGGGACAGGAGGCAACGATCGCCTGAGCACCTACGGCCTCGGCCTCCCGAATGCGGACATCGCCGATGACCTTGCCGGTGTCGGGATTCTCCAGAAGGGTGAGCACACCGCCGCAGCAGTGGGCGTGTTCGCGGTTGTGCTCCATCTCCACCACTTCCAGGCCAGGGATGGCCTGGAGCACTTTCCGGGGCGGCTCATAGATGCCGCCGGCCCGGCCCATATGGCAGGAGTCGTGCCAGGTGACCCGCATGGGAATTTCCTGGGTAAAGCGCAGCGTACCGTCCCGAATGCGCTCGGCCAGGAGTTCGGAGTAATGTCTAACCTCAAAGGGGAAGGAGATGCCCAACTTCTTCGCCCACTCGGGATAATAGACCTTCCAGGAGAGCCAGCAGGCCGGGCAGGAGGTGACCACCGTTTTGACCCCGCGTTCCTTCATCCCGTTGACGTTGTGGCGCAGGATGTCCTCGAAGGCGTCCCAGAGGCCGGCCACCAGCATCGGAAGACCGCAACAGGCCTCGCCGTCGCCCAGGTAGGTGAAGCGGATACCGGCCGCATCCAGGAGACGGGCCGTGCCCTGGGCCACGTCCTGCTCGACGAAGGAGGCGGTGCAGCCGGGAAAGTAGCCGACCTCGGCCCGGGGAAGGATTTTGGGGCGGATCTCTTCGGGCACCCAATTGGCCCGATCTTTGCTGTAGGAGGCCCAGATGTTGCGTTCCTTCTTCAGCGCAGCGCGCATAATCTCAAAGGCCGGAAGGGTCAGCCTCCCCTGTTCCTGGATGAGGGTGCCGCGCATCTTCAGCCAGGAGGGCTCGATGGGCAGGTCCAGAGGACACTCCACGTTGCAGACCTCGCAGGTGGTGCAGGCCAGGAAGCGGGTGACCCAGTCCGGGGTGAAGTTGGCTCGGCCAGCCATATACTCGCGCAGAAAATACCACTTGGCGCGCGGGGATTGCGATTCCCAGCCCCGGCCGTAGAACTGGTCGCATTCGCTTACGCAGTAGCCGCACTGGGCACAGGTATAGGCATACCAGGCCACATCGTCGGGGACGCCGCGCCGGCCGGCCCCGGCGATGCGTTCCTCTCCCGTGGACACCCGGGCCAGATTGCCGGCGATCCGTACCAGCGGCTCCAGGGCGCCGGCCGTGCGCATAAAGGCCCCCAGAAGGCCGTTGGAGAGAACCTTCCCCGGGTTCATCAAGTTGCCGGGGTCCTTCTCCCGCTTGTAGGCCCGTAGGGCGGTCAGACGTTCGCGGCCCAAGATGTGCTCGGCTTCATGGGCAAAGTAGAGGCCGCTGGAATAGGCCCGCCCACCGTACTTTTTCGCCCGCACAATGGCCGATAGAGCCAGGCCAAAGGCGAAATTATAGGCCAGGGTGCGCTCGTCGTGCAGGATGAAGCCAAGCAGGGTAACCTGAGGACTTGCTCCCCCGGCGACCATTCCCTCGATGGCGATGGGCTGGCGAATTTTCCGATCCCAATCGGCTAGGAGGTGCTCCAGATGCTCCAGCGGCACCACCACCTCGGTAGGAATGAGCGAGGGCCCCAGGCGCTTGACCGCCATAATGCGGAAGCGCTCCTCCCACTCATGCTCGGCCAGCCCCTCCATGCAGCGCTCGCCGCCGTTCCGAGCGATGATGCGCTCCAGGGCCGGGGTCACCTCGGCCGCCCGGGAGGCCGGGTAGGCTAGGAGCGCACAGTAGACGGCCGGAAGTTGGGGACGCTCTTCCTCCACCGGATGCCCGTGCTCCAGTTTCGGCGGGAGTCGGTTGCGGAGACGGGCCATGGTCGGGTTGAAGAAAGAAGCCGACCAGACCGGCACCTTTTCCTGGACGATCTCGAGCAGGGCGGCGGCCAGCCAGCGGGCTTCGCCAAAGCGAGCCCCTAGGACGACCGTTTCCTCCAGCGGACGCACCCGCAGCGTGATCTGGGTGATGAGTCCGGTAATGCCCCCGGCATCGGCCACCAGGTCCAGGTCCGGGCCGGAAAGGTCGCGCACTTCTCCATCCGGTTGTACGACGCGAGCGGAGACGATGTTCTCCTTGAAGGCACCGTACTCGAAGGAGCCGTAGCCGAAGCCGCCTTGGGCCAGCCACCCGCCTACGGTGGAGGAAGGCGCGCTGGAGGGGTAAAGGCGCAGGTCCAGGCCCTGCTTATGGAGTTCCCTTTCCAGGTCTTCCCAGACGATGCCGGGCTGTACGGTAACCGTTTGGGCGACAGGATCCACGGCGAGGATTCCCCGCATCCGCCAAAAGTCCACGATGATGCCACCCCGCACCGGAAGGACCCCGCCGTAGCCCGAGGTGGCCTTGCCCCGAGGAACGAGGGGGATGCCCTCCTCACGGGCCCAGCGCACCAGGCGGACGATCTCCTCCTCATCCTTCGGCTGGACCACGGCAGCGGCCTGGGCCCGGCCGATAAGCGGCCGAACAAGCGGCGGCATGGTGCCGACATCGTGGCCGTAGATGCGGCACTCCAAAGGATCGGTGGTCACGCGGTTGTGAAAAATAGCGCGGAGCATTTCTTGTTGCGCGGCGTTCATTGTTTTTCCTCCTGTTCGGGTTTTACAGAGGCCGGACGAGGCTGGCCCGCCGAGTGAGGATGTCGGCCAGCATCTCCCGCATCAGGTCGAGGGCCTGGATGATGCGGCGGTCGGCCAGGGAGTAGTAGACGGACGTCCCCTCCTTACGGGCTAAAATCAGGCCACGGTCGCGGAGGATCTTGAGGTGGTGGGAGACGGTAGGCTGGGGAATCCCCAGGCCCTCGGCCAGTTCGCCCACGTTGCGGGGATGGGCAGCCAGGAGGTAGAGAAGGAGGACCCGCTTGGGGTCGCCCAGCCCCTCGCAGATGTGGCTGTGCAAAAGGGCGATTTCCTGTTCCAATCGTTCGTCCGGCGCTTCCATAGTTTACCAGTTCTTTCAAATATTTGAATACATTATATACGAAGAGGTTGGCCTTGTCAAGTCCACCCCTCTGACATCCGCTTATAACGGGCTGTAGGTCGGATTGACAATCCAACCTACCGAATGATGAGCGGATGCAGCCTTTGCCAGAAAGAAATCTCCGTGGTACAATAAAGTCAAAATAGAGCGAAAAGGAGGCGGCGATGCTGCGCGGGTGGAAGATCATTTTACTTCTGATCCTAGCCCTTTTGCCCTGGCCGGCCCTGGCCCAGGGAGGCGTTCGCTTCGAGAACATGGCGGCCCGGGAAAATTTCCCCCAAGAGATCCTCTTTACCGTCGTCGTCGAAGGCGATTCCGAGATCACCCACCTGGAACTGGCCTATCGGGCCAGCGGTGACCCCTTCACCCACTCCCGTTATCCCGACATAACTCCGGCCAGGCGGCTGGAGATCACCTACCGCCTGGACACCCAGGTGGAATTTTACCCACCGGGGAGCGAGTTCTATTATTACTGGATCGCCACCGACGCCTCCGGCCGGGCAAGCGAAAGCCCGGAGCAGGTCTTTACCTATGAGGACAACCGCTTCACCTGGCAGAAAGTCGCCACCGAACGGGTAAGCGTCTACTGGTACGAGGGCGATGAAGCCTTTGGACGGGAAGTGCTGGACACCGCCGTTCGGGCCCTGGAACGGCTGGAGCAGGATGCCGGGGTGCAGGCCGAACGGCCGATCCGAATTTACCTCTATGCCAATGAGGAGGACTTTCGCGGCGCCCTGGGGCCCAACTCCCCGGAATGGATTGGCGGGCAGGCCATGCCCCATCTGGGGCTGATCGTCGCCTACATCTCGCCGGGCGAGACCTACGAAATCGGGCGGATGATCCCCCACGAATTGAGCCACGTGGTCCTCTACCAGGCCACCCACAATCCCTATGGCGACAACCCCACCTGGTTTGAAGAGGGCCTGGCCGTCCACAACCAGGAGGTGCCCGATTACGATTATCCCCTCCTGGTCCGGGAAGCGGCTCGTCGTGGCCGGCTGATTCCCCTTCGCGCCCTTTCCGCCTCTTTCCCCAGCGATCCCGAACTGGCCGTCCTTTCCTACGCCGAGAGCGCCGGCATTATCGAGTTCATCCTGAAGGAATACGGCAGCGAGGGCCTTTCGGCCCTGGTCAAGGTCTTTGCGGAAGGGGAGACGGCCGAGGGAGCGGTACAGCGAGCGCTGGGGCTTTCGCTAGAGGAACTGGAAGCCCGTTGGCGGGCCACGCTGCCGGCGGCCGAGCAGACCCCCATCCCCGGCGAGACGCCTGCGCCGCTTGTCAGGCCGGCCGCCGGGCCGGACCTAGCCCTCCTTCTGCCAGTTGCCATCACCACCGTGGTCGCCCTGGGGGTGATCGTCGCCGCCGTGGTGCTTCTGGTGCGTCGGCGCCGACGCGTCGAGGGGGAAGAAAGCGAGGAGACCTGGGAATGAAGCGCATCCTGATCATGATGACCGAGGCCGGCGGGGGTCACCGCATCAGCGCCGAGGCCTTGCGCGAGGCTTTCCATGAACGCTTCGGGAGCGAATTTCAGATCGAGATCGTGGATATGTGGGCCAGGCACACGCGGGTGCTCCTGCGCCGCCTTCCTCGTTCCTACCGTTTCTGGGCCACCGAAGTGCCCTGGGTGTACAAGTCGCTCTATCGGCTCTTTGAGAAAGAAGAGCAACTGACCTGGTTCTGGGACGGCATCTACTACTGGGTGAAGAAACCGGTCTCCCAGGCCTTCCGACAGTATGTCCCCGATGCCATCATCTCCGTACACCCGCTTATGCAGGATGTTCCGTTACGTGTCCTTTCCCATATGGGCTGGAAGGTCCCCTTCTTTACGGTGGTGACGGACCTGGCCTCCATTCATCCCACCTGGCTACACCGGGGGGTAACGCTTTGTTTCCTTCCCACCGAAGAAGCCCGGCGGCAGGCGCTGGCATCCGGCCTGAGGGAAGAGCAGTTACGCTGCTACGGGTTGCCCATCCGGACGGCCTTTGCCCGGCCGGTCGCCCCCAAGGAGGAATTGCGCCGGGAACTGGGCCTGGTGGAAGACCTGCCGGCCGTGCTCCTTATGGGAGGTGGCGAGGGCATGGGACCGGTGAGCCGGCTCGCCCGGGCTATAGCCTCCCGGCTGGCCGAAGGGGAGGCGGGCCGGCCGGCGGGACAGATGGTGGTAATCTGCGGTCGCAACCAGAAATTGCAAAAAGACCTCCTGGCCCGTACCTGGCCCATCCCCACCCGTATTCTGGGCTTTGTCCAGAACATGCCGGAGTGGATGTCGGCCTGCGACTGCATTGTTACCAAAGCCGGGCCGGGCACCATCGCCGAGGCTCTGGCCTGCGGCCTGCCCATCCTTCTCAGCGGCTTTATCCCTGGTCAGGAGGAGGGCAACGTCTCCTACGTCTTGAAGCACGGGGTGGGCGTCTACAAAGCCCCTGCGGAGATCGCCGAGACGGTTTTCCGCTGGTTTGGGCCGGAGCGGGCGGAGCGGGAACAGATGGCGGAACAGGCCCGCCGGCTGAGCCGCCCCCAGGCCGCCTCCCAGATCGTGGAGGAGATCGCCCGCGTGATGGCGACCTGCGAGGTCTCCAGGCCGGCACAGATACGGGCCCTGCTGGAAAAAGGAGGCCGGCATGGCTCAACAAAAGTGGCTGGAACGACCTTGGGGGAATAGGTCATACCCTAATCCGCACGCTCAATTGCCACCAGGCATGACACTTGCGGACATCCAATTCGCCTTTGAGCGATTCCACATTGAAGCCCCGGCTTTTCTCCGGCGGCTGGTATGGGCCGCCCTGCCACTTCGTGAAGGTTGTATCCTCGATCCATTCTGTGGTGCTGGCTCCACCCTTGCCGCCGCAGAGGCTCTGGGGTATGAAAGCATCGGGGTCGAGATCAACCCGGAATATGTGGAAATCGCCAGGATGGCAGTGCCCCGGTTGGCCTCGCTTCGTCTGAACCCCTGGGGCAACAAAACCTTTGGGCAACCCGTCCCTCAACAGAGGGCCTTCCAACTTCAGGATGATAAGGAGGTGAAACGATGAAAAAGCATCTACTGGCCGCCAGCCTAGGCTTGGTGCTTCTCCTGGCCGGGCTCGCCGGGTGCGCGCCGGCCCCGGCACCCGCGCCGCCTACCGTTCCCAAAGCAGTGGTGGCTGCGACGCAACCGCCGAAGCCGGCCCCCACCCTCGCCCCCACCCCCGCGCCGGCCCGCGAGGCCGCCCCCGCCTACTACCCCTTCGCCGCCGAGCGCAAGATCATCAAGAACGCCGAGATGACCCTGGTGGTGGAAAACACCGACGCGGCCATTGACCGGCTCACCGGCATCGCCGTCCAATACGGCGGCTACATCCTGAGCGTCCAGACCTGGTACAGCGGCGAATACAAGGAAGCCACCGTGACCTTTGCCGTACCCTCGGACAACTTTGAGAGAGCCATGCAGCGGGTCCGCGAGATTGCCCTCAAAGTGGAGAAAGAGGCCGCCTTGGGGCAGGACGTCACGGAGATCTACGTGGACCTGGAATCGCAACTGCGCAACCTGGAAGCCACGCAGGCTCGGCTGCGTTCCTTCCTGGAAAAGGCCCAGACGGTAGAGGAAGCGCTCAAGGTCAACGCGGAACTCCGCAAGATCGAAGAGGAGATCGAGGTCATCAAGGGAAAGATGAACTTTATCGAGGGGCGCTCGGCCTTTTCCCTCATTACCGTGGACGTGCGGCCGCTCCGCCCGACGCCCACACCGACCCCCACCCCCACCCCCACGCCCACTCCCACGCCCACTCCCACGCCAACGCCGGTCGCCTGGGAGCCTGGCAAGACTCTGGAACGGGCCACCGGAACGCTGGTCGAGATCGGTCGCTTCACCTGGGAGGCGATCATCTGGATCGTTGTGGTGATCCTCCCGGTCGCCATCGTGCCGGCCGCCATCGTTTACGGTGTGGTCCGGCTTATACGGCGCTCTGGGAAAAAGGGCCCGCAGGGGTAAAACGAACCTATGGGGACAGGGTAACCCCGCCCCATAGGTAAGGACATGTCCTTACAGTTTGCCCACGTAGTTGGGCAGGAGGATGGGCGAGCGCACCTTTGGCTCCAGGCCGGCCTCCCGGAGTTGTCGCTCCCACTCCACCAGGTGCTGGAGCGTTGGCTTTCCCATCCGCACCTCGCGGGCGCGCCGGGCGGCGGCGATGCCGGCCCGCCGGCCGAAGACGCAGACGTCCAGAAGAGAGTTCCCCATCAGGCGGTTGCGCCCGTGGATACCCCCGGAAACCTCTCCGGCGGCATAGAGGTTGGGAATCTCGGTGGCGCAGTTGGGGTCAATTTTGATGCCCCCGTTCTGGTAGTGGAGCGTGGGGTAAACGAGCATCGGCTCCTTGGTGATGTCCACGCCGAAGCGGATGAACTGGCGCACCATGGCCGGCAGTTCCCGTTTCACCGTCCCCGGCCCGTGGATGATCTCGATCATCGGCGAATCGAGCCAGACCCCCTGGAAACCGGAAGGCGTCCTCACCCCTTTGCCCCGCTCTTTGCACTCGCGGATGATGGCCGCCGATTCGACATCGCGCGTCTCCCGGGGGTTGACAAACTGCACCCCGTCTACGTTCAGGACCTGGGCCCCCAGGCCGCGCACCTTTTCCGTCACCAGAAAGCCCAGAATCTGCTCCGGGAAGGCCGCGCCGGTGGGGTGGTACTGCATGGTGTCGATCTCGCGGAGGTGGGCGCCGGCCCGATAGGCCAGGACCAGGCCGTCGCCTGTTGCGCCGTAGTGGTTGGTCGTGGCAAAGCCCTGGTAGTGCAATCGGCCGCTGCCGCCGGTAGCCAGGATGGTGCACTTGGCCCGGGCCACCAGGTACTGTTCCGTCTCCATGTTGTAGAGCACAGCCCCTACACACTGTCCCCGGTCGTCCAGGACCAGTTCGACCGCCGCCGTAAACTCCAGCACAAAGATGTCCTGGCTGCGGTTGCGCACCTCGTCGCGCAAGGTGCGCATAATTTCGGCCCCAGAATAGTCCCGTGCCGCGTGCATCCGCTTGCGGCAGGTACCGCCGCCGTGGATGGTGATCATGGTGCCGTCGGACATCTTATCGAACATACAGCCCAGGCTTTCCAGCCACCGAATCACTTGGGGAGCGTCCATGACCATGGCCTCTACCAGGTCGGGGTCGTTGGCGTAGTGGCCACCGCCGATCACATCCAGGTAGTGCAGGGCCGGGGAGTCGTTCTCCTTATCGGCCGCCTGGATACCCCCCTGGGCCATCATGGTGTTGGCGTCGCCGTGGCGGAGTTTGGTCACCAGCACGACCTTGGCCCCGTTCTCCTGGGCCATCAGGGCGGCGGCCGAACCGGCCCCCCCGCCGCCGATCACGAGCACGTCGGTCTCGATGTCGGCTCGGCCGACGTCGAAGTCGGGGGAGAGGATGGGCCGGCCCTCCAGAACGACGGCCAGTTCGTGGGGCGTCTTTCCCCCCTTGTTCGGCCCCACCCGCAGGGTGGCAAAGGCCTCCGGGATAAAGTCGGGGTGAAAGCGGCGCAGGATATCCTCCTTCTCCTGGGCCGACATCCGGGGGAAAGTCTCCGAAAGGCGCGCCGAGCGCGTCGCCTCCACACGTTTGAGCGATTCGTACATCTCGGGAGTGTAGATCACCGTTGTCCTCCTATAGGTTGAGTTGAAGGTTCAACCTGCAACCTGAAACCTGGCAACGTTAGTCTGGCTCGATATCCCGGCGGTTATACTTCTCCGCCAGTTCTTCTTCAGACATGGCTTTGAGTTGGGCGATTTCCTGGTTGTATTTGCCTTCCTCGATCTCCCGCACCCGTTCGGCCAGGTGCTTGGCCGGGGGGGCGATGTATTTCCCATAGAGCCGGCGACAGAGGATGGCGATGTTGTACTGCACCTCCTCGGCCGGACAACGGGCGGCACAGAGGCCGCACATGATGCAGTCGAACGACTTGTCGGCCACGGCGGCGATGTCCCCGCGCATGGCCGCGGCCATGTAGGCACGCACGTCAATTTCCTGGGGGCAGGACTTGGTGCAGGTGCCGCACTGCAGGCAACGCAGCACCTCCGGGTAAATCCGAAAGAGCGTCTCGGCGGTGGGAGCGAGTTTCTCCAGGTCGTAACTTTTGCGTTCGGCCGGGAAGAAGGGGATCTGGGTCAGGTACATATTCGGCTGCACCAGGGTGGCGCAGGCCAGACCGATCTTCAGCCGGTAGTCGCCGGCGATGCGGTAGACCGTGCCGCAGGCCCCGCAGAAGCCGGCCCGGCATCCGCATCCCCGCAGAAGCCTGTACCCGGCATACTCCATGGCCCTCTGGATGGTGAGCGAAGGCGGGACCATGTATTGCCTGCCCATAATGTAGATCGGGATGAGCTTCTCCGGTTCGGACATCGCTTTCTCCTGTTGGGATGGTAGATCGAGAATCGAGGGAGCGGTGGACGGAGGGCCGTCTCGCTGCCCCCAATTACCCATTTACCTCTCTACAACGTGCAATTCATCCTCGCGAAAGACCGTCAGCGGCAGTTCTTCCTCCATGCTGCGGCCCGCTTCATAACCGAAGAGGGCCTGTACCTCCTGGCCGACGGCGCGGAAGACAAGCGTGAGCGGAAGCGAACTGGGACAACCCTCCTCGCAGATTCCGCATCCCACGCAGGAGGCGACCATATGGTTGAGGCGGGTGAGTTGGAAGAGGAGGGTATCCGTGGGCATACGCACCGCTCCCCGCCGGCCGGCCCACTTCATATATTGCTGCGAGGCGTGGTCAAAGGTCGGGGTGCGAAAGATGCACTCGCGGCAGTAGCAAATGGGGCAGACTACAGTGCAGTTGTGGCAGCGCAGGCAGGGGGAGAAGATGGAAAGCAGCCCCTCTGGAGTGCGAATCTGCTCCCGGATGGCGGCAAAGGCCTCATCACGGCGGCTGATCCGGGCCTCCCGCAGCCGGGCAACGGCTTCCTCCCGGCTGGCCACCTCCTTCTCCTCCAGCCCCCAGAGGGCGGCCAAATCGGCCCGACGGTCGGCCAGGGAGAGGAAGACCTCCTGCCGCACATCCACCCCGAACAACCCCACCGTCACGTCCACCCCCTCCGGGATAAAGTGCTCACAGATGCGGCAGGCCGTACGCAACTCCCGGCCCGGCCAGGCAAAGCCCGCTGTGGGGTCCACCTGCTCCAGGAGGCGCACCGTCAAATCGTCCTCCGCCGCAGCCATGGCTCCGTAATCCAGCACCTTGTAGGTGCCGTAGCAGTCCACCCCGATGGTGAGGACGTTCTCCAGACGCACCTGGCGCAGTTTAGCCAACTCCACCGTGGCCCGCCACTCGCAGGCCTTCAGGACCACGGCCAGGCGCTCGTTCGGCCCGGTAAAGGTCAACTGGGAGACAATGCGCGACGAATGCACCGGCATCACCGGGGCGATGGGGTCGGCCGCGGCCAAAAGATCGGGGTCGCGTACCAGCGTGGGCACCAAGTTGCGCCGGTCCGGCGTAGCCACCGGCACGAGGATAGCCTCCACCACCCCACGCTCCAGCAGGGCGCGAAGCATTCCCCGAAGTGTCTCCAGGATGTCGCCGTCGGTCACGGGAAGGGTGCCTTGGATGGGCATGGGATTGCTCCTTGTTGCGCATTTCGTATTGCGTATCAAATGGCCCAGGTGACTTTCATCGGGTTGGGGCCTTTTTGCTTCAGGAACTGGACCATTTCGGTAATCGTCTCGGCGAAGCGTTTGCCCTCGCTGGCGCTGATCCAGCGCAACCAGACCCGGTCCTCCTCCAGGCCCACCTGCTTGAGGATGTTCTGGAGGATGGCCACCCGCCGGCGGGCCTTGTAGTTGCCGCTCTGATAATGGCAATCTCCGGGATGACATCCGCCGATGAGGACGCCGTCGGCCCCCTCCAGCAGGGCCTTGAGGACGTAGACCGGGTCCACGGCCCCGCTGCACATCAGGCGGATGATGCGCACGTTGGGCGGGTACTGGAGGCGGGAAGTCCCGGCCAGGTCGGCCCCGGTGTAGGTGCACCAGTTGCACAGGAAAGCCACGATACGCGGCTCAAATTCCGACATCCATGCCTCCGTCTAGGAGATCCAGATCATCTCGACGTTCACCGCTTTCCAACCGTCCCCTTCCCACCTCAGGGTAATCCGCTCCCCCCTGCTGGCCAGAGGGGCGATGAAGGTATCGATCTGCACCACGGCCTCATCCCCGGAAAATTCCAGAACGGCGAAGCGGACGCAGGTCAGGCGGCCGTCCCCGCAACGGGGGCGATAGCGCCGGTAGGTCTCCTCGTCGGCGGCATACAGATGGCCCTCCACCTCCATCCAGGCCCCATGCACCACCTCATCCCGGACGAAGGGGGAACCGGCGGCCGGCGGTTCGCCCCAGAGGATAAAGCGCTTCGGCTCGACCCCGGCAGGAGGCACGCCCGGTTCCAGAGCCGTTTCCAAGGAGCGCAGGTCGGGCCGGAGGATGGTCACACTGATGACCCAAACGGCCAGTCCTTCCGGAGGACGGCCGGCCGGCATGGGGGCCACTCCGCAGCCCAAAAGGAGGCCGACCCCCAAGAGAAGCAACCATCTCAGAGATTTGCCCGGCATCCTGCACCTCACCTACGCAGAACGCAGGTCCAGCACCTGCGCCCCGGCTTGCTCTAGCGCCGCCCGAAGCGCGCTTTCCTCCAGCCCGCGCACCTTCATCGTGATCGTGCCGTGGGTGCGGTCCCGGCCGTAGAAGGTGCCCAGGGAAATGATGTCTCCGCCGGCCCGGGCCACCTCCGCCGTAAGGCTGGCCAGCACCCCCGGCCGGTCCTCCACCGAAAGCGTTACCCGCAGTCCCTGCTCCCGCGCTCCCAGCATCCTAATCCAGGGCCTCGTCTATCATAGCATAAATCTGCACCTTTTCAAAGCCCAGGTGCTGGGTAGCCCCGCTGGGGCAGGCTACGGCGCAAGCCCCGCAACCCTGACAGAGCACCTCGATGACCTCGGCCACGTGTGTCTCCTCGTTCAACACCCGGGCCTCATAGGGACAGACGGACACACAGAGGCCACAACCTTTGCACAGGCGCGGGTTGACCTGGGCGACGATGGCTTGGGCTTCCAGTTGCTCTTGGGAAAGCAGCGTGGCGGCCCGAATCGCCGCCCCCTGGGCCTGGGCCAGAGTTTCTTCAAGCGATTTCGGGGAATGGGCCAGCCCGCAGAGGTAGATGCCATCGGCAGCAAAGTCCAGAGGGCGCAACTTGATATGGGCCTCCAAGAAGAAACGATCCTGGATAAGCGGCACCTTGAGGACCTGGGCGAGCACTTCGTTATCCGGATGGGGCACGATGCCGGTGCTGAGGACCACCCGGTCGGCCGGAAGGGTCAGCCGGCCCACCCCCGGGCTCTCCACCTCCACCTGAAGATGTCCATCGGCCGCCACTACCCGCGGCCTCCGTTCCGGGAGGTACTCCAGGAAGACGACCCCTCGGCGGCGGGCTTCCTCATAGTATTCTTCCTGGAAGCCATAGGTGCGGAGGTCGCGGAAGAGGATAGATACCTGCGCTTCCGGTGACTGTTCCTTGATCTTGAGAGCGTTCTTGACGGCTGTGCTGCAACAGATGCGCGAGCAGTAAGGATGCTCCTCATCTCGGGAGCCGACGCATTGGATCATCACCAAGGTCGGCGGCCGGCCGTCCGTCGAGGAAAGGACCGACCGGGGAGCCTCGGCCAGCGCCTGTTCCAGTTCGCGCTGGGTGAGGACGGCGGGGTGCTCGCCGTAGAGGTATTCCCCCGGCCGCGGCCGGTACTCCTCGGCGCCGGTGGCCACGATGATGGCCCCGTGGGCGATTTCCTCCACCCGGTCCTCGGCCCGGCGGTGCAGCCGGCTGCGGAAGCGGCCCACATATCCGCCCACTTCCAGAAGATCGGTTTCGGTATAGAGGCGGATGAGCGGATGGGCCTGCGCCCGCTCCACCAGGTGCTCCAGGAACGTCCGGGGGTCGTTGCCGCGCAGGGTATAGCGCAGGTGGCGCAGATTGCCGCCCAGTTCCTTTTCCCGCTCGATCAGGGTAACGGGAAAGCCCTGGTCGGCCAGGGTGAGGGCGGCGAACATGCCGGCCGGCCCCCCACCGATGACCAGGGCACTGTGCTCGATCTCGATGGAGGGGCGGTAGATCGGACGCAGGCGCAGTGCCTTGGCCACGGCCATCGCCACCAGGTCTTTGGCCTTTTCCGTGGCCACCTCGGGGGAGATCCTGTGCACCCAGGAATCCTGTTCCCGGATGTTGGCCATCTCGAAGAGGTACGGGTTCAGGCCGGCTTCCCGGATGGTGTCCTGGAAAAGCGGCTCATGCGTCCTGGGCGTGCAGGAGGCCACCACGACGCGGTTCAGGCCCAGTTCACGCACCGTGTCGGTGATCTTTTTCTGCGTGTCCTGGGAGCAGGTGTAGAGGTTGTGCTCGGCATAGGCCACGCCGGGGAGGGTCCGGGCATACTCCACCACTTCGGGCACGTTGACCACGCTGCCGATGTTGATTCCACAATGGCAGATAAAGACGCCCACCCGGGGCTCGGCCAGGCGCACGTCTACCTCCGGCGGATAGACCTTGCGACGGGTGAGGGTGCCGCGGGCAGGGGCAAGCAGCCGGGCGGCGGCCGCGGCCGCGGCCGAGGCTTCCACAACCGTCTCCGGGATGTCCTTGGGACCACGAAAGGCCCCGGCGACAAAGACGCCCGGCCGGTCGGTCTCCACCGGGGAAAACTCGTGTGTCTCGGCAAAGCCGTAGCGATTCAACGCCACCCCCAGCCGACGAGCCGTCTCCTGGAGTTGCGGGGAAGCCACCAGGCCAACGGAGAGGACGACCAGGTCGAACTCTTCCTCCATCGTCCTGCCCTCGGGCGTGGCATAGATCAGGCGGAGGTTACGGGTGGCCGGGTCTTCCTTGACTGAGGAGATAAAGGAGCGGATATAACGGATGCTATGTTCGCGCCGGGCAGCCTCATAGTAGCCCTCAAATCCCTTGCCAAAGGCGCGGATGTCCAGGAAGAAGACGGTCGGCTCGACCCCGGGGGCATGTTCTTTGGCGATGATAGCCTCTTTGGTGGCGTACATGCAGCAGACGGAGGAGCAATAGTTCTGGTTGCAGCCGCTTTCCCGCGATCCGATGCATTGGATCCAGGCAATTCTCCTGGGCTCTTTCCCATCGGAAGGGCGCTGGAGGTGGCCGGCAAAAGGGCCGGAGGCCGAGAGCATTCGCTCGAACTCGATAGAGGTGAGGACATTCTTGAAACGGCCGTAGCCGAACTCCTCCTTCAACCGGGCGTCGAACAGCCCCACGCCCGGGGTGAGGATGACTGCACCGACCGGGATTTCCACGACTTCCTCGGCCATCTCGTGGTTGACGGCCCCGGCCTTGCAGGCCCGGGCACATGCCAGGCATTCGGAGCAGATGCCGCACTGGAGGCAGCGGGCGGCCTCCTGCCGGGCCTCTTCCTCGCTCAAGGTGCGTTCGACCTCGGCGAAGGAACGCCTCCGCTCCTCCGCCGGCAACTTGGGGGGCGAAATCCGGGGAACCTTGGAAAGCAGGCCGGATTGCAACCGGGCGCTCAGTTCCTCCTGGGGAATCTCGACCGCCGGCTGCAGAATCGGCTCGCGGATGCCGGCCTCCCCTCGCAGGTAACGGTCTATCGCCCGGGCGGCGCGATGGCCGGCGGCGATGGCGTCCACGACGAAGGTGGTGCCGGTGACCACGTCGCCACCGGCAAAGACGCCCGGCCGGGAAGTGGCAAGCGTCTCCGGATCCACGATGAGGGTGCCGTTGGGCCGGCGGGCCAGGTTGGCCTGCTCCAGGAAGGCGGTATCGGGAGCTTGGCCGATGGCGAAGATGATGACGTCGGCCGGCAGGTGATGCTCGCTATCGGGGATGATGTCTATGTCCGGCCGGCCGTCCGGGAAAAAGCCGCGGAAAACCACCTGGGCGCAGCGCAAGCCGGTGACGTGCCTATCCTCCTGGGTAATCTCCAGGAAGGTGCGGGAGGGGAGAATCTCCACCCCCTCCTCGCGGGCTTCGTCAATTTCCCAGGGGTGGGCCGGCATCTGCTCGGCCGATTCCAGACAGGCTGCCTGTACCTGGGCTGCCCCCAGCCGCAGGGCCGTCCGGGCACAGTCCATGGCCACGTTGCCGCCGCCCAGCACCAGGACGCGCTTTCCGAAAAGGTCCGGCGGGTTCCCCAGAGCGACGTCGCGGAGAAAATCGGTGTTCAGGAGCACTTCCGGCAAATCGGCGCCGGGGATGCGCAACTTTCGCCCCCGGTGGGCCCCCAGGGCCAGGAAGACGGCCTGGTAGCCCTGCGCAAAGAGGGCCTCCAGGTCCTCCACCCGGCTGTTCAGGCGCAGTTCCACGCCCTCGGCCAAGATGTCGTCAATTTCGCGCCGGATGAGGTCTCGGGGCAGGCGATATTCGGGCACGCCCACCCGCATCATACCGCCGGGGACAGGAAGAGCCTCGAAAACGGTTACGGCATAGCCCAGGCGGACCAGGTCCAGGGCACAGGTCAGGCCGGCCGGCCCGGCCCCCACCACCGCCACCCGCCCCTCCCTCCCTGTCCCCCTCTCTGCTCTCTCTCCGCTCTCCCCTCGTCTTTCTGTCCCCCCGTCCCCTTGTCCCCCTGTCCCCATGCTATGGTCCCACACCCAGTCCACCACAAAGCGCTTCAGCCGCATGATGGAAAGCGGCTCGTCCACCCGGCCACGGGTACACTCTTCCTCGCAGCGGTGGTTGCAGATGCGGCCGCAGATAGCCGGGAAGGGGTTATCCTCCAGGATGGTGCGGTAGGCCTCCTCGTACCTGCCCTCGGCGATCAGGGCAATGTAGCCCTCGGCTCGCTGGTGAATAGGGCAAGCGTTCCGGCAGGGAGCCGTACCTCGTTTCTCGATAGCAAAGGCGTTGGGGATGGCCTGGGGGTAGAGTTTATAGGCCGCCTTGCGCTCCGAGAGGCCGGCGTTGAAGGGGTCCGGCACCCGGATCGGGCAGGCCTCGGCGCAGTCGCCGCAGCCTGTGCACTTCTGGACGTCGATGAAGCGAGGATACCGACGGATGCGGGCGATGAAGCGGCCAGGGGTCCCCTGAAGGTCCTCCAACTCGGCCATGGTGAGGATTTCGATGTTGAGGTGCCGGCCGCACTCCACCAGTTTCGGCGAAAGGATGCACATGGCGCAGTCGTTGGTGGGAAAGGTCTTATCCAGCATGGCCATGATGCCGCCGATGGCCGGGGAGCGCTCCAGGAGGTAGACCTTGAAACCGGAGTTGGCCAGGTCCAGCGCCGCCTGCATCCCCCCGATGCCGGCACCGACGACGAGCACCGCGCCGATCGGGCCGTCTTTTGGGGTTACCTCCTTCTGAAACCGGTTCAACCTCTTCCTCCCTTGGTGGCTTCTCGTAGAAGATGGCGACACCACGCTTCCTGCAGCCGGTTGAAGCGGGGTTGCCCATCGAACCATTCCCGCATGGTCCGAACTTCAAAGGCCTCTCGCGCTCCTTCATTCCGGCAGAACAGGATGCGGTGGGAACGGATGGCCCCGTAACGTAACGTCGGCGGGGCCTCGTTCAGGACAACCACACCTACGTTGTCTGTATGCAGGATTTTGCTCAGACGGGCGATCAGGGCAAGTTGCCAGCGTTGCTGTTCCAGAGAGGACAATCTCCCCTGTAGCAGGACAGCGATGTCCACATCGCTACGGGGGGACGGCTCACCTCGGTCCCGCGAGCCAAATAAATAGGCCACGAGCACCGGAGTATCTTCCAGGTATGGGGTCCAATCCATCGGCAATCGCTCTTCCATTACAACTCCAACGCCTCGATCATCGCTATAACCTGGTCGGCCGTCCAGTTGCGAATCTGCGCCGCCTTGTTAGGGCAGGCGGCCACACAGGCCCCGCAGTTCTGACAGAGGGCCGGATTGACCACGGCCACGCCCCGCCGCTCGTCTATGGAGCGGGCTTCGTACGGACAGGCAGAAATGCAGACCCCACAGCCGGAACAGATCTCCTCGATGACGTAGGCGACGGTAGGTTCCTGGGTCATCTTCTCCTGGGAGAAGAGGGCCAACACCTTGGCAGCGGCCCCGCCGGCCATGGCGATGGTATCGGGAATATCCCGTGGGGCTTGGGCCGCACCGGCCAGGTAGATCCCGGCGGTCAGGCTCTCCACCGGGCGCAACTTCGGGTGGGCCTCGCTGAAGAAGCCATAGGGGTCGGTGGCAACCCTCAGCCGTTGGGCCAGTTCCATGGCTCCCTCAGAGGGGACGGCCGCCGTAGCCAGTACCACCAGGTCGGCCGGAATCTCCACGACCTTCCCGGTCAGGGTATCCGCGCCCCAGACCACCGTCTTCCCTCCCTGGGGAAAGACGCGGGCTACCCGGCCCCGGAGGTAAAGGATGCCGTCCTCCTGCATGGCCTCCTGGACGAACTCTTCGTACCCCTTGCCGGCGGAGCGGATGTCGATGTAGAAGACGTACGCCTGGCCGTCGGGGACGAGCCTCTTGTAAAGCCGGGCCTGCTTGGCCGTGTACATACAGCAGATGCGCGAGCAATAGGGCAGGCCGCGCTCGGGATCGCGGGAGCGGACGCACTGGACAAAGACGACCTCCTTCGGGATAGTCCCGTCGGACGGCCGGCGCAATCCGTCGGGAGAGGCGAGCATCCGCTCGAAATCGAGGCCGCTTACGACGTCGGGGTAGCGGCCGGCCCCGTACTCTCCCAGGAGCGCCATCGGGTACAGGTCAAAGCCGGTGGCTATGATAATCGCCCCGACCTCCAACGGCTCCCCGGCCTCCGAATCGGGGCGGCCGGCCGGCTTCAGCCGAACGCGAAAGTTGCCGACATAGCCTTCCAGGGAGGCCACCTCCGTCGAGAGATGGAGTTCGATCTTCGGATGCCCCCGAACGGCGCGGATGCGCTCGGCGATGAGTTCCGGGCCGGCCGAGAAGTTCAGGTACACGCCTGAAAGTTTCGCCACCTTCCCGCCCAGGCAGTCGCTTCGCTCCACCAACACCACCGGATAGCCGGCCTCGGCCACCTCCAGGGCCGCTTCCATCCCGGCCAGCCCTCCGCCGATGACCAGGGCCCGCCGGGTGAGGGGCATGGAAAGCGCCTCCAACGGTTCGTCCCGGACGGCTTTTTCCACCATCGTCCGGGTGATGTCGGCGGCCTTGACCGTAGCCTGGTCCGGCCGGGCCTGATGCACCCAGGAGCACTGCTCGCGGATGTTGGCGATCTCGCAGACGTAGGGACTCAGGCCAGCCGAGGCCGTGGCCTTGCGGAAGGTGGCCTCGTGCATGGCCGGCGAGCAGGCGGCAACGACGACGCCGTCCAGATTGTGCTCGGCGATGGCCTGGCGGATGAGGTCCTGGCCCGGTTGGGAGCACATGTATTTGTAGGTGATGGCATAGGCCACCTGCGGGTACTTTCGCAGGGCCTCGGCCACCGTCTCCACGTCCACCGTGCCGGCGATGTTGAAGCCGCAGTGACAGATGAAAACGCCGATCCGTCGCATCAGGGTTCCTCGTTCAGCAATTCTTTATCGGCCAGACGGTCCACCTCCGCCCCACTTGCGGAATAGGGTCAACACCTTGGCTGCCGCCCCGCCGGCCTGGGCCACCGCATCGGGGATGTCCTTGGGCGATTGCGCTGCTCCGGCCAGGAAGATGCCCGGCCGATCGGTCTCCATCGGGCGGAGGTTGGCCTCCTGCTCGCGGAAAAAGCCATCCGCATCCAGTTCCAATCCCAGGACCTCCGCCAGGCGATGGGCGTCGGGATCGGGGACGAGGGCCGTGGCCAGCACCACGAGATCTGCGGCTATTTCGACCGGCCGGCCGCTCAGGGTGTCCGCGCCCCAGACGACGACTTTGCCATCCTGGGCAAAGACCCGCGAGACCTTGCCCCGGATGTAGAGGACGCCGTCCTCTTCCATTGCCCGTCGGATGAATTCTTCATAGTTCTTCCCGGCGGAACGGATGTCGATATAGAAAATATAGGCCTGGCCGTCGGGGACGCGGTGCTTATAGAGCGTGGCGTGTTTGGCCGTGTACATGCAGCAGATGCGCGAGCAGTAGGGGACACCGCGTTCGGGGTCGCGGGAGCGCACGCACTGGATAAAGACGACCTCCTTGGGGATACGGCCATCGGAAGGGCGCAAGATCTGGCCGGCGGTGGGGCCGGAGGCGGAAAGGAGGCGCTCGAACTGCAGCCCGGTGAGGACATCGGGGATCTTTCCGGCCCCATATTCGCCCAATTCGGCCGACGGGTAGAGGTCGAAGCCGGTGGCAACGACGATGGCACCCACTTCTTCCTCGACGAACGTCTCCCTCTGTTCAAAGTCAATGGCCTTGGTGGGGCAGAGTTTCTCGCAGGCCCGGCACTTGCCCCGGAGGAAGTAGATGCAAGAGGCGGGGTCAATGACCGGCTTCTTGGGCACAGCCTGGGGGGAAAGGGTATAGATGGCCTTGCGCAGCCCGACGCCTCCCTCGAACTCGGAGGAGGTCTTGGCCGGGCACTTTTCCTGGCAGAGGCCGCAGCCGGTGCAGAGGTCCCAGTTGACATAGGCCGGAAGGCGGCGGATGCGGACGCGGAAGCGGCCGGCCTTCCCCTCCACCCGGTCCACCTCCGCGTAGGTGTACAGGCGGATGCGGGGATGCTGCCCGACCTCGACGGTGCGCGGGGTAAGGATACACTGGGCGCAGTCCAAGGTGGGAAAGGTCTCCGAGAGTTGCAACATATGCCCGCCGATGGAGGGCTGACGTTCGACCAGCACGACCTCGAAGCCGGCGTTGGCAATATCCAAAGCCGCCTGCATCCCGGCGATGCCGGCTCCGATCACGAGGGCCCGCGGAATGCCGTTCTGTCCGTCCATCTCAGTATATAGCGGCCGCCACCGGTATCCTCTCCAGTAACGGCCGGGGGTCTACGTAATGCTTCTCGAAGCCGAAATCGCCCGTGTCCAGCCCCAGGGCCACCCCCAGGATTTGGGTGATGTAGAAGACGGGGAGAGGGTGGAAGCCTCCGTAGCGGACGGCCATCTCCTGCTGGGGGCGGTCCAGGTTATAGTGGCAGAGCGGGCAACTGGTGACGATGGCCTCGGCACCGGAGGCACGGGCGGTGCTGAGGATACGGTAGGAAGATTCCAGGGCCACCTCGGGGGCACCCAGGGCAAGATAGGAGCCACAGCACTCGCCACGATGGGGGTACTCCACCGGCTCGACCCCCAGGGCGGAAAGGAAATCCTCGAAGAGGTGGGGGTTTTCGGGATCGTCCAGGGCGATCTCCTCGGCCGGCCGCAGGAGATAACAGCCGTAGTAAGCCGCCAAGCGCAGCCCCTCCAGCGGCCGAACGACCTTTTCCCGCAGCATCTCAAAGCCGATTTCATCCCGCAGAAAATCCAGGAGGTGGACGACCTCCACGCGGCCGTCGTAATCGGCTTCGATGAAGAAGTTGATGCGCTCACGGCGGGCCCCATCCTCCCCCATCACCCGGTTGGCCCGTTTGGTGACGTTGTAGCAAGTGGAGCAGAGCACGAGCAGCCGGTCCTGGCCCAGGGCAGCCGTCTGCACGAGGTTCCGCACCGCGCCGGCCAGGCGCAGGTCGTCGGTGGTCAGAGGAAAAGCCGCCCCGCAGCAGTTCCATTCGGGCAACTCCTGGAGTTCCAGCCCCAGCGCCCGAAGCGAAGCACGGGCCGAACGGTCCATCCCCTGGGCCTTGGTGCTGAGCGTGCAGCCGGGGAAATAGGGCACCACCATCGCCGTCTCCTCTAGGTGTATTTGCGGAAGCCGCCGATAAAGGCCTGCTGAGGCATCTCGGTGAGCGTCTCCGGAGGCAGTTCCTCGATCTCGATATAACGAAAGCCCTTCTCCAGAGCCAGGGTGCGCAGGGCTTCGGTGAGGCGGGAGAGGTCAATCCCCTTGGGGCAACGGGCCTCGCACTGAAGACATGCGGCGCAGTACCAAATGGCCCGGGACCCCAGGGCGGCCTCGACCTGTCCCAGTTGCAAGAGGCGGATGATCTGGTTGGGGAGGAGGTCCATCGCCCCGGCGACCGGGCAGCCGGCGGAGCAGTTGCCGCACTGGTAGCAGGCCAGCACATCCTGGCCGCTTAGTTCCTCCACACGGCGCAGGAGGTCGTTTTGGAGAACGGACTGACTCAGGACGATACGCATGGGTTGTACCCCTTTGTAGGACAACTCCTACTCTATCCGATAGGCCTTCTTCCCCTCCTCATAAGCATCGCCGCCGTAGATATCGTTGACCACGATGGCCGGAAAGTCCTGGACCTGGAGCCGGAGGAGGGCCTCGGCTCCCAGTTCGGGGTAGGCGACGACCTCGGAGGCGGTGATGCTCCTGGAGATGAGGGCGCCGGCCCCGCCGACGGCGGCGAAGTAGACGGCCCGATACTCCTGGATGGCCCGGCGCACCTCACTGGAACGGTTGCCCTTGCCGATCATCCCCTTCAGGCCAGCCCGGAGGAGGGCCGGGGTATAGGGGTCGATCCGGCCGCTAGTCGTAGGCCCGGCGGCACCGATGACACGGCCAGGTCGGGCCGGCGAGGGGCCCATATAGTAGATGATCTGGCCGCGTGGGTCAAAGGGAAGTTCCTTTCCCTCCTCCAGGAGGGCTGCCAGGCGTTTGTGGGCGGCGTCGCGGGCCACGTAGATGGTTCCGGTAATGAGCACCTGGTCGCCGGCCCGCAGGTCGGCCACGGTCTCCTCGGTCAGCGGGGTGGTAATCCTTTTCATCGCTCACCTCACAACACGGCTTCCTTATGGCGGGCGGCATGGCACTGGATATTCACCGCCGCCGGCAGGCTGGCGATATGGCACGGTTCGGCCTCGACGTGTACGGCCAGGGAAGTTACGCGCCCGCCCAAGCCCTGCGGCCCGATGCCCAGTCGGTTCACGCGCTCCAGGAGTTCCCGCTCCAGTTCGGCCAGTTCCGGATCGGGGTTGGGGGTACCGAGTGGGCGCAGCAGGGCATACTTGGCCAAGTAGGCCACGCGCTCGAAAGAGCCGCCGATTCCCACGCCGACGATGATGGGGGGGCAAGGGTTGGCCCCGGCCTCGTCCACCGTCTTGAGCACAAAGTTTATGATGCCCTGCCGGCCGGCAGCCGGGGTGAGCATGGCCAGCCGGCTCATATTCTCGCTGCCGCCTCCCTTGGGGACCACGATGATGCGCAGGCGCTCCCCGGGCACGATACGGGTGTGGATGATCGCCGGAGTGTTATCGCCCGTGTTCCGACGGGCCGAGAAAGGCTCGCTCACGACCGACTTGCGCAGATACCCTTCCCGGTATCCCCGGCGTACCCCCTCGTTCACCGCCTCATAGAGGTCGCCTCCGGAGATGTGCACCTCCTGCCCCAGTTCCAGGAAAACAACGGCCAGCCCACAGTCCTGGCATATGGGAATCTTTTCCTGCCGGGCGATGGCGGCGTTTTCCAAAATCTGGCGGAGGATCCCCCGTCCGATTTCCGATTCCTCCCGTGCCAGAGCCGCCTCCAAAGCGGCTACGACATCCTCGCCCAGGTCGTAATTGGCCTCCATGCAAAGACGGGCTACCGTCTCCGTTACGGTGCCGGCCGCGATTTCCCGCATGGTTTCCTCCTGTGCGATAAAAAGGACACCGTATCCGGGGGCTCCCCCTCGGCCGCGGTGTCCTAAAGCCGATATCCACGCTTTCGGACCCCTTTGTCCGAACCATCCTGACCCAAGCGGCCCTATTATACACCGGCCTTGCCCGTTTGTCCAGTGCACACGGTTACATCATGAATGCGCATCTGAGCAGATCGGGGTTATTCCGAGGTCCTCTCACCGTTTGACCCGGGGATGGAGCGGCCGGCCAGGTACGACTCGATGGCCCGGCGCAGGGCCTCCGGGGCCACCACCGAATCGGCCTTGCGCTCCGGAACGCCCCCCAGCGCCTCGATGACCACCTTCGGGGTGATCTGAAGCGCCTCCTCCAGCGTCTTGCCCTCGGCCAGACTGCAGGTCAGGCTGCTGGAGGCGATGGCCACCGGGCAGCCCATCGTCTTGTGGGCAATCTCGACGATGCGCCCGTCGCGCACCCTGATCCAGATATGGGCCATATCCTCTGGACAGAGCGGCCCTCCCCCTCCCTGGCCGGAAGCATCGGCATCCTCCAGCATCCCCACATGCCGGGGATGGGTAAAATGCTCCAGAAGCGTCGGGGTATAACGGGTACTCATGGCGCCTGCCTCCGCACAATTCCCTCCAGAACCTCCAGGAAGCGCCCAATCTCTTCGGGGGTGTTGTAGATATAGGGGCTGACGCGCACCGTCCCCGCCACGTCCAGCCGCCGGGCTAGGGGACGAGCGCAGTGTCCGCCGGCCCGCACGGCGATGCCTTCGTCATCCAGGAGTTGGGCGATCAGGTGAGGATGGCTGCCTTCCACCACAAAAGCGACGGCCGCTCCCCGACGCTCCGGCTCCAAGGGGCCGTAGACGCGGACGCGGGGGATGGCCTGCAACCCCCGTAGGAGTTGGGTCAGCAACTCCCGCTCGTGGGCCTGGACCTGTTCCATGCCAATGTCCTGCAAGTAATCCACCGCCCCCACCAGTTTCCGGCCGCTCCAGAGGTCTACGGCACCGCCTAGGGCGATGCCACCGGCCACGTTGGCCGTCCCGGCCTCGAACTTCCAGGGCAACTCGTTCCAAGTGGAACGTTCCAGCGTGACGTCGGCGATCATATCCCCGCCGTAAAGGAAGGGGGACATCCGCTCCAGGAGGGCCCGCCGGCCGTAAAGGACGCCGATCCCGAAAGGGGCCAGCATCTTGTGCCCGGAAAAGACCAGGAAATCGCAGTCCAGTTCCCGCACGTTCACCGGCATATGGGGGACCGATTGCGCCCCGTCCACCAGGAGAAGGGCGCCGGCGGCATGAACCCGACGGGCGATCTCCGCCACCGGGTTGATCGTTCCCAGGACGTTGGAGACGTGGGCACAGCAAACCAGTCGGGTGCGTGGTCCCACCTTGGCCTCCAGGTCGGCCAGATCCAGGGTGCCGTCTTCCAGGATGTCCACCACACGCAGGGTCAGGCCGGCCTCCTGGGAAAGGGTCTGCCAGGGCACCAGGTTGGAGTGGTGTTCCATCACGGTAATGACCACCTCATCGCCCGGGAGGAGGCGGAGCGGCCCACTTTCGCGGCGCAGGAACGAATTTGCCACCAGATTGACGGCTTCAGTGGTATTGCGGACGAAGATGACTTCCCCCTCATCCTCCGCCCCGATGAAACGGGCCACGTTCTCATGGGCCTGCTCGTAGAGCAGGGTGGCCTCTTGGCCCAGGAGGTGGGGAGAGCGGTGGATGTTGGCATTGTAATGGCTGTAGAAGGTAACGAGCGTCTCCAGAATCTGGCGCGGCCGCTGGGTAGTGGCGGCGTTATCCAGGTAGATAAGCGGCTTGCCGTGGACGGTGCGCTGAAGGATGGGGAAATCGGCGCGAACAGCGTTCACATCCATCGGGTCCCCTCACCAGCGTTCCAGTTCTTCCAGCACTGCAGCCACGGCGGTCTCCAGGAGGCGCCGGCCCCACGCCTCCGAAGCCAGGTTGACATCTGCTCCGCCCGAACCGTCCGGGTAGTGCTCGGCCCAGACCTGGGCATTAGGCCAGACCCCCGGACGCGTCACCGGCAGAACCTCCACTGGCCGGTCGGAGACGATCCCCGGATGCAACGCCATCACCAGCGAGGTCTCCCCAGGTGTGCCGTGGCCGTCCTCCTTCTCCCCAAAGGCCTCGTCCAAGACGGCCTTGACAGCGGGGAGTTCCCACCAGGAGAGGAGTTTAATCCGCAGTTCGGTGTGGACGTCGTTGGCCTCGGCGATGCCGGCCAGGAGCGATGGGGTATTGCCGCCGTGCCCGTTCAGGAGAAGGATGCGGCGAAAGCCGTGACGGGCCAGCGAGGACAGGAGGTCGCAGGTCACCTGCACCAGGGTGCTGGGGCGCAGGGAGATCGTCCCGGGAAAGGCCATATGGTGGAGAGACATGCCGTAAGGGAGCACCGGGGCCACCAGCACCCCGCTGCGCCGGCCGACCTCCCGGGCCATCCCGGCCGGCACCAGATGGTCGGTCCCGATGACCGCCCGTGGGCCGTGCTGTTCCGTGCTCCCCACCGGCACGATAACGCGGTCATCGCGCTCCAGGTAATCCGCTACCTCTTTCCAGGTCATCTCAGCCAGCAGCATCTTTCACCTCTCTGCTCTCTGCTCTCCGCCCTCCTCTCCGTTCCTCTATTCCCCATCTCCCCACCCACTCCGCTCATACTCCCCCAAAACCCGCTCGTACACCGCAACGGTCTGCCGGGCCAGAGTGGCCCAGTTGTAACGCTCCAGCACCTCGCGGTAGGCGTTCTCCACCCGGAGACAGGCCCACTCGGGATGCTCCAGGGTGTGCAAGATGCCCCAGGCCAGGGAATCGGGATCGCCCGGATAGACGGTGATCCCGGTCTCGGCATGGCGCACCACCTCGGCCAGCCCTCCGGTTTCGGCCACCACTACCGGCGTGCGGGCCGCCATCGCTTCCAGGACAACGATGCCAAAGGGTTCGTAGAGGCTGGGGAAAACGGCCACATCGGCCACCTTGAAGAGGCGGTCGCGGGTATAGTCCGGGACGTACCCGACGAAGTAGATGCGCCGGCCCACGCCCAGTTCCTCGGCCCGCCGGCGCAGGGCCTCCAGGAGCGAACCGGTCCCCACGATGACGAATTTGGCCTTGTCATAGCGGGCCAGGACGCGGGGCACGGCCTCGATGAGCACCGGCACTCCCTTTTCGGCCACGATTCGGCCGACGTAGAGGACGATCTTTTCGTCGGGGGCGGCATAGTTCTGGCGGAAAGCACGGAGGTCTTCCCCTTCCAGGGCCTGGAAGCGGCCGGGGTCCACGCCGTTGGGGATGACGTCGAGTTTGTCGGCCGGGATGGCAAAGTATTCCTGCACCTGGCGGGCCATATAGCGGCTGGTGCAGATGACCCGCCAGGCTTCGTAGGTCAGCCACCACTCGGTGCTGTGGATGGCCTGTGACTGTTCTCCGAAGAGGGTGCCTTGGCCGCGCCCCCGTTCGGTGGCGTGGATGGTGGCAATCAGGGGGATGCGGTGGCGATGCTTACATTCGATAGCGGCCCGAGCCACGAGCCAATCGTGGGCATGAAGGAGGTCGGGCCGGCCGGCTTCCCCCATCAGCCGCTCGGCCCGCTCACGCAGAAGACCGTTGTTGTCGGAGACCAGGCTGAAAAAATCCTGGCCGTACCCCCAGGGCACGCCCACGCGATGGATAAAAAGGCCCGGCCAGCCCTCCTCCAAAGGTCCCCCGGCCAGACAGGGAACAATGAGATGCACTTCCACCCCTTGCTCTGCCAAGGCCGGAGCCAGTTCCACTACATGCTTGCCCAGGCCGCCGACCACATAAGGGGGATATTCCCAGGACAACATAAAGACGCGCATCGCTACCTCAGATGCTCCTTGCGGACCACCAGTTTCCACCACAGCCGGGCCAGATCCCGGGCTGTCCGCCAGAGCCGGGGAAAGTTGAAGAACTGGGAGCGGCCGTAGGCGCGGTGATAATGGTGGACCGGCACCTCGACGAAACGAAAACCGGCATCCTGCATCTTCTTGACCATCTCCAGGCAGATCGTCCCATGGTTCGATTCCAGGGTGATACGGTCAAAGATGCTCCGGCGAATCAGGCGGAAGTCGCAGTCCACATCGCGCAGCCGGAAGCCGAAGAGGAACTTGACCGTGTAGTGGTAGATGCGCCCGATGATCTTGCGAAACAGGGGGTCGGAGCGGTCAATTTTATAGCCGTTGACCACATCCACCCCCTCCTCCAAGGCGGCCACCAAACCTTTCAGTTCACGGGGATCGTACTGGGCGTCGCCATCGGTGTAAAAGACCCACTCCTTGGTGGCGGCGGCAAAGCCGCTGCGCAGCGCCCCGCCATAGCCCCGGTTTTTCTCGTGGCGGATGACACGCACCTCTCCCGGATAGATGCGCTCCAGTTCCTCCAGGATAATGGGGGCATAGTCCTTTCCGGCATCATCCACGACGATGACCTCGTAATCGTCGGTGATCTGGCGGAGCGTCACCAGGGCGCTCAACACCATGCTGGCGATGGTGCCCCCGTCGTTGTAGCAAGGGAAAAAGGCCGAGAGGCTCAGTTTTCGTTCCATCCTTCACCTCAATCCCAAAAGGCGTAGCGCAGGATACAGTAGACGGCCTGCAGCGCATCCTTCCAGCCGATCTTTTTTCCCTCGGCGTAAGTCCGGCCGTAGTAGGAGATGGGCGTTTCGTAGACACGGCAGCCCAGCCGGGCCACCTTGGCCGTGACCTCCGGTTCGAAGCCGAAGCGGCTGGAACGCAGCCGGAGACGGCGCAGGACTTCTGTACGAAAGACCTTGTAGCCGGTCTCCATATCGGTCAGGTTCAGGTTGGTGAAGATATTGGAAAGTGTGGTAAGGATTTTATTGGCCACATAGTGCCAGAAAAAGAGTACCCGATGGGGTCCTCCCAGGAAGCGCGAGCCGTAGACAACGTCGGCCTTGCCCTCCAGGAGGGGGGAAAGGAGGGCCGGGTAGTTTTCGGGGTCGTATTCCAGGTCGGCATCCTGAATGAGGACAATTTCTCCGCTGACCTCGGCAAAGCCCCGGCGCAGGGCTGCTGCCTTGCCCCGGTTGCGCTCCTGGTAGAAGATACGCACGCCTTCCCGTCCTTCATAGGCCGCAAGCACCTGGCGGGTGCCGTCGGTAGAGCCATCGTCCACAATGATGACCTCTTTTTCCAAGCCCAGGGTATCGGCCTGGAGGACCTTTTCGATGGCCTGGCCGACACGGTCTCGCTCGTTATAGACCGGGATAACGATGCTCAGGCGGCGGAACGTTTCCACCATCTCATCTCTCCTTCAGCGGCAGCCGGCCGAGTAGTAGAGTATGTGATCGGCCCAAAAGGATAACCCCAGGAAGAGCAAGTACAACCCGGAAAGGAGCGTCGTCAGCCGGCCGGCCCACCCTTGCCGGTTCCAACGGGTCGGCCACCAGACGGCCCCTAGCGCCACGAAAGGCAGCAGAAAGTACATATAGCGCACGTACAGGTTCAAGGCCAGCCCGATAATAGCAAAAAACAGCGCTGTTGTAAAGGCCAATCCCAACAGGCGGACAACCGGAGCACGCCGCTCCCAAGCCAGGCCAGGCAGTGCGGCCAGGGCCAGGAGGAGCGGCCAGGTGTCGTAATACGCCCGGGCCTCGGCGGCCAGTTCCTCCGCTCCGGCCAGGAGAGCCTCCCCCCCGCCCGAGACCTCGACCGCCCTCAGGCCCAGGTCGGGGTCAATGACCGGGCCACGGATGAGGATTCCTCCCCGGCGGGGCTGCTCCAGGTTACTTCCCTGGCCCATCTCCCGGAGTGCGGCCCACATCGTCGGGACAAAGTAGCTGTAGTAGAGTGCTGTAACGAGCAGGAGCGCTCCCAGGGCTGCCCCCACCCAGCGCCCCACGGCCGGCCGGGGAAGCCCTCCGGCCAGGGCGGAAAGCCCAAGCCACCCGCCCAATAGGGCGGCCGTCAGGAGGACCGTGCCGGGATGGGAAAGCCATCCCAGCGCCAGGAAGCCTGCAGCCAGAAGATGGGCCGGCCGGCAGGATAGCCTCCCGGCCGGGGAGAAGAGAAAGGCCAGCAGGAGCAGGAGGAGCCACTGGCCGAAGATGTTGGCTACGATGCCCCAGGAGAAGATTATATAGGACTGGGGCACGGCCAGGTAAAGGAAAGGGGCCAGCCAGGTCGCCTTTCCCCGCCCCAGCAGCCGGCGGGCGAGATAGGCGACCAGGAGAGCAGCCGAGGTGTCCAGCAAGATAGCGGCGAGATAGAGCGGCACCAGCCGACCGCCGAAGACGGCCCAGAGAGGAGCCAGGACGATGTAAAGCGAGGGCAGGTAAAGGGTCTGCAATCCCCGCCATTCCCCGGAGGTGATGGTGAAGAAGGGCTGTCCCCGGGCCACGTCTTGCAGGCGGTGGAAATGGAAACAAAGGTCCCACGTTTCCATCGCCGGGTGAAGGCAACCGGCCAGCCGCACGGCTAGGAAAAAGAGCACCACGCTCCAGAGGGCGCGTTCGACAGGGAAAGCCAGTTCGCCCCCCAACCGGGCGAAAAGGCGCCCAAGCGGCTGCCGGAAGAGGGCATGGAGGAGGTAGGAGCAGGCCAGGGCCAGCGGGAAAAGGGGCAATCCCGGCGCAAGGAACGGGCGGAGCCAGGCCAGGGCCACCGCTAATGCCGGGGCACAGGCAAGTCCAACCCCCAGGGCTACCAGGCGAGGCCATCCCAGCCGTCGCGCCAGGAGAACGGCCAGGAGAACCGCGGCCAGAGGCCAGAGATAGGCTTCGGGGGGCAGGAGGGTGAGCGGCCGGCCTATCCTCCACACTTCCAGACGGTCCAGGGCAAATCCCAGCGTCCGGGGATCGCTTTCTCCTGGCGAGAACGTTTCGCTGCTCCATTCCAACCCGAGGTTCCCCGAAAAAAGCGCCTCTGCCGGAAGAAGAAGGGAATAGACCCGTGGCTCCGGTTCAACGGTTGTCTCCAGGAGGAGATGGCCGTTCCCGACCAGGCGCAGGTGTGGAGGGGGCACATCGGCCGGCCGGGAGGCAGAAAGGCGCAGGTCGAGACGGAGGGGAACCGTGCCCACGAAAGGGATGTCCAACCGGCCTTCTCCTGCGCTCCAGCGGAAGGACGAACCGGCCGCTTTCTCCGGCTCGTAAAATCCGCTCAGGTAGAGTTCGTCCGGCCGCTCGCCGACGTCTAGGCGAAATGGGGGAAGGGACTGGCCGGCCAGGAGGAACAGGAGAAACGTTCCCAGAAGCAAAAGGCCCAGGAGGGGATCCCTCAGGGTCCGTCCCAGGAAGCGGCCCTCCTGGTAGAGAGCGTTTCCCAAGGCAGCGATGGGGCGGAAAAGCGGAGGTTGTCTCTTCATCGCCAGAAAGAGACCTCGGTGCGGCCGGCCTCGCTTTCTCCAAAGAACTTCTGTCCGATGTTCCAACAGCGGTTATCTCCGAGTCAGGCTTTGCTTCTTCCGCGTGACTGCTCAGCCTCGCCTCGAATTCACCGCAGAGACGCGGAGAACGCCGAGAGTTTTGACGCTTTTCCTCAGACAGGTCGGCTTTTTCCTAAAAAAGCAGGTCAGACTTTGCTCTGCGTCCCTGCGGCGAATAGTTACTTCTCGACTATACTACACCTCCCGGAGAAATGTGTCAACCTGCCTTTGACGGGTGTATCCCAAAATCGTTGGACAATGCCCTCACCTCCCTGCCACCCTTTTTGACAGCGCCCTTTCCCAAATGGTATACTGAAGGCAGTAGTTCGGGTGGAGCGATCCGAGTCCGCGCCGGATAAAACGGCCCAAACGAGCAGGAAACGGTTTGCTCCTGCGCCTGGGTCGCCCTGTTCAGAGAGGTTGGATGTCATGAACGAACACCTTGCCGAAGACATCACCGTGCGTACCCACCTTTCCCCCAGCGGGGAAAAAGCCCACGGAGCCATCTTCATCGGCCGATTGGGGGCCTTTCGCTTTCAGGCCTCTCGGGACCGGCGCAAGGGCTGGGCGATTTCCTTTTCCCCCGAGCCCGAGATTCCCGCGGGGCTGAACGAGCCGCTGATCGCCGCCGCCCTCTCCTCCATCGGCGTCGCCGAAGGGCTGCATCGCCAGCCGCCCCCCGGCATCCTAAGCGTTACTCTGGAGGACCTCCAGGATGAGACGCTTGGCCTCACCGTGGATGTGCGCGACATCCTGCCCGACGTCGGGATTGCCCAGGGCTTTGTCAACGTGGAGGGAAGGGGGCGCTTCACCTTCCAGGCCGACCGACAGCCCGACGGCGACTGGAGCATCGCCTTCGGCCTGGATTTCCCTCTGCCGGAGGATACCTTCCTTATGCTGGAGCGCATCGTCGTCGCCCGTATTGAGGAGCGCCTGAAGCGGCGACGGCGGAAGGCTTAGATGGGTAGGCGAAGGCGGAGCCCTCGCCTACTTACAAAGACCCCACCTACGGTTTTCGGACAGGCTATTAGCCGGCCGTCCCGGTGTTCCCAAGGAGGTAAGATGGCACTGTACGTAGACTCGGCCAAGATCGACGAGGTCCGGGAAGCATTGGAATGGGGGTTCATCGCCGGCGTCACGACCAACCCCAACCTGATCGCTCAGGCCGGCCGTCCGGCCGAAGAACTCATTCCCGAACTTTGCGCCCTCTGCCCCGGCCCTGTCTTCTACCAACCCAGGGCCACCGAACCCCGTTCCCTGGAGGAAGAAGGCCGGCGCTTCTCGGCCGTTTCTCCCTCCCAGGTTGTGCTCAAGATTCCCGCTTCCTTGGAGAACCTGGCCGTCCTGGCCCGCCTTGCGTCCGAAATCCCCTGTGCCGCCACCGCCGTCTTCAGCGCCGCCCAGGCTTACCTGGCGGCCGAGGCGGGGGCTCGCTACATCATCCCCTATGTAAACCGTATGACCCGCTACTCCGGCCGGGGCATTGCCCTGGTCGAGGAGATCGCTGCCGTCCTGCGGGGAAGCGGCCGGCGGGTGGAAATTCTGGCCGCCAGCCTGCGCGATGTCCCCGAAGCCCTGGCCTGTCTGGCCGCTGGTGCCCATCACCTGACCCTTCCCCCGGCTCTGATTCGTGCCATGGCCGAACACCCTCTCTCTCAGCAGGCCATCGCCGAGTTTTCCCACCTGGCCGGCCGGGAGAATGGCTGATAGGACCTTCGTCACCCGATGGGATTGGTAGGGAACGGGGTGGGTGTCCGAGTAGGAAAGGGCGGAAGGGTAGGGGTTGGGGTGGGCGTAGGCCCATAGGTAGGGGTGATGATCGGCGTAGGCGTGGGCAGTGGGGTCGGTTCGGGCAACCCGACCCAGGTGCGATAGGCCGTCCAGATGTTCCTGGCACGCCCCAGATGCTCGCTGGCCTCCTGAAATCTATCCGCCGCCCGGCGGGAAAAGTCCGGCTGCAGGGTTTCGTAATAGCGGAGCAGGTTGTTCAGGCCTTCTTGCTCCAGGACCAATCCCTCCAGATACTCCTGGTGGGCTTCGAGCAGGGCTGGAAGATCGGACGGGCAGGGCAAGGCCTTCAGTCCTTCCAGCGCCTCGGCCACCTGATTCCGCAACAGCCGAACCTGCTCCATCTGCTCAGGCAAGGAAACCCGAAGGTTGCTCCGGCTGCGGTAAACGTCGTGGGCCAGGCGGAGAGGCCCCAGAAGCAGGTCCAGCCGCCCAAAGTAGGCCCGCACGACCCCCCTCTTCCGCTCGTCCAACAGAGCCCGATCCAAAGTCGGCACAGGGGTGGGGGTCGGGGGAAAGTCGTCCACCGGTTGCAGCGCCAGGTAAACGGCCAGGAAAAGCACCAGCAGGACGGCTATAGCAAAGCCGCCAACCCGCACGACTGCCTGGAAGGAGACCGTCTTGAGCAAACGTTTCCCTCCTGTCCTAGACGCCGCCTCCGCCGGCGCTTCGGCCAGCACCGCCAGGAGGCCTCTTTCTCGCAGTTCGGCCAGCGGGGATTCCGCCGGAGGACGCTCCGGCCGAGGACGTTCTTCCCGACGGCTTTCCAGCACGTCCAGCATCATTCGGGCCCGGGCGTGGTCGGGCTGGATGGCTAGGACGGCCTTCAGGCAATAGGCAATATCTTCCGGGTCGTCCAGAACCTCGCTGAGGTGAAGCCATGCCTCCTTGTGACGCGGTTCAAGGCTAACGACGCGCTTGAAAAAAGCCTGGGCCAGACGGCGGTTTCCCGCCTGAGCTGCGGCAAGGCCGCTTTGGTAGAGTTCCTCAAGTTCGCTCATACAGGCTACGGCTCCGGAAGGTAGCGGAGCACGGAACGCTGCACCTCGTAAGGGTCACGGGGTAAAATCCTGCGAATCGCCTCCCAGTAAGCCGGGTCCTCTCCGCCAAGCCGCCAGATAGCGATGCCGGCCAGGTCATACCGCACCAGAAGTTCCAGTTTGGCCTCCAGGCTGCGGCGGCTGGCGAACCAGACGGTGTGGAGGCCATCCCGATCCCGATAGGTGAACCACGATTCGGCCACCTCCCCGTTCCCATCCCACTCCATCAGGTTGACCTTGGGCCGGTAGGCGTCCAGCAATTCCTGAATTTCCGACCACCGGACTCCGCTTCCCTTGTCGCCCACCCAATCGTAGCCGTAGAACGGGATGCCCAGTTCGATCCTGGCCGGGTCCACCTGGGTTCGGGCATATTCCACCACCTCCTGCACCCAGTAGATCGGCGCGATCGGACCGGGACCGCCGCCGCGCCAGTGATAATCGTAGGTCATGATGCGGAAGCGATCCACGCTCTGGCCTAGGGCGACCCAATCCTGGGCCTGAGCCCCGGGGGCGCCGCCCTTTTCGCCGGTACGGGCATGGATGGCCACGGAGAGCAACCGGCCTTTTTCGTGCAGGCCGGCCGCCAGTTCCCGGATAAAGGCGGTGAACTCGTCCCGCTCTTCTGTCGGGACGGCCTCGAAGTCTATATCGATCCCGTCGTAGCCGTACTCCTCCACCTCATCCAGGATGCGTTGCACGAATTTGCTACGCCGCTCCGGGTGGCCCAGGGTATAGCCGGTGCGCTCGGGGTCGAAGCCGTTGGTCAGACAAGGGAGGACCAGGATATCGGCCTCGTGGGCCAGACGGATGAGCGTCTCGTCGCGGGCCCCTCCCAGGACCATCAGGGTGCCGTTGCTGCGCATCTCGTACCAGATCGGGCTGACCTCATCGAGGATATCCAGGTTGGCCTCGAAGGAAGCACGGGCTTCGGCGGTATCCCAGTCGGTAGGCATCCAGGCGGCCACATAGCGGCCGGTTTTGGGATGCTGGGATGGGGCCGTGGATGGGGGATCGTAGGAGGGGTTGGAGGCCGGCCGGAAGGTCACCGGTGATACATCCTCACCGAGCGGCGTGGAGGTGGGGAAGGGTGGAGCAGCGGTAGGGCTGGGCTTCGGCAGGGCCGCCCACACACCCAGCAGAAGCGCCAGGCCCAACAAAAGGAAAGTGCCTGTCCGAATCGTCCGATCCATGCCGTCTTCCTTTACTAAACGCTGTTCTTATTGTACCACAAATTGTTTCATTTTGCACCTTTCCGCGGCTCTTGTGCTTTCTCCAGCCCTATGGTATGATGTAAATGAGTGGTGCGGTCTTGGCGTACCTCAAAGAGAGGAGGTGGAACGATGGTACGGGATGTCCTGGCCGTCTTGCTTGCCTATCTCCTGGGTTCGATTCCCACCGCCTATCTGGTGGCGCGCTGGCGGGCCGGCGTCAACATCCGCTACGTCGGGGAGGGCAACGTCGGGGCACGGAACGTCTGGCATGTGGTCGGGCCGTTCTGGGGATTTCTGGTGGGGTTTCTGGACATCCTCTTCGGCTTCTGCGCCGTTATGCTGGCCTGGGCCCTGGGGGCCTCTTTCTACGGGGCCCTCCTGGCCGGGCCAGCCGCCATCGTCGGGCACGCCTTCCCCATCTTTCTCCGTTTCCAGGGGGGCAAGGGGGTCTCCACCACGGCCGGCGTGCTCATCGCCTGGTCGCCCTGGTCCTCTCTCCTGGCCATAGCCCTCTTCTTCCTGGCCCAGATGGTCCTGCGCGACTTTAACCGCAGCATCGTCGTCGGCGTCGCCTCCAGCATCCTCCTGCCGCTGGCTTTCGGCAAAGAGTGGTGGCTGCCCCTGTATGCCACGGTCCTTTTCTCCTCTCTGGCCCTGAAAAAGTGGCTGGACCTGGCCCACGAACGGCGTGTTTGGGCCACCTCCGGCGGCTGGCAGGGAGGTGCGCGCCCGGGTTGGTATCGGGAGGAGACCTCGCCCGACCTTTCGAATGACGAGGTCTCAGAAGATTGGCAGGAAAAGGAGCGGCCATGTTCATGCTGATCTACCACGGCGCCGTCACGCTGATCCTGGTCATCATCTTGATCAACGTTTTGAAAAACCTGCGCTACTTTCAGGAGCCTCCGTTGGAAGGAGACCTGCCGAACCCACCCCCCTTGGTCTCGGTCCTCCTCCCGGTACGCAACGAGGAACGCAACATCGCCGGCTGTTTGGAAGCCCTGCTCCGGCAGGACTACCCTCGACTGGAAATCCTGGTCCTGGACGACGATTCCGGCGACCGGACGGCGGAGATCGTCGCCGAATTTGCCGCCCGGGATACCCGTATCCGCCTGCTGAAGGGAGAACCCCTTCCCATCGGCTGGCACGGCAAGGCCTTTGCCTGCCATCAACTGGCCCAGGAGGCGCGGGGGGAATGGCTCCTTTTCATAGACGCCGACGCCCGGCTGTCCCCCAACGCCATCTCGACCTCGCTGCGGGCCGTCCTACGGGAAGAGGGCGACCTCCTGACCTGCCTGCCCTACCTGGTTACCGGAACTTTTTGGGAAAAGGTGCTTATGCCGATGGTGGCCTTTTTCCCCTTCTTCCTCCTGCCGATGCGACAGATTACTCACAGCCGCAACACACTTTTCTCCATGGCTTTTGGGCCGTTTATGTTCTTCCGGGCCTCGACCTACCGAAAGATCGGCGGCCACGAGGCCGTGCGCCAGCAGATCACCGAGGATATGGCCCTGGGGCGGCTGGTGAAACAGCATGGCGGCCGGCTTCTCCTGATGGACGGGACGCGGGTGGTTGCGGTGCGCTTTTACCACAACCTGGGGGAAATCTGGCGCGGCCTGGCTAAAAGTGCCTACGGAGCGCTGGATTTTCCCCTGGTGGGATGGCTGGGCCTGCTGGGAGCCGGCTTCCTCATCTTCGTCGAACCCAATGCCCGTTTGATCCTGGCCATCCGCAGCGGCGACCTGAGTTTCTTCTCTTTCGTTCTGCCCTTTTTCCAGAGCGGAATGATGTGGCTGGCCCGCTGGCAGGTAGCCCAACGTCTGCGCATGGATCGCTGGCCCTCTTTTCTACACGCGGTCATGATCTGTGGGGCCATCGGCATCGTCCTCTCTTCCATCGTTCAGAACTACCTGGGATTGGGCACGCCCTGGAAGGGGCGCATCTACACCTTCTCCCAAGAAGAGGTGCTCGTGTATCGCAAGGTCGAGGAGCCGCCGGCCGAAACGGAGACGCCGGTGAGGTAAGCGGTGGGCGAATCGCTCGACTATACCCCTCGTCCCCCAAAAGCCGGCCGTAAGCCGGCCGGAACTTCCGAAAGGAGGCCGGATGATACCCTCCGGCCGGCCCGCCGGGAACGCCCCGGCCGGGCCCCTTCTCCTTCCCGACCGACCCGCAAAGGAAAGGGCCGCTTTCTGGGGAGCAAGGCCTTCTGGCGACTGGCCGCCGTGGCCGGCCTGATCCTCCTGGTCGGAGTGCCGGTGCTGGCCGACCTGATGCAGGGCCAGGTCGGGGAGGTCCTGGATTTCGACGGCCTGGTGGCCCAGGGGAATGCCTATTACGACGAGGGCCTGCGGGCGTGGAATCAGGGCAATCGGGATCGAGCCTCCCAGATGTTCGCCAGGGCGGCCGACTCCTACGAACGGGCCCTGGCCCTCCGGCCGGCCGATACCGGTGTGCGTACCATCCTGGGAGCGGTCTATTACCAGCAGGGGGAAGTGGAAGGAAACCCTGCCCTGGTGGAAAAAGCCGTTCAGACCTGGCAGGTGGCCCTCTCCTACAAACCGGACGAGCCTCAAGTGCTCCTCTACCTGGGTATAGGCTATCGCGATCTGGGCCGAAAGGAGGAGGCGCTGGCGATGTGGCGGCGGGTGATCGAGGTGGCGCCGGAATCGGCCTATGCTCAGAAGGCCCAGAGCCTGATCGAGCAGTACAGGGAGTAGGGATGCACAGCCGTACGTCCCATAAACGGTCAAATTTCCCCTCTCCTGGTGGGAAGGGGAAGAGCGACGCCGGCAGCCCTTCATCCCCTCCTGACCTCCCCCATCCAGGGGGAGAGACTCCGGTCTCCTGCCTTGTTCCCCTCCCCCAGGGGGAGGGGGAAGAGCGATGCCGACAGCCCCTCACCCCCTCCAGACCTCCTCCACCCGAGAGGAGGGACTCCGGTCTCCTGCCTTCGGGTAGGATAGGCATTGGGCGGATAGGCCAAAGGGAAATTACGACCGTTCGCAGGGCCTGTCCCGCTTGATATGTATAGGATGCAGGATTCCTGTAGATGCCTCCGACCCTGGACGAGGAAAAACGACTGGTTGAAATAGGGCTTCTGCCGGCCGCCGGGCTGGACGAGGTAGGGCGGGGGTGCTGGGCTGGCCCGCTGGTGGCGGCGGCGGTGGTGCTGCCGGTGGAGGACCTCCTGCTCCGGCCGGAACTTTTGGCCGGGGTGGACGATTCCAAGTGCCTGAGCCCGCGTCGGCGAGAAGATCTGGCCGTCCGTATCTGTAAGGTGGCCCTGGGCGTGGGAATCGGCCTGGTCTCGCCGGCCCTGGTGGATGCTCTGGGCATCGTGCGGGCCACCGGCCTGGCCATGCGCCGGGCCCTGGCCCGCCTGCCCCTGGTGCCGCGTTTCCTCCTGGTGGACGGCCGGACGGCCTTCGACCTCCCCTTTCCCCACCGCCTGCTCGTCCGGGGAGATGCTTCTTCCCTCTCCATCGCCGCCGCCTCCATCGTGGCCAAGGTCTATCGGGATCGGCTGATGGAAGCCTGGGCCGAACGCTACCCCCTTTACGGCTTTGAAAAGCACAAAGGCTACGGGACCGCCCCGCACCGCCAGGCTTTGGAACGCTGGGGGCCGTGCCCGCTGCACCGACGGTCCTTCTCCCCTGTCCGGGCGCTGGTGCGCTAGAGGTATTTCCTCAGCAAGAGGGCCAGTCGCTCCTTCTCCTCGGCCGGCATCGCCTCCGGGGCCGTAACGATGGCGTTCTTCAGCGCGCTGGCACAGGGGCAATCGCGGGGGCCGCCCAGGAGGGGGACAGCGTTTCGGATGACCTGCTGGGCCATGGCCGTATTCCGGCGCAGGTTCTCCAAAATCATCTCCACGGTGACGACCCCCTCGCTTTCATGCCAGACGTCGTAGTCGGTCACCAGGGCCAGGGTGGCGTAGCAGAGTTCGGCCTCGCGGGCCAGTTTGGCCTCGGGCAGGGCGGTCATGCCGATGACGTCCACCCCCCACTGGCGGTAGATGCGCGATTCGGCCTGGGTGGAAAAGGCCGGCCCCTCGATGCAAATATAAGTGCCACCCAGGTGGACCCGCCCGCCGGCCTGAACGGCCGCCCGGTAGAGCACCTGGCCGAGGGAGGGACAGGTAGGCCGGTCAAAAGAAATGTGCACGGCGATGCCTCGCCCGAAGAAAGTCGTCGGCCGGCCATAGGTGCGGTCCACATACTGGTCGGGGATGACAATGTCCAGCGGGCGGATCTCCTCCCGCATGCTGCCCACGGCGCTTATGGAGATGACCCACTCTACTCCCAGCGCCTTCAGGGCGTAGATGTTGGCCTGCACCGGCACCGCGCCAGGGATGAAGCGATGGCCATGGCCGTGACGGGCCAGAAAGGCCACCCGCCGGCCTTCCAACCGCCCCAGGACGATGGGCGCGCTGGGAGGACCGAAGGGCGTCTCCACCTCGACCTCACGGGCTTCCTCCAGGCCGGCCATCCGGTAAAGTCCGGTGCCGCCGATGATGCCGATCTCTGCTTCTGCCACATCGACCTCCTTCAGGAATTCTCGATGAGGAAAATATGCCATAGAATTGGAGAATTGTCAAGGATGTTGGACACCCGTCGACTCCTGTGATAGAATGGGGCTGCCTGAACGACACTGTACGGAGTACGCACGGTGGCTCTTCCGAGAACGGTCCTTCTTTCCCTCGCCGGCCTGGCCCTCCTAGTCGGAGGAACTGGGGCCTTTTTCCCGGCCTGGCAACCGACCGTTCCTTCCCCCTCTCCGCTTCCTGACCGACCGTCCCCGGCCTCCCCCGAAGACCTTCTCCTCCACGCCGAAGCCCTTTCCGCCGACGGCGATTACGAGGGGGCCGCACGCCTCTACCAGCAGGTTCTGGAAGGCGCGCCCGGCACTCCGGCAGCCGATACGGCCCTCCTCGGCCTGGCCCGCTCCTACCTGGATATGGGCCAACCCCTTTCGGCCACGGCCGTGCTCTCTACCGCCCTGGATATGCTCTCGCCGGAGGTTCGCCCCCGCGCCTACTTCCTACTGGGCGAGGGTTTCCAGGCGGTTGGCGATTCCCCCAGGGCCGTCCATTTCTATAACCTCTACCGGGAAGGGGGGACGGCTATCGGCGACCTCGTGGCCGAGCGCTTGGCCTATGGCTACCGCGCCTTAGGAGATCATGAGCGCGCCGCCCGGGAGTTCCTCCAGGCCGCCGCCCCCATCCGCTACCTCTCCGACCAGGTCTGGATGCTGGAGGAGGCCGCCCGGGAATATCGGGCGCTCTCGGCCTACAACCAGGCGCTGGAGTGCTACACGCGCATTCTGGTGCGGGCGCGCAAGCCCTGGTACCGGGCTTCCATCCTCTATCAGATGGGAGAAACGCTCCAAGAAGCCGGCCGGCCGGACGAAGCCCTGGCCCGCTGGAAGGAGGTCCTATCCTCTTACCCCACGACTGAAGCGGCTGCCCGCGCTGCCGACGCCCTCCTGGCCGCCGGCGTCGAGGTAGACCCCTATGACGTGGCCCGGGCCTACCGGGCGGCCGGCCGGGTCCGGGAAGCCTTGCCCTACTTTGTGGAGGCGTTGCGCCGGGGAAAGGATGCCCCCGAACTCCCTTACGAGATGGCCCAGGTCCGCGCCGATTCGGGCGATCTATCCGGGGCGCTGGCCGATCTCGAAGCCCTGGCCCGCTCCCATCCGACCGACCCCCGCCCCCTGGAGGAACAAGCCCGCCTGTTGAAAGAGGCTTACCTCCCGAACGAGGCGGTGCAAATGTACCGCCGGGTGCAGGAGGCCTTTCCCCGAACTGAGGCCGCCCGGAAGGCCCTCCGGCAGGTCGCGCAACTTCTGGAGGAAGAAGGCCGCTTGGACGAGGCGGTAGCCGAATATACGGCCTTGGTGGAACAGTTCCCCGACCACCCCGAGGCCTCCGAGGCCCGTTTCCGGGCGGGCCTGCTGCGCTACCGCCAGGGACGTTACCTCGAGGCCGCCGCGCTGTGGGGTAGGGAACCGCGTAGCACAGGCTTAAGCCTGCATTACAGCCGCGCTGCCCTCTGGAGGGGCCTGGCCCTGGAGCAGGCCGGCCGCAGCAAAGAAGCCCGCCAGGCCTGGGAAGAGGCCTCCACCGGCAGGGGATACGATGCGGCCCGCGCCCAGGAACTCCTTTCAGAAGAAACCGGCTTCGGAGTCTACGGAGGGGAACTGGCTCTCCAGGAAACACCGGAGGAGCAATCCGCTGCCGAGGAATGGCTTTCCCTGCGCTACGGCCGGCCGATCACCGCCGAACTCCCGACGGTCGTTCGAAACGACCCCTTCTTCCGCCGGGGGGAGGAATTTCTGAAGTTGGGCCGTCCGGAGGAGGCCCGCGAACCTTTCACCATGCTCTCTCAGCGCTTCCGCTACCATGGGCCGGCCCTCTATGCCCTGGCTCTCTACTTCCGCCAGCACGGCCTCCACGCCCTCTCTATCTCCTGCACCGAAAGGCTCTTGGAACTGGCCGGCAGCCGGGAAGAGGACGCCCCTCTCTTCCTTCTTCGCCTCCTCTACCCCGTCCCCTATGCCCACCTGATCGTCCCCGAAGCCCGCTCCAACGGCCTCGACCCCCTCCTCTTCTTCGCCCTGGTGCGCCAGGAGAGCCGCTTCGACCGCTATGCCACCTCCTGGGCAGAGGCCCGGGGATTGACCCAGGTCATTCCCTCTACCGGACGGGGAATTGCCGAGCAACTGGGCTGGTCGCCCTTCCGTCTGGAGGACCTCTACCGCCCCTTCCTGAGCATCCGCTTCGGGACCTGGTATCTGGGCCGGCAACAGGAGGCCTTTTCCGGGCAGGCCGTCCCGGCGCTGGCCGCCTACAACGGCGGGCCGGGGAACGCCCGACGTTGGGCCGGCTATGTCCTCCCGGTAAACGACCTGGACCTCTTTGTGGAGACGGTGGATTTCATCGAGACTCGGGACTATATCGAACGTATTTACACTTCGTACTGGGTTTACCGGCGGCTCTACGCCGGCTTGGGGCATTGAACGGGTAATCGGAAGCCTGCGGAAACGGGCCGGAGACGCAGGAAAAACCGGCCTCAGCCGGCGGGTTTATTTCATCACCCCGGCCATCAGCAGCGCCGTCATCCCGATCAACTTCATAAAGATCAGCAAGGCCGGCCCGGCCACGTCCTTCAACGGATCGCCCACCGTGTCGCCGATCACCGCCGCCTGATGTTCCGGGGTGCCCTTGTGTCCGCCGGCCTCGATGATCTTCTTGGCGTTGTCAAAGGCCGTGCCGGTGTTGTTGAAGAACGGTCCCAGAAGGGCCGCGCCGGCCACCGCGCCGATGAGGAGCGCCCCCAGCGCCCACGGGCCAAAGGCGTATCCGACCGCTACCGGCACGACTACGGCGACCAGCCCCGGCAGCACCATCTCCTTCAAGGCGTTCTGTGCGGCGAGGTCCACACAAGCCGCATAGTCTGGACGGGCCGTCCCTTCCAGAATCCCCCGAATCGCGCGAAATTGTCGTCGCACCTCATCCACCATCTTCAGCGCCGTCCGGGCCGTGGAACCGATGACCAGGGAGGAGATAAGGTAAGGAAGGGCGATGCCCACGAAAAAGAGGGCCGGCACAAAGGGGGTGGAAAAATCGAGGACGGAGATGCCGACCTGTTGAAAGAAAGTGGCAAAGAGGACGAACGAGGTCACCGTTCCCGAGGCCATGGCATAGGCCTTGGTCGTCGCCTTCATCGTGTTGCCTACGGCATCCAGCGCCGCCAGCGGCCGTACGACCTCTGCCCCGGCTCCGGACATCTCGGCGATGCCGGCGGCGTTGTCGGTGACCGGGCCGAAGGCATCGGCCGTCATGATGTAGCCGATCAGGAGGTCTGTACCGATGTTGACCCCGATGACCGCCAAGAGGGAGCCGCCGGAGGCGATGTAGGCCAGGGTAACGGAGACGATGATCATAACGATCGAGGCCAGCGGGCTTTGCAGCCCATAGCCCAGTCCGGTAATCAGGTTTAGCGCCGCCCCTCGCGCCGAGGCCTCGGCGATCTTTTTCACCGGCCGGCCATGGACTCCGGCATAGTAGCGGGTAAAAATGGTAGCCACCAGCATGGTAACGATGCCCAGGAAACATCCCAGGAAAATGCTCAGGTCTTGGAGCAAGAACTCGCCCAGAAGGAAGGAGCCAACAAGTGCCAGGGTGGTGGTTACGGCCATGCCGAAGGTAAAGGCATTCTCCGGGCTGACCTTCCGAAGCCAGCGCATAGAAAAGACCCCGACCAGGGAGGAAAGCAGCCCGATGGATTGCAAAAGGTAGGGGAAAAAGGCGGCCTGGGGGCCGTAGCGCCCGACGTAGCGGAGGGAGACAATGGTGCCGGTGATGATGTCGTCGGAGAAACTTTCAAAGAGGTCGGAGCCGCGGCCGGCGCAGTCGCCGACGTTGTCTCCTACCAGGTCGGCGATCACCGCTGGGTTACGGGGGTCATCTTCGGGGATGTTCTTCTCTACCTTCCCCACCAGGTCGGCTCCAACATCGGCCGACTTGGTGTAGATGCCTCCGCCGATCTGGGCAAAGAGCGCGGCCAGGCTGGCCCCGAAGCCGAAGCCGACCATCGGCGCGGGATCTCGGAAGAAAAGGTAGAGCAGGGAAAGGATAAGCAGGCTGAAGCCGATGATGGAAAAGCCCATCACCGAACCGCCGGCGATGGCCGTGCGAAAGGCCTCGCGGGGAGAACGGAGGGCATCCTCGGCCGTCTTGACGTTGGCCCGGACGGCGGCATTCATCCCCAGAAGAGCGGTGGTCAACGAGGTGACCACGCCCAGGACAAAGGTCAGCGCGGTCCAGGGGCCCAGAAAGAGGCCGATGGCCAAGGCCAGGATGGGGACGACCAGAAGGATGGTGCGGAACTGCCGGGTCAGGTAGGCCCGTACCCCTATGGCGATATAGCCGGCGATTTCGCGCATACGGGGGTAGCGTCGCAAAGAGGCACGTTCCTTGCCGCGGAAGGGAGGTTCCCCTGGGGGCAGGGCCGAGGAGCGCACCAGACCCAGGTAAACTCCCCCGGCGGCCAGGACGGCCAGCAGCCCGCTGGAGATGGAAACCCCAAGAAGCCAGAAGAGCGAGGGAAGCATCCTTCACCTGCTTCAGCCGAGCAGAATCCGGCGCAACACCTCCTCGCTGCGCTCCGAGGTCACCGCAATCACCTGATCCCCGGGCTGAAGCACCGTCTCCCCGTAGGGGATGATGGCCTCCCGCCCTCCCCGGATGACCAGGGGGAAGATGCAATCGTCCGGGATGCCCAGGTCCTTGAGCGGCCGGCCCAGGGCCGGGGAGCCGGCCGGCACCTCCAGTTCCACGAAACTGACCCCTACGCCGCGCAGCGTCAGGAGGTGTACCAGCGACTCCGAAGGAATAACCTGCTCGATCTGCGAAAGGATGACTTCCGTGCTGGAGACGGTGACATCAATGCCCAGTTTATGGAAGATTTTCTCGTTCTTCGGGTTGTTGATTCGGGCAATCGTCCGAGGAACATGGAAACGGTGTTTGGCCACCTGGCAGATCACCAGATTGTCCTCATCATCACCGGTCACGGCGATGACCGCATCGGCCCGGCCCGTTCCCGCCTGTTCCAGGACCGAGACCTCGCAGCCGTCCCCGGCCAGGACCGCAGGACCCAACTCCTTACTGAGCACGGCCCAGCGGCGCGGATCCTTCTCGATCAGGAGGACCTCCCGCCCTTCTTCCAGAAGCGATTTCGTCAGGTAATAGCCGACCTTGCCTCCGCCAACCACGACGATATACATCTCTACCCCCTCACGACGCTTTTCCCAGCAATTCTTCGATGCGTTCGGCGCTCCAAAGGGTGGGACAGATCGTCTCCAGTCCTAGGGAGCGGTAAAATTCCTCCCGGAGCGGATCATATAGCCGGCAGATGACCCGGGGCACGCCAAAGATCTCCCGGGCCACCTGGGCCGCCATCACGTTGGTGTTGTCCCAGGGGGTCACGGCGATCAGGGCCTCGGCTTCCTCGATGCCGGCCCGACGCAGCACATCTTCGTCAATCCCCGTACCTATGACCGTCCGGCCGGGGAAATCCTCCCCCAGCCGGGCCAGGGCTGCCGAGTCCGGGTCAACCACCGTCACCTCATGCCCCTGGGAAAGTAGCCGGTGAGCCAGGTAGGCCCCCAGCAGCCCACAGCCCAGAATCACGACCTTCATCGTTCCTCCTTGACCTCGCCTAGCATTTCCACCTGCACCCCCTGCTCTTCCAGCCACTCCAGTCCCTGAAGGACCTGCTCCTGAGCCCCACGCACGGCCAGCACCAGCCAGCCCTCCTGAGGCGTTACCTGGGCCTCCAGGATGTTGGTCTGCACGTCAAACTGCCGAATCAGCCGGTAGAGGAGCGGCTGATCGAGGAGACGCGGGGGATAGATCAGACGAACTCGGCGCTCGATCACCATGGCTCATCCTCCATAACGGGCACCTCGGTCCAGGATCACCTCGCACTCGGCCCGACGGACAACCTCCTGGGTGGTGCGCCCCAAGACCTCGTCCCCCGGCCCGCCCCGGCCCACGCTCATCACGATGGCGTCGGCCCGCTCCTCGCGGCTCAGACGCAAGATGCCGTCCCAGGCGTAGCGATGCGGGATGAGCCGAGTACGCACCGGCAGGCCGTGTTGTTCGACGATAAAGCGGGCTGTGCGCAGGGCCTCCTGACCCCGCGCCTCTTCGGCCGGCATCGGAGTATTCAGGGAAAGGGTGAAAGGGACCTCGATGACATAGACCAGGATGATCTCGGCCTTTTGCGCTTCGCCCAGCCGGCAGGCCAGTTCCACGGCCCGTTCCGAGGCCAGCCTTCCCGAAACCGGCACCAGGATGCGCTGCATGGCCGCCACCGAGCGCCGCACGGCGGCGACCTCCAGGGGCACCGGCGGCGGCACCCGGAACATCCAGAAGAAGAGCAATCCCATAGCCACGATGAAAACCACGGCCAGGGCGATGCCGATCGGATTCAAAACAGGCGTCATCATCGGCTCTTTCCCCTCGGTTTCTGCCGGAGCAACCGCAGGCGACTTCCGGCCAGATAGAGACGGTGTATCCCCAGGGCCAGCATGGCTGCACCTACCAGGATGCCGAGCACCGTCGGGGCCACGATGAGGGTGCGGGCAATAATGAGGATGCCCAGAGGGACCATCAGTGCCCCCAGGGCGATGTGCAAGATATCGAATGCGGTCAGGCGTCCGGGCGGCGGAAGGGGACGGCGGAGCATCTAGCCCTCCTCGCTCCAGCGCGAAGGTATGCCGCGGGCCCGGTCGCGCCGAATCAGGGCCTGCTTGTACTGTTCCCGCAGTTCATACTCCTCAGCGCTGGTCAACACCTCGATCTGCTCCTTTTCCCAATCGTGGGGCACGTTGCCGAAGATGGGCAGGCTGTTGCGGTGGCGGAAAATGACATAGTAGATGATACCGATGAGGAGCCACAACGGCCCGGCGATGCGGGCAATGCTATGGGTGATCAGCACAGCGACAAAGATGCTGGACACTCCGAGCAGTCCCAGGGTGCCCAGAACGGGAAACTCGATAACCGTGCCGTCCCGGCGTTTCCACTTCAGGTTGAGCGGCACCTTGTAGGGACGGGGAGAGTACGGGTCGGTAAAACGCAGCCAGATCAGGGAGAGGTAGACCAGGATATAGCCGAAGGTAGCGCCGAAGGCGTAGAGGTTGGCCAGGGTATCCAGGACCAGTTCGCCGGTCAAGAAGGCGATAATCGTGAGGACGATGCCAACCCAGCCGAATCCCAGGATGGCGTTCCGGGGCGTACGGTACTTGGGGTCTACATAGCCGAACCAGGGGCTAACCAGACGGAAGTGGCTCATAGAGAAAACCAGGCGGGAGTCTCCCATCACCCCGGTGTTGGCCGAAATGAAGAGGATCGTCGCGCCCAGAAAAGCGGCGAAAGGGCCGGCCAGCAGGCCCAGGTAGGGGATATGGGAGGCTAGGTGAGCAATAGGGTCCGCTTCGTGGGCCTTGAATTCCTGCCAGGGAAGAATGCCCAGCCCCACGGTGGAAAAGCCTACAGCCAGGATGAAGACGGTGAAGATGAGGGCGATGGAGGTGCGGGGGATGACCGTGGCCGGCCGGCGCGTCTCCTGCGCCGCCTGGGAGATGCTCTCCAGCCCCACGAAGGAGATGATGGCCAACGAGAAGCCGTAGAGGAACTGGTGGGGGCTGGGAAACTCGTGTAGGAACTGCTGGACCAGCAACTCCGGCTTCCAGGCCAGGATGAAGCCGAAGACGACCACCGACATCTCCAAAAGAAGGTCCACCAGCCCGATAACCTCGTTGACCAGGGAGGACTCGCGGATGCCCCGGATGTTCAGGGCCAGTAGAAGACCGATCATGGCCACCGTTTCGCCCATCCAGAGCAGGTTGAGGTTCTGGATGGGGCCGAGAGATACGGAGAAACGGTGGATGTCAATTCCCAGGTAGGGCAGGAAGAAGTTGACGTAGCCAGCCGAGGCGCTGGCAAATAGGGCGATGTCAATGGTGTAATCGAGCAGGAGGGCGGCCCCGGCCAGGAAGCCGAAGAAGTCGCCCAGGCCGCGCAGCGAATAATAGTGGCCGCCGCCGGCCACCGGATAGGAGGAAGCCAGTTCGGTAAAGGCCAGCCCGATGAGGATGTAGATCAGGCCAGCCAGGGCAAAGGCCAGCGGCGCCCCACCCTGGGCCGCCCCGATCACCAGCCCCAACGCCACATAGATGTCGGCTCCCACGTCGGCATAGCCCCAGGTGTAGGAGCCCCAGATCGTCACATCCCGGCGGAGTTCTACCCGCTCCGCCTTCGCCGCAACGTTTCCACTGCTCATCCCTGCAGTCCTTTTCCGATTGGCATATATTTCACACAATTGGCATATATTTTACCACGCCCGGCCGGCCTGTCAAACAAGAGCCAAAGGCGCTTGACAATCCCCGCTTGGTGTGGTAAAATAATATTATCTTCATCTCCCCGGCCCAAAGGGGTCCGGTAGCAAACCCGACTTGGCGGTCTTTGAACCCTGGCAAACTTTCGCCTGGCAGGCATGGGCGAGTTCAAAACCCATCCATCGCCACCTCACCCCGGGGGCTCGGGGAAATCGCCAACGAATAGCGGCCCGGTGCACCACGAACGATAACTCAGGGCAACGAGGCAATTTCGCCGGTGTCCGGTCCCTTACCTGGCCAGAAAGGAGGTACAGCAGGAACATTTTGTCCGTCCGCCGGCCTCCACCGGAGGGTCTCATGGTCTCCGGTACAGAGGCCTTTTCCTCAAGGAGAAGTACGATGCACTGGCGAAGAACCGTTTCCTTTCTAGGAACGCTGGTCCTGCTCCTTTCGCTGCTGCCCCTCTCCGCCCTGGCGCGGCCGGTAGAGCAGGACTTCCTGGACAAGGTCGAGCCCCTGGTCCTTCAGGAACTCGACGCCCAAGGGCGGACCAACTTCTTTCTCTGGCTGGCCGAACAGGCCGATGTGAGCGGCGCCTCTCGTATCCCCGATCGGATGACCAGGCGCGCCTATGTCTATGAGACGTTGCGGGACACCGCCGCACGCACCCAGGCCTCGCTGCGACGCTTCCTCGATGCCCAGGGGGTCGCGTACCGGCCCTATTACATCGTGAACGCCATCCTGGTCCAGGATGGGGACTATGACCTCCTGATGAGCCTGGCCCGCCGGCCGGAGGTAGCCAGCATCACCGCCGACCACCGTTTCCTGGCTGTTGACCCGAATGAGGCCCGCAATGCAGTTCCCGCGTCTCAGCCCAACGCCGTGGAGCCCAACATCTCCTTCGTCAAGGCCGACCAGGTCTGGGCCATGGGCTATACCGGACAGGGCACGGTGCTGGCCGGCAACGACACCGGCCTGGACGAAGACCACCCGGCCATCGCCCGCCACTACCGCGGCTGCCTGAACCCACCCACTTGCTCTTCGGAAAATCACAACTATAACTGGTGGGATGCCACCGGCACCTACCCTACCGACCCCTACGACGGCCATGGCCACGGCACCCACACCACCGGCACGATGGTCGGCGACGATGGGGGCACAAACCAGATCGGCATGGCTCCCGGTGCCCAGACCGTCCACTGTAAGAATATGGACGACGGCGGATACGGCCAGGACTCCTGGTTCCTGGAGTGCTTCGAGTGGGACCTGGCCCCCTGGGATCTGAACCACCAGAACCCCAACCCGGCTATGGCCCCCGACGCCGTCAACAACTCCTGGGGGTATTGGGGCGGCGGCTATAACGCCTTCCGCACGGCCATCAACAACCTCCAGGCCGCCGGCACGGCCGTCGAGGTCTCCGCCGGCAACGAGGGGCCGTCCTGCCAGTCCCTGCGCTCCCCGGGCGACTACTACGAGGTCCTGACTACCGGTTCCGTCAACCACGCCTATGCCTTCCCCGGCTTCCTCACCGGATTTTCCAGCCGCGGGCCCTCTTCCCTGGACCCGGGCTACTACTTCCCCGACATCATGGCCCCCGGTGAGAACGTTCGCTCCTCCTTGCCGGGCAACACCTATGCCTATTGGAGCGGCACCTCCATGGCCGGCCCCCACGCCACGGCCCTCATCGGACTCATGTGGTCGGCTTGCCCGGCCTTCCAGGGCATGGTCAACGAGACCTATGCCATCATCACGGCCACGGCCGAACCGCTCACCGGCCAAGGCGGCTCCAACTGCGGCGGCGACTATACCACCGGCCCCAACAACGACTGGGGCTACGGCACGATCGACGCCGTGGAAGCCGTCAATGGCATCCTCGCCCTCTGCACCGGCCAGGGCTGGCTCGATGGCCACGTGACCGATAGCATCACCAGCCAGCCCATTCAGAACGCCACCATCACTGCCGTCCGCACCCAGGGCGGAACCTGGACGAGCCAGACCGATGCCACCGGCTACTACACGATGACCGTCCCCCAGGGCGACTTTACCGTCACCGCCACCCACCCGCATTACACCACAGAGGTCCAGACGACCGTCGTCTACACCGACACCGTGACCACCCTGGACTTTGCCCTGACCCCTCGCGGCCGGCTCTGGGGTTACGTGACCGATTATGACAACGGCTTCCCGCTGGAGGGCGCCATCGTCACCGCCCAAGACGGCACCTTCACCGAGACCAACGCCGCCGGCTACTATGAGATGTACCTGGACGAGGGCACCTACGTGGTCACGGCTACGATGCAGAACTATGCTCCGGGCACGGCCACCGTGGTTATCACCGCCGGCCAGGATACCCGGCAGGACTTTTCCTTGCGGGCGGCCATCTCCTTCGTCCCCAGCCCGCTACACGTGACGCTGCCCTGGAACACCCTCTATAATACCGATGTTACCCTGACCAACCGCCTGCCCTGGGACTATGATTTCGAGTTCGTCGAGCAGCCCGGCGGGTTCATCCCCACGCTGGCCGAGCCCAAACCGGCTCCTGCCGCTCCTCCCGTGCAGGTTCCGAACGTCCCGGTCTTTACCGGCATCGCGCCCGAGGGCTACGCCCCACAGCCGGCCCCGCTTCCCGAAGGGCTGGAAGGCCTGGTCTGGGAGGCCCGTGCCGCCTCCCCCTTTGCCTCGATGGACAACGTCTTCATCGAGTACAACGGCATGGGCTACCTCATCGGCGGCTACGGCTCGCCCGGTCAGGTCGGCATCTACAACCCCGTTTCCAACTCCTGGACCAC
>JASFBA010000002.1:0-17550 GCA_036172265.1 Chloroflexia bacterium
GGCGTTCGATGCGGTCGGCGCGCTCCTCCAACCAGGGGCGCAACGGATGTTCCAGCATCGCCTTTCCTCCCGGGCCGGCCCGGTGCCGTTGAATTCGGCCTTGTGGCTTCCATTATATCAGAACATTTGTTCGTTGTCAAGAGGGAACCAATATGTTCCTGCATAGGGGGTGGAGCGCTGGGCTTGCTCCCGCGGGACATCCTGGTAGCATAGGCCCGACGCGGCTCCATGTCGTTTGCCCACTTTCGCCTTTTGGTGTATGATATAACCACAAATGCAGACCAGGAGGCCAGGATGCTGGAAGCCTTTTTTGCCCCTCGCAGCGTGGCGGTGATCGGAGCCTCAGCCACGCCTGGAAAGATGGGCTATATCCTGATGGACAACATCCTTCGCGGCGGCTACCAGGGCAAACTCTACCCCATCAACCCCAAAGGAGGCGAGATCCTGGGCCGGACGGCCTACCCCTCCATCCAGGAAGTTCCCGACGAGGTGGACTTGGCCATCATCGTTATCCCGGCGGCGAGTATCCCCGACGTGGTCGAGGAGTGCGGCCGAAAGGGTGTCAAGGCCCTGCTCATCATCTCGGCCGGATTCCGTGAGACTGGGCCGGAGGGAGCCCGCCGCGAGCGCGAGGTGGTGGCCCGGGCCCAAAAGTACGGCATGCGTATCCTTGGCCCCAACGTCCTGGGACTCATTGACACTATCTCCTGTCTCAACGCCACCTTCGCCACCACCATGGCCCGGCCAGGCGAGATCGCTTTCCTTTCCCAATCCGGTGCCCTAGGCTCGTCCATCCTGGACTGGTCGCGGGAAGAAGCCATCGGCTTTTCGCACTTTGTCTCGTTGGGCAACCGGGCCGATGTAAACGAGGTGGACCTCCTGGAGGCCTGGGCTGACGATCCCCACTCCAAGGTGATCCTGGCCTACCTGGAAGGCATCGCCGACGGCGAGGCCTTTATACGGGTGGCCCGACAGGTGACCCGCAAGAAGCCGGTCATCGCCATCAAGTCGGGAACGACGGCGGCCGGCACCCGGGCTATCTCCTCCCACACCGGCAGCCTGGCCGGTTCGGAGCGGGCCTATGAAGCCGCCTTCAACCAGACCGGCATCATCCGCGCCGAGTCGGTGCAGGACCTCTTCGACTTTGCCGAAATCTTCGCCTACCAGCCTATGCTGCGCGGCAACCGTATCGCCATCGTGACCAACGCCGGCGGCCCCGGCATCCTGGCGACCGATACGTGCGAACGGGCCGGCCTCGCCCTGGCCCAGTTCGCCAAAGAGACGATCGAAGCCATGGCCCCTTATCTCCCCCCGACGGCCAACCTCTATAACCCGGTAGACGTGATCGGAGACGCCCAATCGGACCGCTACCGGGTCGCGTTGAACGCGGTGCTGCGGGATTCGGGGGTAGATGGGGTCGTGGTCCTCCTGACCCCGCAGGCCATGACCGACGTCGAGGCCATCGCCCAAACGGTGGTGGACATTGCCCGGGCCTATGACAAACCGGTGGTGACCTCTTTCATCGGCGGAGAGGTGGTCGAGCCAGCCGTGCGCCTCCTCCAGGAAAACCATATCCCCACCTACCCCTTCCCGGAGCGAGCCGTCCTGGCTCTGGGAGCCATGGAACGCTACCGCCGCTGGCTGGAACGTCCTCCCCAGCGCCTGGTACATTTCCGGGTCCGAAAAGAAGAAGTGCAGGAAGTCTTCGATAAAGCGCGGCGGGAAGGCCGGCTGAACCTGGGCGAGGTGGAGGCCCGCCGAGTCGCCGAAGCCTACGGGCTACGCCTGCCCAGGGCCAAACTGGCCCGCTCCCCCGACGAGGCCGTGCGCCTGGCCGCCGAGATCGGCTATCCGGTGGTGATGAAGATCGCCTCTCCCGACATCCTGCACAAGTCCGACATCGGCGCGGTCAAGGTGGGCCTGGCCAACTCCACCGATGTGCGCGATGCCTACGAACTTATCGAATACCGTGCTCGCCGCCACCATCCCGACGCCGACATCTGGGGCATCCTGGTCCAGCAAATGATCTCCGGCGGCCGGGAGGTGATCATCGGCATGAGCCGCGACCCCCAGTTCGGCCCTATGCTCATGTTCGGATTGGGCGGTATCTACGTAGAAGTGCTGAAGGACGTGGTCTTTCGCATCGCCCCGATTGATAGGAACGAGGCTCGGGAGATGGTCGAAAGCATCCGCTCCTTCCCCTTGCTCAAGGGGGTACGCGGACAGGCCCCGGCCGACGTGGATGCCATCATTGAAACCATCCTGCGTGTCTCACAACTGGTCACCGATTTTCCCGATATCGTCGAGATGGATGTCAATCCTCTGATCGTCCACGAGGCCGGCCAGGGGGCGACCGTGCTGGATGCGCGCATCATCCTTCGCCCTTAGGTTCCGGCTGGCAGGAGGATTCGATGGCCGGTATCTCCTCCATCCGCCTGATCGCCTGGGGACTTTTCGTCCTGGGAGGGCTTCTTTTCCTCTCTCTCCTTCTGCGCCCTATCCAGAGCCTCTGGCGTCGCTTTCAGCCGTTGAACGTATGGGTGCGGTACGCAGAGGAGGCCAGCCCGTATCCCCGACGACGAAAGGGTTGGCGCTGGCTGGGAATCCTTCTCCTGCTCCTTCTCTGCTTTCTCCTGATTGCAAGCGGCTGGGTTCTTTTGTACCTGGAGGAGGGTTCACAGACCTACCTTCCCTTCCCACACGACGAACGGGTTGCTCAGGTGCAATGCTTCCCGGCCGGCGAGGAAAGCGCTTTCCCTACCCTCTGTTCCTTGAACCTGGTCGGTCCCCTACCTTATACGACCACCGTATCGGGGTTGCAGTGGACGGTCGAAGGTGAGGTGCTCCGCTGGGATGCCTCGCTGGAGGGACTGGGGCTCCGGTCCGGCTACCGTCTGCTTCGCTTGGTCGGGTACGATGGCGAGGGAAGGGCCGTCGAAGAAAAAACCTTTCCCTCCGCGTCGGGCGGGTTGGGGGATTTCTTCCTCTGGCTGGATGCCCGATGGCCCTTCCTACAGCTATCCCGCCAGATACTTTCCTCTGATTCGGTGAAAAGCGGGGATTTTTACGAACTGGTGGTCTCGCCGGCCGGATTCTCTCTCAAAAAATGGGAGGTACAGCCCTAACGATGGGTCGCAGGTTGCAACTTACAGGTTGCTCGGGAGGAAAGATATGGAAACGGTCCTGGTCATCTCGGCGGAAACTTTCTCCGGGAAAAGCGCGGTCTGCGTTACGCTGGGGCAACGGCTGCGGCGCGACGGCTACCGTGTCGGCTACCTGAAGCCGCTCTGCCTGCGGGTACGCCGGGCCGAGGAAACGGCCTACGATGAGGATACCGCCTTCGTCCGGGAGGTCTTTGGCCTGGAGGAGCCGCTGGAGCAACTCTCGCCGCTCCTTCTGACCCCGCGCTTGCTTGAAGGCATCCTGCGTGGAGAGCCGCAGCCGGATTATTCACAGCGGGTCCGAGAGGCCTTCGAGTCGGTCTCCCGAGGTAAAGATGTGATGATTCTGGAAGGGCCCAACGACTGGTCCGAAGGGACCATTGTCGGCCTGCCGGCTATGCGCGTGGCGGAGATGTTCCAGGCCCACGTGCTTCTGGTCTCCAACTTCCAGAGCCTCCTGGAGACGGACAACGTCCTTGCCGTGTACGAGGCCATGGCCGGCCGCTCCTTCCTCGGCGTCGTCCTCAACCGGGTGCCCCGAGCTCGGGTGGAGATGGTCCGGCAGATGGTCAGCCCCTTCCTGGAGCAACGAGGCATCCCTGTGCTGGCCGTCCTGCAGAAGGACCCCCTTCTCTGCGCCGTCAGCGTCAACGAACTGGCCGAACACCTGGGAGCCCAGATCCTCTGTTGCCCGGACCACGGCGAGGACCTGGTGGAAACGATGATGGTTGGGGCAATGAGCGTGGAAAGCGCCCTCTCTTACTTCCGCCGGCAGGCCAACAAGGCGGTCATCACCGGCGGAGATCGCGTGGACATCCAGTTGGCCGCCCTGGAGACACCTACGACCTGCCTGATCCTAACCGGCGGGATGCGTCCCAATCCGCTCATCCTCACCCGGGCCGAGGAGCAGTGCGTGCCGATCCTCCTGGTGACCGACGATACGATGACCGTGGTACGGCGGGCGGAGGAACTTTTCGGCCGGGCACGTTTTCGCCAGACCAGCAAGATCGAACGCTTTGAGTCGCTGCTGGAGGCCCATTTCGACTTTTCCCGTTTCTACCGGGCGTTGAACCTGAGGGGGTCGGCGTAAGAAGCCGCCATAAAGATCGGCTTTCCGGCGGGCAGCCGACGGAGGTCTTCACAGGAGGGTGTTGATGCGTATCGGTGAACTGGCGGAACGCAGCGGAGTTACGGTCCGTACCATCCGTTATTATATCGAGGAAGGGCTTTTGCCCCCACCTCCCCGACGGGGGAAATACGGTGATTTTGATGCTTCCTACCTGCAAAGGCTGCGCTTGATCCAACGCCTGAAGGAAGAGCGCCTCACGCTCCCGGCCATTCGCCTCCGGCTGGCCGAGATGGGGTTGGGGCCCTCGCCCCACACCCCCAGCCACCTCCCCATGGAAAAGGGAAGGGCAGTTGAGGGCCTCTTCCGCTCCCGCTTCGCCGAGGAGGCCGGCCTGACCACCGAACAGGCGGCCCGCCTGGAGGAGATGGGCCTTCTGGAATCGAGCGAAGGCCTCCTTCCGCCCGAGACGCTTCCGCTGGCCCGTGCCGCCGCCCGATTGCTGGAGTGGGGCATCTATCTGGAGGAACTGGCGGAAATCGTCCGCCAGGTGCGCCGGGAGGCCGAGATGCACCGCCGGCTGTTGGCCCAGGCCGAGGCGCTTCCCCTGGTCTCCCAGGCCTTGCAGTGGCAGGAACAGGTCGGAGCGGTATCCACCATCCGCCAGATGTTGCTTCGGCGCTGGTCTTACCCCGGTGCGGAGGAAACGCCATGAAGGAAGCCCGGCCCTTGGCGAGCCCGGCCGATTGGGTGGTAATGGGCTTTCGGTGGCTATTGGGGTTGGGGCTGGCGCTCCTGAACCGACTGGCTCCACCCGACCCCGCCTTCCAGGGCCTCACCGAGTACATCCTGATCGGCTACCTCCTCCTTACCCTCCTGGAGGCGCTCTTCCTCTGGCGAGGTTGGGCCCTGAATCTGTGGCCCCACCTTACCTTGGCCCTGGACATCGGGTTGGTACTGGCCGTGATCTTTCTCCACGGAGGCGGTCAGAGCCCCCTTTTACCTCTCCTTCTGCTTCCCCTTATCGCCGTCGCCCTGCGGTTGGGCTTCTCCGCCGGCCTGGGCCTGAACCTGGCCGGCCTGGCCGGATATGGGCTGCTCCTGATGAGCGACTGGATGCGCCAGATTCCGCCAGATGTGCTCCGGGCCACCGTAATGGCCTCGGCCATCCTCCTCACCGGCCTCTTCGGGCTGGCCGCCGAGTCCCTGGCCCGGCCGGCCCGCGAGACCCTCCGCCGCTTTCAGGAGGAGACCGCCGACCTCCAGGCCCGCTATCAGTCGGCCAGCCGGCAGGCCCAGGTCTTTTACGAGATGGCCCAAACCCTCAGCCTCACCCTAAGTTATCAAAAAGTCCTGGAGAAGGTGCTGGACGATTGCCGCCGCCTGGTGGATTTCTCCGTCGGCGTGGTGCTTCTTTCGGCCGGCCCGGAAGACCTCTTCGTGGCTGCCTCCTCCGGCCTGCGGGTTGGGGATACGGGAAAGGGCGTCCATCTGACCGGAAACGGCCAAATCTCCGCCGCGCTGGCGACCGCCGAACCGCTCCTCCTGGAGCACCTGGGCCGGGACGAGGAACTGGCCCAGGTGATGGTCCTGCAGCGTTGCCGTTCCGGGTTACTCGTGCCCCTGCGGGCCGGCCTGCGCAACTACGGGGCCATCGTCCTGGGTTCGATGAGCGAACAGGCCTATACCCCGGCCGATCTGGAGAAACTGGCCTCCCTGGCCCATTTCGCCACCATCGCCATCCAGAACGCCCAACTCTATGAGGACCTGCGCGAGGAACGCGACAAGATTCTCCAGGCCGAGGAGAATGTGCGTAAGGAACTCTCCCGGGACCTGCACGACGGGCCGGCCCAATCGCTGGCGGCCATAGCGATGAGCGCAGAATACATCAAACGTCTCCTGGCTCAGGACCCGGCCCGCGCCCTCGCCGAATTGGATTCCCTAGAACAACTGGCCCGTAAAACGGCCTGGGACATTCGCACCATGCTCTTTGAACTTCGTCCGATCATCCTGGAGACCCAAGGCCTGGTGCCCACCCTGGAGCAGTACGTCCAGCGCTTTCCGGCCTCTGAGGGGATTCAGATTCACCTGGATACCGGCAACTTTTCGCAGCGGTTCGACCCGAAGGCCGAGGCCACGATCTTTATCATCATGCAAGAAGCGATCAACAACGCCCGCAAGCACGCCCGGGCAAAAAACATCTGGCTGCACCTTCGACAGGAAGGGGGGGACCTGGTCGCCTCCGTCCAAGATGACGGCGTGGGCTTTGACCTGGAAGCCGTCAAGTCTTCCTATGAGCGTCGGGGGAGTTTCGGTCTGCTGAATATGCAGGAGCGGGCCCGTCTGATCGGCGGTCGGACCGAAATTCGCTCCGCTCCAGGCCAGGGGACGGCGGTGATCATCACCGTGCCGCTGGAGAGAAAGTAGGCCGATGCGTGCGCTGCTCGTCTTCCTCCTGACGGTAGCCTTCTACATCTTGGCTCAGGGCACCGGCCACCACGTCCTTTTCCATTTCTTCTATATCCTGGCCTCCGCCCTAGTCGTATGCTACCTTTGGGCCTGGTTGAGCCTGCGTGGCCTGGAGGCCCGGCGCGAACTGCTCACCCCTCGCACCCAGGTGGGAAAGTATGTGGAGGAACACATCCTTGTCCACAACCGGAGCCTCTGGCCGAAACTCTGGGTGGAAGTCCAGGACGCGACCGACCTGCCCGGCCATTATCCCCGTTTTGTCACCAGCCTTCCGGCCCGGTCATCGCGCCACAGCCGGCTGCGTACCGTTTGCACCTTGCGCGGCAAGTACACGATGGGGCCGATCCTCCTCCACTCCAGCGATCCCCTGGGCCTCTTCCGTCTCCAAAAACGTCTGGATGACACGGCCGAGGTCCTGATCTACCCGGCTACCGAGGAAATCCATAGTTTCCTCCTCCCGCCGGCCGAACTTCCGGGCGGCACGGCCACCCGCCGGCGCACCCATCACATTACGCCCAACGTCTCCGGAGTGCGCGAGTACGCCCCAGGGGATAGTTTCAACCGTATCCACTGGCCCTCGACGGCTCATCAGGGGCGACTGATCGTCAAGGAATTTGAACTCGACCCCAGTGCCGACATCTGGATTGTCCTGGATCTGGAGCGTAAGGTACAGCAGAGCGCCCTATGGCGGGAGCGTCGGCCGGATCAGCCGGAGGCACGGACGCCGGCCTCCACGGAGGAATATGCCGTGACCGCGGCCGCTTCTCTAGCCCGGTACTTGATCCTGAGCCAACGTCGCAATACCGGGCTGATCGGCTGGGGTCAGTACCGGGAGGCCATTCCTCCGGAGCGCGAGCCCCGCCAGTTCTACCACATCCTGGAGAGCCTGGCCACCCTACGCGCTTATGGCAAAAGCCCCCTGGCCGAAGTGCTGGCAGCGGAAGGCAATCGCTTCGGCCGGCAGAGTTGCCTGGTGGTGATTACTCCTTCCTATGACCCCGACTGGGTGCGATCGGGTCTGCGCGACCTGCTTTACGGCGGCATCCATGCCGTGGTCGTCCTGGTGGATGGGATGACCTTTGGTGGGGTGCACGAACTGGATGGGGTACGGGCCGAGTTGACTGCCCTCAACGTGCCCCATTACATCCTGCGAAACGGCGAGCCCATCGGGCCGGCTCTGAGCAGCGCGGCCGGCCTGGTAGCCTGGCTGCAGGGGGCCCGGTATGTAGGAGAACATTATCGGGCGTAAGGATTCTCTCCCTTGGAGAAGTTTGCCTATATGGACGGAGTAAATTGTCAAATCATAGCCCTTTTCACACCTTGCTTATGGAGTTACGATCTTACCTCCATCGCTACGCCGTCCGTAAGGTGGCTTTCCCAGCCCACGCCCAGGATAGCCCCCGGCGGGCCCGTCGCCTGCTCGACCTCCTCGGCGCACCGGATTGCTCCCTGCCCATCGTCCATGTGATCGGCACCAAGGGCAAGGGCTCGACCGCCGCCATATTGGAGTCGATCCTGCGCGCCGCCGGCCGGCGCACCGGACTCTACACCTCCCCCCACCTACACACCCCTCGTGAGCGCATCCGCATCCTGGGCACGCCCATCTCCCGCCCGGCCTTTTCCGGCAGCCTACACCGCCTCCTGCCGCTCCTGGAGGGAAGCCTTTCCTGGGATGACCTGGGGCCGGCCACCCTCTTCGAGGGCCTCACCGCCCTGGCCCTGGAGGCCTTCGCCCGCTACGGTGTGGAAGTGGCCATCGTGGAAGCCGGCATGGGCGGACGCAGCGATGCCACCGCCGCCCTGATCCCCACCTTAACCCTGCTTACCCCCTTCTCCCTGGACCACCAGGCTTATCTGGGAGAGACGCTCTCCGCCATCGCTTCCGAAAAGGTCGGGGCCGTTCCTCCGGGCGGTCTGGTCCTGAGCACCTCCCAGCCGACCGAGGCCTGGGAGGTCATCATCCGCCACTGTCGGGAGGTAGGGGCGACCCTGCGTCGGGCCGAACCGGTGCACCCCGAGGGACTGGGCCTGGCCGGCCAGCACCAGGAGGTCAACGCCGGGCTGGCCCTGGCCGCCGTACACGCACTCCGCGAACGAGGTTGGGAAATTCCCCAGGAGGCGGCAGTACGGGGCCTGCGGGAGGTCCGCTGGCCGGGACGACTGGAGGTAGTGGCCGGCCGGCCGCTCACCCTCGTGGACGCCGCCCATAATCCGGCCTCGGCCCAATCCCTGGCCGAAGCCCTCCTCGCCCTCTTCCCTCAGAAGCCGCGCCTCTTCCTCCTGGGATGTTCTGCCGATAAGGACCTGGCCGGCATCGTCGCCGCCTTAGCCCCCCTGGCCGATGGGGCCGTCGCTACTCGCGCCCACCACTACCGCGCCGCCGATCCCCAGGACCTGGCTTCCCTGTGGCGCGGGCATAACGTGCCGACCGAGGTCGTCCCAGAGGTCCAGGAGGCCCTGGCACGGGCCCGGATGCGGGCCGGCCCGGACGGCCTGGTCTGCGCCTGCGGCTCCTTCTTTGTCGTGGCCGAGGTGCGCGAGGCACTGGGCCTGGCCGTCCGCGAAACCTGGCCCGAACCGGCAAGTTTGTAATTCCACTTTTGTCTTTCGCCTTTTTCTGCTATAATGTGGGCAAAGACGCCAGGAGGTAAGCCCCTTGTCCGAACCACCTCCGCTGGAAATCGACGGCACGCACCTGACTTTGGACGACGTCGTGGCCGTGGCCCGGGCCGGCCGGCCGGTGCGCCTCAGTTCCCGTGCCCGCCGGCAGGTAGCCCGTTGCCGGACCTGGGTGGAAGAGGTTGCCCGACAGGGGAATCTCGTGGTCTATGGCCTCAACACCGGCTTTGGCTCCCTGGCCGGCGTTTCCGTGCCCATCGAGCAAAGCACCCGCCTCTCCCACAACCTTATCGTCAGCCACGCCTGCGGGGTGGGCGAACCGCTGGATGAGGAGGTCGTGCGGGCCGCCATGCTTATCCGCGCCAACACCCTGGCCCGGGGCCATTCCGGCATCCGCCTGGAGACGCTGGAGACGCTTCTGGAGATGCTCAACCGGGGGGTGCACCCGGTCGTCCCTTCCCGCGGTTCCCTGGGGGCCAGCGGCGACTTGGCCCCCCTTTCCCATATGATGCTGGTCCTGGCCCGCGACCCCGATGGAGGCGACGAGCCGAGCGGGGAGGCTTTCTACCAAGGGAAGAGGATGTCCGGTGCAGAGGCCATGCGTCGGGCCGGCCTGCCCCGGTTGGTCCTACAGGCCAAAGAGGGGCTGGCGCTCAACAACGGCACGGCCGTCTCCACCGCCCTCCTGGCGCTGGCCCTGGCCGATGCCGAACTCCTGGTCCGCCAGGCCGAGGTGGCCGTCGCCCTGAGTATGGAGGCGTTGCGAGGCGTCCCCGACGCCCTGGATGAACGCATCCACCGTCTGCGCAACCATCCGGGGCAGGTGGCCGCGGCCGCGGCGATGCGCCGATTCCTGGAGGGCAGCACCCTGATCGGCTCGGCCACAAGGGTGCAGGACGCCTACTCCCTGCGCTGCGCTCCCCAGGTGCTGGGCGCGGCTCGGGATACCTTTACCTTCGTTCGCCAGGTCGTGGAACGTGAACTGAACGCCGTTACCGATAACCCGCTCATCTTCCCCGACCTGGAACGTCCCAACAAGGCCCTCTCCGGGGGAAACTTTCACGGCGAGCCGATTGCCCTGGCCGCCGACTTTCTAGCCATCGCCGTCGCCGAAGTCGGCAACATCGCCGAGCGGCGCATCTTCCGCCTTCTTACCCGCCAGTTGAACGACGGGCTGCCGCCGATGCTGGTCCAGGATAGCGGATTGAACGCCGGGTGGATGATTCCCCAGTACGTTGCCGCCGCCCTGGCTTCCGAGAACAAAACGCTGGCCCATCCCGACAGCGTCGACTCGATCCCCACCTGTGAGGAACAGGAGGACCACGTGAGCAACAGCGCCAACGCTGCCCTGCACGCTCGACAGGTGGTCTGGAATGTGAAACGCATCGTGGCCATCGAACTCCTCTGCGCAACCCAGGCGGTAGACCTGCGGCTGGGCCTGGAACCGGATGCCCGGCTGGGTCGGGGCACAGCAGCCGTGCGCCGTCTGATTCGGGAAAGCGTCCCTTTCCTGAGTTGGGATCGCTTCCTCCAGCCGGATATCGAGGCGGTGGCGGGAATGCTCCATCGGGGTGAAGTATTGCGGGCGGCCGAGGAAGCCTGCGCCGCACAGCCGCCTCATTGATTTTCGCCAGGAGTGGACGATGAAAGCGAACCCGGGGCCTGGAAAATTCATCGTCCTCGAAGGGCTGGACGGGGCCGGCACGACCACCCAGGTCCGCTTGCTGGAGAAACGCCTTTCGGCCTGTGGTCCGGTCTGGGCCACCCAGGAGCCTTCAGAACGACCGGCCGGCCGCCTGATTCGGCGCGTCCTGGCCGGCGAAGAACCCTGTGATCCCCGTGCCCTGGCCCTGCTCTTTGCCGCCGACCGCCTGGACCACCTCTACGGCCCCGAGGGCATCCTGGAACGCCTGCGTCTGGGAGTCCACGTCCTTTGCGACCGTTATTATCTTTCTTCCCTGGCCTACCAGACGCTGGACGCCCCTTTCTCCTGGGTCTATGCCATCAACAGCCGGGCCCTGCGTCCAGACCTCACCGTTTTCCTGGAGGTGCCGGTGGTCGAGTGTCTGGCCCGCATCGGTGTCCGGCAGGGGGAGCGCAAGGAACTCTTCGAACGGCGGGAGGCGCTGGAGCATGTGCGTGCCCGCTACTATCGGGCGATAGCCTATCTGCACCGCCGGGAGAGGATCGCGATTGTGGACGGCCGGCCGGGGATTGAGGAAGTGGCCGAAGTGGTCTGGGAGACGGTTCGGACGCTCCTGGGGCCGGCGGGCAGGAACGATGGGGCAAGAGGTTGAGTTGAGGCAGTTTCCACCTTTTGCCGGCCTGGACGGGCGGGCGCTGGCCCGGGTGGCCGCCTTGGCCCGTCGCCGGCATTTTGAACGAGGGGAGTTTCTCCTTCTGGAAGGGGAGCCATGTCGGACGGTCTACTTTATCGCTCGCGGGCGCGTCCGGGTGAGCAAGGTCTCGGCTGAGGGACGGGAACAGGTGCTGGCGCTTCTGGGACCTGGGGACGGCCTCAACCTGGTGCCGCTCTTCGACGGCGGCCCCAATCCGGCCAGCGCCCAAGCCCTCACCGAGGTCGAAGTCTATGCCTTTTTCTGCCCCGATTTCCGGCAACTGGTAGAGGAATTTCCGCAGGTGGCTCGCAACATCCTGGCCGACTTTGCGGCCAAATTGCGCCTCCTGGTGGGGTTGGTGGAAGATCTTTCCTTTCGCACGGTGGGAGTCCGGCTGGCCCGCTTCCTATTGAGCCGAGAGGCGATGGTGCCCGGCCGGCGCTGGACGCAGGAGGAAATCGCCGCCCACCTGGGCACGGTGCGAGAGGTGGTCGGCCGGGTACTCCGGGCCTGGCGGGAAGAAGGGCTCATCCGCCAGGAACGGGGCCGGATCGTCATCCTGGATCGGGCCGCGCTGGAGAAAAGGGCCCGGATAGAATCGTAGTTGCAGGGCCGGCCGTTCTCTGCTATAATGTATGACACCATGTTGGTTGACCCGAAGATGGGCCGGTCGGAAAGGCCGGGCGGATGCAAAAGCAGGCGCAATCCGGGCGGAGTAACCCCCAGCCTTGTAGATCCAAAAGGAGGACAAGATGAATATCGGGCTCAAGCAACCGATTCCCAAACTCAGCCTGGCCTCGGCCATCCTGGGGTTAATCATCTTCATCGGCGTGCTCCTGCCCTGGGCAACTTATGTCTCCGGTTTCTCTGACAACGGCTTTCAGCGGGGGACAGGTTGGCTCGTCTTTATCTGTGCCTTGGCGGCCATCGGCGCCGGGCTGGAAGGACTCTTCGTATCCGGGCAGGTTCGGACGATCGCCTCTTGGGTTATGTTCGGCGCCGGTGCGATCGGCTTTCTCGTCTGCCTGATCGATCTCTTCAGTGTGCCCGGAGGTGCCGGCCCGGGAGCAGGTCTGTTCATCTCCCTGTTCGGCAGCATCCTCCTGGCCGTCGTCGGCGGTATCCCGCTTTACCCGCTCGTCATCAAGAAGCAGTAAAGGGGCACTCCGCCCGGAGCCCCATCCCTTCCGCCCGGAGCAACGCGGCCCGGGCGGAAAGTTTATCGAGGCCTGCAAGCCCCCCAAAATGGAGGTAAGCGATGCCTTCACCATCTCTGACCATCGAGGAGATCCCCCTGGGTTCCCCCCGCCTCCGAGTCTTTGTCGATTTCCCCTGGCGACTGTACCGAGGCGATCCCTGCTGGACACCGCCCTTGCGCGGCGACCTCCTGGGAAGCCGCCTCCTGCACCTGATCGGCCTGCTCACCCCGCAGCACGTCTACCACACCTTTTCCGAGGTCACCCATTTCCTGGCCTGGCGGGGGAAGGAGCCCGTGGGGCGCATCTCGGCGGCCATCAATCACCGCTTCAACGAGCACTATCGGGGCAAATTCGGCTTCTTCGGCTTCTTCGAGGTCATCAAAGACTACGAGGTGGCGAAGGCGCTCCTGGACCGGGCGCGGGAGTGGGTGCGCGCCCGGGGCATGGAGGTCCTGCGCGGACCGGGCGAATACTCCAACGCCACCCACGAGCGCCAGGGCTGCCTGGTGGAAGGGTTCCAATATCCGCCCACCGTCGAACTAACCCACAATCCTCCTTACTACGGCGAGTTTCTGGAACGCTACGGCTTCCGCAAGGCCAAGGACTATTACGCCTATATCTTCGACGTTCAGCCGGGGCCACTGCCGCGCCTGGTCCATCTGGCCGAACGGGTACGCCGGCGCGGAGGAATCGAGACGCGCTGCATCAACGAGAACGACCTGCTGGGCGACGTCCGGCTGATCGTGGACATCTACAACGATGCCTGGACCCAGAATTGGGGCTTTTTGCCGATTCTGGACGAGGAGGCCGTCACGCTGGCCGAGACGTTACGGCCGATCCTCGATCCGGGCCTGGTGCGTTTCGCCTATGTCCGAGGGGAACCGGCAGCAGTGCTGGGAGCCTTCCCCGATCCCTACTACGCCCTGCGACCGCGTTGGTGCTGGTACGGCGACTCGGACCTGGTGCGGGTGCTCCGCCTCCTCTGGATGCGCCGGAACGGGAAAATTCCACGTTTGCGCTTTATGTTCTACGGGGTGCGCCCGCAATACCGGGGCCTCGGCGTGGATGCCCTCCTCTTTCTGGAATCCTGGGAACATGCCATCCGTCAAGGCTATCAGCAATGTGAGAACTCGATGCTGTTGGAGGATAACGACCTCATCCTCCGGGCTTCGGAGTTTGTGGGGGCCCGCCGCTACAAGGTCTGGCGTATCTACGACCTGCCCCTGACGTAGGGGCGGCTTTGGGGGCCATCCCTTCAGAATACCTCCCGCAGGTCGAACACCGGCCCGTCCCGGCATACCCGGCGGTAGCCCTTTCGGGTGGGAATGACGCAGCCCAGGCAAGCCCCGATGCCGCAGGCCATACGTTCCTCCAGCGAGACTTGGGCAAAGCCGGCCGGCAGGCGCATCCGGCCAGCCCGTACCATCGCCGCCACCTCCGCAAGCATCGGCCGGGGGCCGCAGGCCATCACCTGGTCGGCCCAGGGGAGGAGGCCCGGTTCGGGGTCGGCCAGGAGGACGGTCACCGGGCCAGTTCGGCCGGCCGTGCCGTCCTCGGTGGCCAGGTGTACCTCCACCGGAGGAGAGAGGAGGGACGCCGGGTAGAGGTCCTCCCGGGAGCGTGCTCCCAGCGCCAGGACGACGGCGCATCCCCGCCCCAACCCCTCCTCGGCCATCGCCACCAGAGGGGCGATGCCCATCCCTCCGGCCACCAGGAGGAGGTTGCGGGTGTTGCGCTTCAGGGCAAAGCCCTGCCCCAACGGGCCGAAGAGGTCCAGGCGATCGCCGGGTCGGCGCAGCGCCAGCCAGGCAGTCCCCCGGCCTACCACCCGTACCAGGAGTTCCACCCGGCCAAGTTCCCGGATCAGGCGGTGCAGGGCCAGCGGCCGGCGCAGGAGGGGGTCCCAGGAACCTTCCTCCCCACAGCGCACCAGGACAAACTGGCCCGGCCGGCCGCTCTGGGCTAGTTCCGGCGCCTCCAACTCCAGGAGGAACACGCCCGGCATCAGCGGGCGGTTTCCCCGGACGACGGCCGTATGGAGGGACATAAGGGGAACCTCCTAGAAGAACTCCCGCCGGATTCGACGGGGATAGCCTACAAAGGGTGTAGCGGCGTTATGCCCTTACGGGGCCCGCGTATAGACTTCCGGCTTGAGCACGCCGATAAAGGGCAGGTTTCGATAGATCTGGCGAAAATCCAACCCGTAGCCGACGACGAACTCGTTGGGCACATCGAAGCCGACATAGTCCAGGGGAACGTCCACCAGGCGGCGTTCTTTCTTGTTCAGCAGGGCGCAGACGCGCAGGCTGGCCGGCCCGCGCCGGCGGAGAAGTTCCAGGATGTAGCGCAGGGTGAGGCCGGTGTCCACAATGTCCTCGACGACCAGGACGTGCCGGCCTTCGATGCTTTCATCCAGGTCTTTCAGGATGCGCACGACCCCGCTGCTCTCGGTGCTGGCCCCGTAACTGGCGACCGCTATAAAGTCTATGGCCACCGGGCGCTGCATGGCCCGGGTCAGATCCACCATAAAGGTCACCGCTCCCTTGAGCAGGCCCACCATCAGGAGGTCCTTGCCCTCGTAGTCGACCTCGATCTGGCGGGCCAGTTCGCGCACCCGGCGCTGGATTTCCCCCTCGGTGATCAGGACTCTGGCCACATCCTCGCGCATTCCTCTCCTCCTGGGTTGTCCCCGTCCGGCCGTTCGGGCCGGCTCATTCGCCCTGGGGCGGGCGCTTTCCTCCGAAAAGGGTTTGGGCATTGCGGCATGTGGCTTGAGCCACAGCCTCCAGCGTCTCCTGGCGCAGTTCGGCGATGCGGGCGGCCGTATGGATGAGATAGGCCGGCTCGTTGCGTTCGCCCCGATGTAGTTGGGGCGGAAGCCAAGGGCAGTCGGTCTCCAGGAGCAGGCGGTTCAGGGGAACCTCCCGGGCCACCTGCCAGAGTTTGGGGGCGTGGGGATAGGTTACCGGGCCGGCCAGGGAAAGGTACATCCCCAGGGCCAGAAAATCCCGCGCCTGTTCGGCCGTTCCGGAGAAACAGTGCATCACCCCACGCAACCCTTTTCCCTCCCGGCGTAGGTCTTCCAGAAGGTCGGGAAAGGCCTCGCGACAATGGATGACTACCGGCAAACTCAGAGTACGCGCCAGGGAGAGCAGGGTACGGAAGAGGCGGCGCTGCTCGGAGCACGGGGAGCGGTCGCGGAAGTAATCCAGGCCGATTTCCCCCAGGGCGACCACGACCGGGTCTCGAGCCAGTTCCTCCAATCGGGCGACCTCCCCGGGGCCGGTTTGATGGGCAAAGTGGGGCTGGATGCCGACGGCAGCGTACAGGCCGTATTCCCGGGCCAGCGAGACGGCCCGGGCGCTGCTGGGCAGGTCGTAACCGACGATGAGCATCCCTTGGACTCCCTGCTGTCGGGCCCGTTCCAGGACGGCCGGCAGGTCGTCGGCAAAGGCCTCCTCGTTCAGGTGGGTGTGGGAGTCGAAGAGTTCCGGTGGAGAGGTCTGGGCCATAGCCGTCAAGCGCTGACCGCCACGCAGGTCAGGGTGTAATTGACCCCGGCGATGGTGTGGATTTTCTCCATCACCAGCCGGCCGATTTCCTCGGCACTTTCGGCCTGGATGACGGCGATCACATCGTAAGGGCCGGCCACAGCATCGGCGCTGACGACGTTCGGAAGTTCACGGATCTTCTGCGTCACCTGAGCGACCCGGCCGATGGCGACTTCAACCAGGACATAGGCCTTGACCGCCATACTTCCACCTCCTTCGAATCGAACGGTCTTAATTCCATCATAGGGCATATCAGGCGCGCTGTCAACCCTACTGCCGGTAACGGTTGGTGATCGGCAGGCGGCGGTCTTTGCCAAAGGACCGGAGGGTGATCTTGATCCCCGGCGCTCCCTGGCGACGCTTGTACTCGCTACCGTCCACCAGGCGAAGGATGCGCCGCACCGTTTTCTCATCATAGCCCAGGGCCACGATCTCCTCCAGGCTGCGGTCCTCCTCCACATAGGCCTCCAGGATGGGGTCCAGGACGGCGTAGGGGCCTAGGGCGTCCTCGTCGCGCTGGTCGGGCCGCAGTTCGGCCGAGGGCGGCCGGGTCAGGATGCGCTCCGGAATCACCTCTCCCTGAGCATTGCGGTAACGGGCCAGCCGGTAGACCTGGGTCTTGAGGACATCCTTGAGGACAGCAAAACCGCCGGCCATGTCCCCGTAAAGGGTGCAATAGCCGGCCGCCAGTTCGCTTTTATTTCCGGTGGTCAGCACCAGCCAGCCGAACTTGTTGGAAAGGGCCATCAGGATGTTGCCCCGGATGCGGGCCTGGATGTTCTCCTCCGTTACATCGGGAGCAAGCCCCCGAAAGGGCTCCGCCAGGGTATCTAGGTAAGATTGGAAAATGCCGTCAATCGGGATGGTCAGGAAGCGGATGCCCAGATTGCGGGCCAGGGCTTCGGCATCCTCCCGGCTGATGGGGGAGGAGTAGCGCGTGGGCATGTAGACGCCGACGACGTTCTCCGGCCCCAAAGCGTCGGCGGCGATCACCGCCGTCAGCGCCGAGTCGATCCCGCCGGAGAGACCCACAACGACCTGGCGAAAGCCGTTTTTGCGCACGTAATCGCGGGTGCCCAGCACCAGGGCCTGGTAGATCTCGGCCTCCCTCACCCCCATCCCCCTGCCCTCCTCCCCCTCTCCCGC
>JASFBA010000003.1:0-12591 GCA_036172265.1 Chloroflexia bacterium
AGGACGGCCAGGTGGACGTGCGCCTCGTCCAGGAGTTTCCGGGCCTGTTCCAGGGTATAGGCTTTCAGCACCCATTAACCGGCCTGCTCCAGAAACTCGGCGCGGGTGTTCAGGAAGTCAGGGTCGTTGTCGGCGAACAGAATTGTTTTCATTCTTTGCTCCGTAGACTATCCACTCACTCAGTGGCGGACGGCTCGGATTCTTTTTCACGTCTGCGGGCTTGAAACCAATACGTTCCCATTGTGTCAATAACCCTTTCTTTACAGGCCTCGCGTTTCTCGGGTGACGGAAGGTCTTCGCATGCAGCCAGCAGGTTTTCAAATTGCTTGATCTGGAGCGATTCAGCATGATAGCGATCCATACGGGCATTAGCCAGGTCTACCCGCCTAAAGAAAAGGTAAGTCACGGCTTCCGTAACGATCCCCCCGACAGCACTGGCAATGCCGAAAGCCAGCATGCCACTTATTGCGAAAACTGTCCCTACAAAGATTATTGCAATACCTATGCCAGCAACGACCAGGGATGCTATATAGTTCGTCCGAGATTGCTGGCGAGCGTCCGCGTAATCCCTGTCCAGGCGTTCTGCCGTGCCATCAATCGTTTTCCGCAGCCATTCAGGGGCAAATCCTAGCGCTTTTTTGAGGACCTGCAATAGCACCTCTGGCCCTTCCTCCTTAGCCACAAAATCCACAGCAGCCGGCAAGCCCTCCAGTTGTGGCCTTAACGCCTCTCGCACGTACTCATAGCTGGGGAAACCGGTCAAGATGATTTTGGGCACCGTGCGGGCCACTTCTTTTGCCAGCGTCAGACCACTAACATCCTTCTCATCGTCGTCATCCACCAGGCGGATGTCCAGGATGGCCAGGTCTATCCCGCCCTTCTCCAGCTTCCGCCGGGCCTCGGTGGGGTTGTTGGCAGGGACAACCAGGTAGCCCTCTTGTTCCAAGAACTCGGACCGGGTCTTGAGGAAATCGGGGGCATTGTCGGCAAAGAGAACAGTTGCTTTAGGCATGTTAGCATCTCCTATAAGGTTTCATCTTTGTGAGGTAGGGACTCGCCCAGGGCCTCGCTTATGGCAGTCAACAATTCCTTGCTATCCCACGATTTGCGGATATAGTCCACAGCTCCGGCCTGGAAGGCATCGCGGGCGCGCTGCCAGGTAGGCGAGGCCGTGGCTACAACGATACGGCTTTCAGGACATCGGCGTCGCAGGCAGGCAACTAATGCGGGCACTTCCTCGACCGCTGCGGCGTCAATGATAACAATGGTATTGCATTTATACTGAGCGATCCGTTCGGCTGCATCCTTCTCTGAAGCGGTTTCCACCGAGCCCAAAGGGGCCAGGGCCTGGCTCAGGAACTGGGGCCAGGTGGTGTCTTCCGGACGACTAATAAGGAGAAAATTAATCGGCATGGGCGGTATCCTCCGTTCTTCCTTGAACAGCCAACGGCAGCCAAATGACCATGGTCGTCCCATTCGGACCGGTAGAGTCCACCCGTAGTTCGCCGCCGTAGGTTTGCGCTATAGTCTGGGCCATCAACAGGCCCATGCCCAGGCCTTTGGCATCTTCGGGCTTCTCAATAGGCTCCAGGCCAATCTTAGCCCGTATCTCTTCCGGGATTCCATGCCCTGTATCCATAACCCGTATCTCGGCACCTCCGCCTGCCGCCTGGGTGCCGATGGTGATCTCCTGCACCTCGCTCTCAGCCACGGCTTCCACGGCGTTATCCACCAGGATGTCAAAGGCCTGCCGCAGCCACTCCGGGCTGACCCGCACTATAGCCGAGGCAGGAAGTTGCAGCTCCAACTGCAGGTTGGTCCTCTTGTAAGGCTCGTTCTGCCACAACTGCCTAGCCCGTTCCCTCACCAGGTCATTGAGACCCACCAGTTCCACTCCTTCTTCTCCTGAAAGGGGCGGGACGATAGGTTTCTTCAGAGCCTGATTGGCCGACCGCTCGATGGCGTCCAGCTTCTCCAGAATGTACGGCAGGCGAGGAGAGGGTTTCCGCATCTCCGTACGCAGGAGTTGGCTTTGCTCCCGGATGGTCACGGCGTGCTTATCAATGGCATGTCGCCAGACGCTGCTGGTCATCCCCATCCAAGCCAGGGCAGTACGGGCACCCACTAGCCCCTTCGTCCGCCGTAGTTCCTCATATTGCCGGGCATTCCGGATGGCGAGGGCGGCCTGGGCCGCCAGCAGTTCCAGATCGCGCCGGTCCTCTTCGTCAAAAGCGCTACCATCAGGATGTTCCACATTGATGACACCGATGACTTCCTTCCCGAGTTTGATCGGCACGGCCAGTTCGGAGCGGGTTTCCCCGTCGTAGGCAATATAATCCGGGTCCTGTGTCACATCCCCCACCAATTGGGATTCCCCGGTCTTGACCGCCCGGCCGGTCACGCCGATCCGTCCACCTCCCTCCAGGTCTATATCTCCCACTCCCTTTTGAAGCCCAGGTAAACATTCCCGGGGGTAGGCAGCCCGAAACCTTAACCATCTTCCTTCTCTGAGCGCCAGATGGCTGAAACGGGCCTGCTTGCCGTAACGGCCGGTGAGACGCCAGGCTTGCTCTACAATGTGGTTAAGGATATCGCCCAGGGCCAGTGTGCCGGACAACGCCTTTCCCGCTTCATAGAGGGCCTGCAGACTAGTAGTTTTTCTATTCATCTGCTCGAACAGTTGCGCATTGCGGATGGCCACCGCCGCCTGGTTGGCAAAAAGGAGAAAGGCTTCCTGCTCTCGGTCGGGGAAAGGATGAAAAACACGGTAGTTGATGAAGACAATGCCGACCACCCGGTCGCCGAACTTCAGTGGAATGCCGGCCGAGGATCGGACCCCCTCGCGGGCCACAAATCCACCTGCACTCATCACCGGGTCGTTTGGAGCGTCATCGGCGAAATGGGGCTCGCCAGAAGCCAGCAGTTTTCCCACCACCGAGTCCTTACTGACATAGCCCAATTTATCCAAGCTTTTCCGGTCGCGCAACTCACCGGCCACGTATCCCGGAAAGCCGATCTCCCCGCGGTCCTGGTCATAGGGGTAAAGGGTCACCACGTCGCAGGCTAGCACATCCCGCATAATGTTGACCACATTCTGTAGTACAGCCTTTGGCTCTTGCAGGGCCATGATCTCCCGGCCGGCCTGGAGCAATCCTTTCCGCAGGTTCGCATCGCGCACGATTTCGGTGTATTGCCGTGCATTGCGTATTGCCACTGCCGCCTGGTCCGCAAAAAGTTGGATGGTGGCGATTTCGTCCGAAGTGAAGCGGTGTGGAGAGCGAAAGTTTACAAACATTACTCCCACCTTGCCCTCGCCCACCCGCAACTGAATGCCCAGAGCCGCCCGGATTTCTTCGGCCTGGACGAAATACCCGCCGAGCAAACGATCTTCTTTGGCGCGATCTTCGGTCAAGTAATAGTAAGGTGGCTTGTCCAAGTTCAGGATGCTCCAAACTACCGAGTCTGACGTCAGTTTCTCTGGCGGGCGGGCGGAATCCGGCTTGCGGGGCTCAATTTCGGCGGCCCATTCGCCGAATCGGCCTGTCGCCTCGTCGTAGGAATAGATGGTGACCACATCGCTGCACAGAACTTGCTGTGCGTGTTGGGCGATGGTCTTCAAGGTCTGGTCCAGTTTCTCCTGTAGTGTGACCGCGGCGATGACCCCGGCTGCCTCCCTGGTCCGCTGCATCTGGGCCAGCAGGCGGGCATTCTTCAGGGCCAGAGCCGCGTGGTTGGCAAAGGTGCGCAATTTCCTCTCATCTTCCTCGCCGAAAGAACGGGGGCCTTTATAGTTAGCATAGAGTACGCCCAGCCTCTCCTCGCCCACCCGCAGGGCGACCCCCTGGAAGGAGCGCACGGCGATGCGGTTGAGCAGGTCGCGGGTAGACTCTCCCAGAAAATTATATTCGGGTTGCGTAATATCGGTTACGGCCACATAACCGCGACGCATCACCGTATCGGCCGTACGTCCGGGCTTGGGCTCCTCTTCCCTGAACTTTTCCAATTCTGCGGCCGGGATTCCCACGGCCACCAACTCTTCCGGGATGAAGATATCCCGCACTTCATCGTAAGACCAGATGGCGGCCGAATCGGCCTGCAGGACCTGGGCTGCGCTCTCCACGATCTGTTGCAGGGCCTGACGGGGTTCAAAGACACGAGCCAAGGCTTCTGCTGCCTGGCGCATGAGTTCCAGTTCTTGTACCTGGCGACGAACGGTTTCCAGGTTGCCCTGCACCTCCTCGAACAATTGAGCGTTCCGAACGGCGACGGCCACCTGGCCGGCTAGCGCCTTGAATACGTCCTGCTCCACCTCGTTCCAGGCCCAGGGCCGTTCGCTCTGAATGGAGATAACGCCGATCACCCCCTCTCTAACTTTAAGCGGCAAGAACAGGCAGGTAGCGCATTCCTTTTTCCCGGCTTGCCTGGCCTGGATGCCACACGCGACAAGTCCTTTCTCCCGTTCCTCCTGGGTCAGGCAGATGAACGGTTCGCCCGTCTTGACCACATAGCCGGAGATTCCCCATTCCTCCCTCTGCTTTAGGGAATATTCTCCTATCGAGAGCGGCTCCCCATCTTCGTAAGCCTTCTCAAAACGTAGCACATCCCGGGTCTCGTCGTACAGGGCGACCAGGAACATGGAAGCATGTAATTTTTCCCGGACAAATTCCTCCACCAGCCGAAGTTGTTCCCCCAGGTCCAGCGTGCTGGAGAGGGCCTGGCTGGTTCGGGCCAGGGCATCTAGCAGGTCGGCCTGCTGCCTCCTTTGTTCATACGCTTCCGCATTCTTGATGACAACGGCTGCCTGAGCGGCGATGGCTTCCAGTAGTTCCAGGTGTTCCCTGGTGAAAAAACCTCTTTGGGAATGGGTCAGAGTTAGAGCCCCCACAGCTTCTTCACCGCAGACCAGGGGCACGCCCAGCGCCGATCCCTCTACGCTTCGCCCCGGCAGAACGATCCAGCGACTTTCTCCCTGCAGGTCAGGGAGAATATCCGCCCGTCGTTCCCGGATGACCCAGCCGGAAAAGCCTTCGGCGATAATCTTCTTCGCTTCTTCCTTAGTCAGGTCCGGCTTGAGCCCGGTGTTCCGCCAGGCGCGGACCTGGCCGCTTTCGCTCACCGTAAAGAGCGTCCCCTCCTTCGCCTGGACGCTTTCTACAGCCAGGTCGATCATCTGCTGCAGAATGCCTCCTAAACCGGCATCGCTGTCCAGCCGGCACGTGCTGATCTCGCCGGATATTTTATAGAGCGTCTGGAGTTTCTGCTTCTCCGCCCGGGTTTCCTCCAGAAGGCGGGCTACCCGCAGGGCTACGCCGACTTGTTCGGCCAGCAGGTCCAGCGTCCGACGGGTGGCGTCGCCGAAGGCTCCGGGCCGTGTGCTGTAGGCATAGAGCACACCCGGCCGCTCCGGTTGCCCAGGGATGGGGACCCCGATGAACGACCGAATCCCGGCCTTTTTCAGGTTCTCGTCTACCTCCGGATGTGTTTCCACATCCTCGATGTAAAAGGGGGTGTCCCCCCGAATCAGTTCGCGGGTCAATTCCCGATCCCGCAGATGGCGTTCCCATCGAATTTCCGAATTTCCCAAAAAGCGGGGTATTTTATGCAGAATCTTGTCTTTTCCCGGAAGTTGGTATGCCACCGAACAGCCTTCAACGCCGAGGAGGGGAGGGACGGCATCGGCGATCACCTCCAGGATATTCTTTACCTGGGGTTCCTCTACCATGGCCTGGGTGATTTTCAACATGGCTTCCAGGAGGTCCCGCTCGCGCCGTATCCGCCCGTATTCGGCTGCTGCCTGAACGGTGTATCTCAGTTCGTCCGGGTTGAAAGGCTTAGGAAGGTAGCGGAAGGCGCCGGCCTGTAGTGCCTCCAACGCCCGTTCGGTCATCCCCCAGCCGGTGAAAAGGATGACTTGGCTCTCGGGAAACTTCTGGTGGATTTCCCGCATCAGTTCGATGCCCATATATTCCGGCACCTCATCGGGGCGAGGCTCCAAGAGATCGTCAATCAGGACTACATCATACGGCTCCGCCCCTTCCCGGACCCACTGAAGCGCCTCTTCTCCGCAAGCCGCCGTATCCACTCCAAAACCTTGTTCTCGCAGATACTTGGCCAGAGGATCGCGCAGGCTGCGCTCGTCGTCAACCAGCAATACTCGAATCTGTCCTTCGGTCATCGTGTTCCTCCCGCCTCGGCAAGCCGGGCAGTTCCACCAGGAACGTTGTCCCCAGGGGAACAAGGCTCTGTTCGACCCCGATTCTCCCCCCCATCGCCTCGATCAGGGCACGAGCGATGAACAACCCCAGGCCGGTTCCTCCGGGTCGAGTGGAAAAACCCGGGGTGAAGATGCGTTCCCAAAGGCGTTTGTGAATTCCAGGGCCGGTATCGCTGAAGCGTACCTGGATGGTCCTGCTCTCCCCTTCCTTCAACCCGGAAGAAATTCTCAGGAGGCCCGGTCCGTAGCCCTTCAGGGACATTTGCTGCACGGCGTTGAGCATGACGTTCAGGAAAGCCTGCTCCAAGGCCACGCTCTTTCCCCGTACCAAGGGCAGGCCGGAAGGCAAGTCGGCCTGTATCCGCACCCGATGCTTCTGGGCCAGCGGTCGGAGGGCTCCCTGCGCCCGGCGCAGGACCTGATTCACATCGAAAATGGTCTCCTGGTCCGGGCGGGAAAGGTGCTGAAAGAGTTCTACCGCTCCTTTCATCCCGGCGACAGCCCCGGCAATCTTCTCCAGCCTCTCCCCCAATTCCAGGATTAGAGGTCCATCTCCTTCCCCACGGTTCCGTCTCCATTGCTCGTAATCGCTTTGCAGGCTGCCCAGGGAGAGTTCCAGTCCGGACAGGCGGTTGTAAATCTCGTGGCCGATGCCGGCCGCCAGGTGGCCGATGAGGAGGGTTTGGCCCAATGCGCGTGCCTGTTGAGCCAGCGCCTCTCTTTCCAAAGCAATAGCCAGAAGCGCCGCCGCCGCTAGGGCATCGCGCAGCCGGTACGGACTGAAGGCATCGGCCTCTCGGTGAAAGAGGAAGAGGGCCTGGCGTATTTCGCCTTCCGCCCGGATGGGGACTCCGATGCACGACTCAAAGGGAAGCAGGAGGTGCAGTTTTTCAAAACGGGCCGTGGATTCTGCCGAAACCCGGTTCGTCAGAACGTATTCCTCTTCCTCCCGAATCACATCCTTCACCGGGCTGTCTGAAAGGAAATACAAAGCCGAACTGTTCAGCGGAATTTCCCCGGCTTGGGCGACGATAGAGACCTTTTTCGACTCCGGGTCCAGACAAAAGACCACCGCTTTTTCCGCCCGGGTGGTCCTCAGAACCCATTCCAGGCCGGCCCGAAGTTGTTGGCCTGGGGAAACACTGCTCAGCGTTTCGCTCAACTGTTGAAAGGAGCGAACCTCCCCCGGGAGGCTGCTTGCGGATAGGCGGAGCAGCCGAGGGGACTCCCCCCGTCCGATCTTGGAAAGAAAGCGGTAGAGTTCTTCCAGGTCCAGCGGTTTGGTCAGTATCTCCGCCACCCCCAGCGAAACCAGTTCTCGGAATTGCTCCTCGATCCACTCGGTCATGCTCATCACGGCGACATGGGGCTGCCGCTCCTGGCTCTGCAGCCAGCGAAGGATATCCAGACCATCGGCATCGGGCAGAACGATGTCTAACAGGAGGAGCGAAAAGGCCTGACTCTGGAGTTTTTCCTTTGCCTCGAGGGCGCTTCCGGCCCCGTCGGCCTGACACCCCAGCCTCCGCAACCGCTCCACCAGGGAGAGGCGCAGTTCCATATGGTCGTCCACCACCAGGATCGGACCGATGGCCGCAGCAACCTCCGGAGGCCAGGGAGACATCGTCGGCAGGTCCACTCCCTGTTTCTTGGTAAAGGGAGACTCTTCCTGGAATGTTTCCAACGCGGCCGGCCTGGGCCCGACCTCCTGCTCTTGCCGGCGCATTCGCTCCCGGATGCTCAGCCGCAACCGGCGGTTCTTGCCATCCAAGTGGGTGATCACGGCCTCCACATCGTCTTCCACCCAGAGGATTTCTTCGGGATGCTCAACCTTCCAGGAAGCCATTTCCTCCAGAGAGATAAACCCATCCACGCCGGGGGCAACCCGCACAAATGCTCCCTCCGGCACCAGATCCCTGACCGTTCCACGAATGGTCCTCCCCTCGGCCCATTGCCGGGCAAATTCAGGCCAGGGATCGGGAAAGATTCGACGGATGCTTAGTTCGGGAAGTCGCCCTTCTTCCTCCGGCAGGGCGATGATAACGGCTTGCAACTCCTGACCGGGCCGGAAGCGCGATTCCGGTTCGATGTCTCCCTCCAAGGTCAGTTCCCGTTTACGGATATAGGCGCGATAGCCATCCGGCAGGTGAACGAAAACCCCGAAAGGCAGGACTTTTTCTACCCTGGCCGTAACTCGCTGGCCTATCCTGTATCCCAAAGCCCGAATCGCCATCAGACGGTACCACTCCTTTCTGCGCCGGAAAAGCCCCCGGCTCAGAAGGCTCGACAGGGCAGAGATACGAATTTGTTTTTATTATACATACTCCCTCGGTGGGGTTCAATCCCCCAAAGCGTCGGTTTTGGGGCAGGAAGGTTGCAATTGTCTGACAATCGCCTCACAAATCGGAAAATTCGCCTGTTCGTGTCCCCATTCGTGGGCGGCATGTCCTGGCATGGTACACGGCCGGCCTGCGGCGGTGTCCTACTTTGGCATAGGCCGTAGGGGCGCAATGACATTGCGCCCCTACGGATGGCTCGCCCGTTTTCCCTCCGGCCCTGGTCCTGGGAAGAAAGGTTAGACCAGTTCCACCACGGCCCCGGCTTCTTCCAGTTTCTGCTTGGCCGCCTCGGCCTGGTCCTTGGGCACGTTCTCCAGGATCGGCTTGGGAGCACTTTCGACCAGTTCCTTGGCCTCCTTCAGGCCCAACCCCTGGATAAGTTCCCGCACAACCTTGATGACCTGAATCTTCTTGGGGCCGCCGTCTTTGAGGATCACCGTGAACTCGGTCTTTTCTTCCACGGCCGGAGCGGCCGCAGCCGCTGGAGCGGCCGCCGCCGGAACCACCCCCATCGCCACCGGAGCCGCTGCCGAAATGCCCCAGCGCTCCTGCATCATCTTGACCAGTTCGGCCACCTCGAGCAGGGTCATGCTCTCGATGTCCTGCAAGACCTTTTCCAGTTTTTCCGAAGCCATCGTTTCCTCCTGAACCTCTCACCAAAATCGCGATCCACTATTTGTAGACGGTCCGATACAGCCTTTATGCCGCCCCCGCCGGCCGCTCCCCCTGCTCCGAGCGAACCGACAGTACGTAAATCAGTTGCCGCAGGACGCCGGCCAGGGCACCGGCCAGTCCGGCCAGGGGGGCTTGGAGCGCCCCCACGACTTGGCCCAGAAGCACCGGCCGCGGCGGGAGGGAAGCCAGGGTCTCCAGCGCCTCCGGCGACAGCACCCGGCCCGACATCCAGGCGGCTTTGACCTGGAAGGAAGGGTAGGATGGGAGTTGCTCCCGCATCGCCTTGGCCAGCGCTACCGCATCCCCATAGCCGAAAGCCACCGCTGTCGGCCCCTGCAGGTACGGCTCCAACCCGGCGATGGAAGCCTGCCTCAACGCCAGGCGCAGAAGGGTGTTCTTGACCACGTGGTAGCCGCCGTCCGCCTTCTCCAGCGCTCGCCGCAGGGCAGTCAGGTCTTTCATGTTGATTCCCCGATAGTCGGTCAGAATCACCATCTGGCTGCGGCTCAGCCGTTCGACCAGTCGGGCTACATTTTCCTTCTTCTTCTCGGTGGGCATCTAGACCTCCTTGCATCGTTCCGTCCGGCCGTCGGCCCCAAAGCGAGGGCCTCTGCGTCCCCAGACGCAGAGGCCCACTTCGTTCGGACGAAGGGAGAACTTTCGCCTCGGCAGGCGGTCTTCCCATTAAGCCCGTACGGGCACCTGCGGTCTGGGGCGATATTCAGAGCAAGCCACCCAGGGCTTGGGCCGGTTCGCTTCCTACAACAACCTCTTGCATCACACGGCCGGCTTCAGCGTCAATGAGGCCGGCACGTCCACCTTGATGCCGGGGCCCATCGTCGGGCTGATGACGATGTTGCGGATATAGGCCCCCTTAACTGCCGCCGGTTTGGCCCGGCGGATGGCATCCACGATGGCCACATAGTTGTCGAAGAGTTGCTCTTCCGTGAAACCGGTCCGGCCGATCGTGACGTGAACCAGTCCTTGCTTGTCGGTGCGGAACTCGACCTTGCCCCGACGCACCTCATCAATGACCCGGGGCAAGTCCTCCTGGGGGACGACCGTGCCGCTCTTGGGGTTGGGCATAAGCCCTCGTCGGCCCAGGATACGCCCCAGCCGGCCGACCACCCGCATCATGCTGGGGATGGCAATGGCCACGTCAAAATCGATCCAGCCTTCCTTCTCGATCTTCTCGGCCAGTTCGGCTCCCCCGACATAGTCGGCCCCGGCCTCGCGGGCAATCTTCTCCGCTTCGCCTTCGGCAAAGACCAGCACCCGCACCGGTTTCCCCGTTCCATGGGGCAGAACGGCCGTTCCCCGCACCTGCTGGTCCGTCTTGCGAGGATCCACGCCCAGGCGAAAATGGACATCCACGCTGCCGTCGAAGTTGGTATAGGAGACCTTCTTGACCAGGGCGATGGCCTCGCGGGGCTCGTAAGTGCGGTTTCTGTCCACCAGTTGGGCAACTTCGCGGTACTTTTGGCCTCGTCTTTGCATCGTTCCTCCTCGTGGTTCTGGCGGGCCTGCGGCCCTCCCACTTTTCAGTCCACAATCTCGATGCCCATGCTCCGGGCCGTCCCGGCGATGATTCGCTCGGCCGCCTCCAGGTCGCGGGCGTTCAGGTCGGGCATTTTGGTCTGAGCGATCTCGCGCAACTGCTGGCGGGTGATGCGGCCGACCTTTTTGCGGTTCGGATCTCCGGAGCCTTTCTCGACGCCGGCCGCCTTACGCAAGAGGTCGCCGGCCGGCGGCGTCTTGGTCACGAAGGTAAAGGAGCGGTCCTCATAGACGGTAATCTCCACCGGGACGATGGAACCGGCCATGCCGGCGGTCCGGGCATTATACTCCTTACAAAAGGCCATAATATTCAGGCCGTGTTGCCCCAAGGCCGGACCTACCGGCGGCGCAGGAGTCGCCTTGCCGGCCGGAATCTGCAACTTGATCACCGCTACAACTTTCTTTGCCACCACACACCTCGCTGCTTCAGGGGACGATTCGCTCGATCTGCATAAAGTCCAGTTCGATGGGCGTCTCCCGACCGAAGAAGGAGACCAGCACCCGTACCTTGCCCTTCTCCTGGTCGATCTCGTCTACCACGCCTTCGAAGTCGGTAAAGGGTCCGTCCACAATGCGCACGGCCTGGCCGATAGTGAACTCGACCCGAATCTTGGGGGCCTCGGCCTCCATCTGCTTCAAGATGGCCTGAACCTCATGCTCCGGCAGAGGCACAGGGGTATTGCCCGGGCCGACGAAGCCGGTAACCCCGGGGGTCTGGCGCACCACATGCCAGACTTCGTCCGAGAGGAGCATCTGTACCAGGATGTAGCCAGGAAAGATCTTGCGCTGGACGATGCGACGCTGGCCGTCCCGAATCTCGATCTCCTCTTCGGTCGGAACAACGACGCGGAAGATTTTGTCGGCCACTCCCATCGTCCGGATGCGCTGCTCCAGGTTCTGCTTGACCTTGTTCTCGTATCCGGAGTAGGTGTGGACGACATACCAGCGTGCCTCCTCGGGCACCTGGCTCTCGGCCGTCTGAGATTCGGTCGGTGGGGGGGCCGTCTCGGCCTCCGCAGAGGCGGAGGAAGCCCGCCCATGGGCGACATCCTCTTCGAATTTTTCTTCCGGCGGAACCTGCTGTTCCGTCTTCATCCTGCATCCTCCGGCCGGAAAAACGGCCGGTTTACATCCTAACCGCTTGTCCCAAGGACACAAGCAACTGGTAAAGTACGGAAAAGAGCCAGTCGAAAAAGCCCATCAGAAGCCCCAGGGCAACCGAAAGGCCGATGACCACCAAGGTCAGCGTCCGCGTCTCCTGCGGTGTGGGCCAGACCACCCGCCGCAGTTCCGCGATGGCATCCCGAAACCACTCTCGAATACGCCCCCATCTCGATTTCTTTTTCATCTTGTCCGTCCATCGGTCAAAAAGATGCCTTCAAACATGCATGAACAGGCCGAGAGGGACTTGAACCCCCAACCTGCGGTTTTGGAGACCGCTGCTCTGCCTGTTGAGCTATCGGCCTGCGTGCAATGCGCCCTGAGGCGCTCGATATGGCTACTTGACCTCCCGGTGCAGCGTATGATGCCGACACCGGGGGCAATATTTACGCAGTTCCAAACGGCCGGAATCGTTCTTCCGGTTCTTCTCGGTCGTGTAATTGTGCTCTTTGCACTCGGTACACGCCAACGTGATGATGATGCGGTCTTCCTTTTTCGCCATGGCTCTACTCGATCAACTTGGTGACGACGCCGGCACCTACCGTCCGACCACCCTCCCGGATGGCAAAGCGCAGGCCCTCCTCAATCGCCACCGGCTCGATGAGTTCCACATCCATGTTCACATTGTCCCCCGGCATCACCATCTCC
>JASFBA010000004.1:0-50470 GCA_036172265.1 Chloroflexia bacterium
CTGCTGCTCTCGTGACAGTTATAATGCTAACGTCTGATATGGCACCACCCCCTAACTCCCCGGTAGTCTATAACCGAATCGGTAATCAGGAGGTAGGAGAAATCGCTTTTGTAATCGCTACGAGTTATGGAGTGTCCGCCCTCATAGCTCCTGGAGTTGGCGTTCCTGTTGCGGCACAGACTGTGGCAGAGACGATAGGAACTGCGGCATGTGCTGATGGAGATTGTACCAATGAGGCTAGTGTAGCGGTTAATGCTCTGCGGCTGAATTACGAACGAGGTCTGCAATTGGCAGAAAGCGGGAAGCTGGATGAATATATAGATTTCTTCGTTCGTGGCATGTCGGATGAACCAGTCCCTCCTCAAGTCCCTGTGAAAGCCATTCAGCATATTATTGGCAATATCAAAGCGTATGTGGTGGGCAAACCAGTCATGGGGGCAGATTTGGATTTGATCCTCGTAGGCGAAAAAATTCCACAGTTAACCGCCGAACAACTCCAAGCGCTCAACTCACTTGCTCAACAAGCAGGATATACCGAGGCACATGTTCAATCTATGACCTACATCCAAGCCGCAGCCTTTAGATTCGCCACACAAGCGACTACTACTCTCCATGCTGTACCTAACCCGAGGACTCCAATGTTATGGAGGCTAATCAAATGATGGGGAATCAAAGAGATCAACACACAAACCAGTTGGAGACCTGTCAGGCAAAGCGTATTCAAACATTAGCTGAATTGTGCGATAATGAGTATTATATGAGTGCGGGGGGCCCTATCCTTGGGAATTTGGAACGAGCCAAACGAGGTCTCAGGCGAATAAAGGGGTACCTTCATGAATTAGAAGCGCTAAAACTCGAAGTGGAGTGTCCAGCTTGTAAGCAGGAAATTGAGCGCCAGATAGCGCTTCAGAAGCAAGCTATTCAGGAAATTGAAGCCGCCTGGGCGGGATGGCTGTAATATAATTGTGCTCTCTAGCTTTGGCATATGCTACCCTATAAGGAGTTGCGAAGAAGCGGGGTTCGGCAGTCACCAAATACTACTATGGCCGGCGGCCAATGCATCGCGCTGCGGCAAGTGGGCACCCTGTACTTCCTGCACAGTGACCACCTGGGGAGTGTGACCTTAACCACCGATGCCGGCGGCAACCGGGTGGGCGAACTGCGCTACACCCCGTACGGCGTCCTACGCCACCAGTGGGGGAACACCCCCACCGACCGCCGCTACACCGACCAGCGCTGGGATGATGCCCTGGCCCTCTACGACTACCGGGCCCGCTACTACGACCCGGCGTTGGGGCGCTTTGTGCAGCCGGACACGGTGGTGCCCAATCCGGCCGACCCGCAGAGCCTGAACCGCTTCACCTATGTGCGAAATAACCCATTGCGCTTTACGGACCCGACAGGGCATTGTGTTCCCGGAGTGAACTGCCCTATTCTAGATACACTTCTTCCTGTTCCCTCGGATACGTATCGAGCCTGGCTGGCCCAGTGGCAGGCCAACGGTGCTTATTGGATATTCACCCGGCTGCCGACCAGCAGAAAGACGATACGTTTCACCCAGGGCTTTGGGAACACCAAATTCGCTTATAACCACGGGGGAGAATACTACTCACGTCTGGGCTACATCCATAGTGGCATTGATCTGGCTATGGCTGCAGGGGAGACCGTGTATGCTATATGCGATGGGGTAGTTACCGGTTATAATCAGTACGTAAAAAACGAGCAGAGCGTTGTTGTTCAGTACAAAGGCTACATCATCGTATATATCCACGTTGTAATAGACCCTGCTCTCGCAAAGAAACTCGATCAAGGCATAAAGGTCCCAATTACGGCAGGAACAGCGATTGGTACCATTCAGGACAAAGGGGCGAACTCCCACCTGCACCTGGAAGTCCGATCGGCCGAGAACGAGGATATCTTCTATAACCCCCTCTATTTCTTTGACCCCCGGGTTCTGGACGACATTACCGGCCTTGAGGACCAGTATGTAAACCTCAGTGGAGAAGTCGACACCTCCTACAATGTCTGGAGTATGGGATGGTATAATAGAGGGGAGTGGAATGAGAAAACGGAGACGTACGGGAACTTCTGGAAAGGCACTGTCACAGTGTTCTGGGGCCGGTGGTGGAGTGTTCCGAGGCCGGTGCCGGTGGTGGTAACCGAAGGAGGTTGGCAATGAGACTCAAGAGTGTGCTCGGCATTCTGATGCTTGTCCCGTTGCTCGGTCAATGCGCCTTTCCTACCCCTTCCCCGACGGTCATACCTATCCGGCCGACGGAGGTTCCAACTCCTACCCCCACACCTGTTCCTACCCGGCCGGTAGTCGGCCGGCTGGTCGTGTTAAGCGAACCGGCCGGCGCTTCTGTGAGGGTCGGAGGAATAGAGGGCAAAACGCCTTGGAAGAGGGATTTCCGCGCCGGCCGGTATGATTTGGAACTGGCTTTACCAGGGTACAAGGGATGGGCCGGTCAGGTAGAGGTGGTGGCCGGCGATACCATCACGGTAGAAGTCCAGATGGAGTCGTGTTTTCGGGTGCTCTTCGTTCTAGACCCCGAACCCCAGGAGGACCTGAGGTTTCTGGAATGGGAAGCGGATGGCCTTGCCTTACGATATGCTTATGGAGACTATTATTCTTATACCCCGGAACCCAAAGATTGGGACTGGTATCGCTACAACCTGCTCACCGGCGAGGTGGAGACCTTACCTCCTCCCCAGAGCCATGTGAGTGATGAAGTGCGTGCGGCGCTGGGGCTTTGCCCTCTGGACCGGAAGCAGGCGACACCGCTCTGCCGGCTGGCCACAGTGCTCGCTGAGGCTCCCAGCGGCACCCATATGGTTTACGCACCTCCGGAGGTAGTGCTCGGTCCGGATGGAGAACCGTGGGGAGGGCTTTTCAACCTGTGGCATGCCGACGTACAGGGGCAAAACCGGGTTTTTCTGGGCAACCCGCAACTTGGTTGTGAAGGATGTAGGCCCGGCCTGACCTGGAGCCCACGGGAAAACTGGCTGCTGATCGACGTATCGTGTGAGGCAGGATTTTTCTACCTGGCCAAGGTCGATGGGACTTTTTTCGGGGAAATTCCCCCAGAGCCGAGAGAAGTCTTTGTGTATCTTAACATCCGTCCTTCCTTTTCTCCAGACGACCGGGAAATCGCCTTTATTGGCACCACAAAGACATACACAGGGACATGGACATACGCCCATGCCACGTGGATTCTGGCTCTGGACGGCAGCAATCAGGTCTGGAAAGTTTCCGACCACATCGGTTTGCTCCAATGGTCGGCCGACGCGCGTTATCTGTATATCTTTGACATTGTTGGCAAGACGCTTTACCGTGTTGATTTAGCGGAGACGCCGCCCCAAGAGAAGGTTATGGTGACTGGGTTGCCCCTGAAAGGTGGAAAGCCGGGATATATTGGAGAGGGTGGTTCACCAGACGGACAGCTGGGCATCGGACCTCGTGTAGAATTTTGGGCTCTTTCCCCAGATGAGCGCAGAATCGTGTATATGCAACCCGGCCGTGATTGGAAGATTTTGGAGATTGCACCGGAGTGCATATTTGAACGGTAAGGCCGACATAGTTTCCCACCAGTAATTGGAATATAACACCGTGGAGCCATCATCTTCTTCCAATTGTACGATACCAAGGGCTGGGAGCCGGGGATGACCTTCGTTGGGCTCGATGGGAGTGGGGAAAAGTGCACTTCAACCGGACACTTTTGGGGCTAGTTGAGGCTTGGTCATAAATCGTAGCCCGATACCGACTTGGCGTGAAAGGGCCACCACCGTATTCTGGGAGTTATCAGACCACCCAAATACGGAGGTGACCCGATGAGCATGATAACAGGAGAACTGCTTCTTGTTACGTTGGTCAAGTTGGTTGATTACATTCCAACGCCGCCACCGCCGAAACGGAAGCGCGGCCGCCGGCCGGCCCCCTGCGAAAAGGAACGGGGATGAGGACGGGTGCCCACCGGGTTAGGCCGGGCCACGGGGACACTTTGACGCCGGCGGCAGCGCCTTTCTGCGGGGGGCTTCGGGGGGTATGCCATGCCCCCCGACGGGGGTGTGGGGGGCAGGGCCCCCGACAAAGGGGCCGGCCGGCGTTTCGGGACACACCTTGGACCGAGCGGTCCGGCCCGCCGGCCGGGGGAAAGCGCACGACACGGATTTCCACGGGTTGCACGGATGAGGGTTCGGGGGCGTCGGGGAAGGGACTCTGCTTTGGCCGGCGGAGGACGTTAGGGCCGGCCAGGGCCTCGCCTTTCCGGGAACGGGGCAAATGCCGTCAGTTTGCTTCCTCCGGCCGGCCGTGGTATACTTACGTGTGTTGTAGGTCGGATGGTCAATCCGACCTGCACTTTGCGATCAGGATGAGCAAGCCTTGCGGAGGTCATGATGCCGGTCCATCCCGATCTTCTGGAAATCCTGGTCTGCCCGGCCGATAAGGACCCGGTCGAATACGTGAAGGAGGGAGAAGCCGAGTGGCTGGTCTGCCATACCTGCGGCCGGCGTTACCCGGTGCGGAAGGACATCCCGGTGATGCTCATCGAGGAGGGAGACAAGTATCGGGATGAAAGCCTGATTCGCCCGACACCCTGAGTCGATTGTTCCATGTCCTCCCTCTCTTCCGAGCCCCGCTATCGAGTTATCGTCAATCCGACGGCCGGCCGGGGGAACGGCATCCGTCTCCTTCCGCATCTCCGTACCCTGCTGCGCGGGTTGCACTACGACCTGGTGCAGACCGAGGCCCCTCGCCATGCCACGGTCCTGGCTGCCTCCGCCGCCGAAGAAGGCTACGATGTGGTGGTAGCCGTCGGCGGAGACGGCACCACTTTCGAGGTAATCAACGGTTTGGCCGGCCGGGATACGGCCCTAGCCGTTATCCCCATCGGCTCGGGCAACGACTTTATCAAGCCGCTCGGCATTCCCACCGGGTTACCGGCTGCCGTCGAACGCCTGCGTCGGGGACGGATGCGCCGAATCGACCTGGGGCGCGTCGGCCAGACTTACTTCGGCAACATGTTGGGCATCGGCTTCGATGCTCGGGTGGCCGTCGAGACCTACCGCTTGCCTCGGCTGCACGGTTTTGCCCTGTACCTGGCGGCCCTCTGGAAAACGGTCTGGCGCTATCGCTCCCCTTACCTCCATCTGGAATGCGACGGTCGGACCTTCGAGGGCCGTTTCCTCCTGGCGGCTATGGGCAATGGACGCTGCCAGGGGGCCAACTTCTGGCTAACCCCCAGGGCCGAGATGGACGACGGCTACCTGGACCTCTGTCTAATCTCGGATATGCCCCTCCCCCTCTTTTTCTACCACCTGCCCAAAGTGTTTCGGGGGAAACATACCCAATTGCGGGAAGTGAAGATGCTACGGGGGCGCCGTGTCCGGGTGCGTTCGGCCGAACCGGTGGCCGTCCATGCCGACGGCGAGATCCTGGCCGAGACGGCTACGGAACTGGAGGTGGAAATTCGGCCGGCGGCGCTATGGGTGGTGGCTTAGATGCGATTGACAACGGTTGTGCCCTGGGTTACAATGGTAATTGCTCTGGGGCAAATGGGTCCCGGTTCGACATCTTGGAGAAAGGGGTGTCCGAATGAAGATTCACGAGTACCAGGCCCGGGAAATCCTGGCCCGCTGTGGCCTGCCGGTAGTGGCGGGGGATGTAGCGGCCACGCCGCAGGAGGCCCGCACCATTGCCGAGCGAATGGGGCGGGCTGTGGTGGTCAAGGCCCAGGTACACGTGGGCGGACGGGGCAAGGCCGGCGGCATCCGGATCGCCCTTACCCCTGAGGAGGCCGAAGCCGTGGCCGGAGAGATCCTGGGTATGGAACTCAAGGGGATTCCCGTTCGCCGGGTCCTGGTGGCCGAGGCAGTGGAGGTGGCCCGCGAGTTCTACCTGGGGGTGGTGATGGACCGGGCGGCCCGGCGGGTGGTGGTCATGGCCAGCGCCGAGGGCGGTGTGGAAATCGAGACGGTGGCCCGGGAAAGGCCCGAAGCCATCGTTCGCCAGGTCGTCGACCCTTTCCTGGGCCTGCGCGAGTACCAGGCCCGGGCCCTGGCCTTTGACCTGGGACTTTCCGGGGCACAGGCGCTCTCCTTTGCCCCCATCGCTATGGCCCTCTATCGCGCCTATGTGGAAAACGATGCCACTTTGGCCGAGATCAACCCCTTGGCGCTAACCCGGGACGGGCAATGGCGTGCCCTGGACACCAAGATACTGCTGGACGACAGTGCCCTGGCTCGGCATCCCGAATGGGAGGCCCTGCGCGATCCGGAATCGGAGGAGCCGGCCGAAGTCCAGGCCCGCCTCCATGACCTCAACTACGTCAAACTGGAGGGCCATATCGGCTGTATGGTCAACGGGGCCGGCCTGGCCATGGCCACGATGGACACCATCCAACTCTATGGCGGCGCTCCGGCCAATTTCCTGGACATTGGCGGAGGGGCGCGGGCAGAGAAGGTAGCCGCTGCCCTGCGGATCATCCTTTCTGACCCCAACGTACGGGCCGTCCTCTTCAACATCTTTGGTGGAATCACCCGCTGCGACGAGGTCGCCCGGGGCATCGTCGCTGCCCTCGAGGAGGTCCGGCCGCAAGTGCCTATGGTGGCCCGATTGGTGGGCACCAACGAGGAGGAAGGACGGCGCATCCTGGCCGGGGCCCAGATGCTCACGACGGAAAGCATGGCCGAGGCGGCTCGGATGGCGGTGGAGGTCAGTCGCGAACCGCGATGAAGGCGGTGGAACGAGAGGCCCTGTTGGAAGAAGCCCGGCGGCGCAAGAAACTTTACCCGACTACGCGAGCGCTCTGGCTGGCCGGACTTTGGTTTCCCGGACCGGATCCGGTCCGAGCGTTGCGAAAGGCGCTGGACGAGGTGTTTTCCTTCCTGCCCTCGACCCTTTTGGCGCGCTTTGTTGCCCATACAACGGGATATGTGCTCGTCGTCCCCCATGTGCCGGCCGGCCTGCGGCCGCGCAAGTCCTGCTACGTCGAGGGAGACGTGTATGTAGAGGGGCGTACCTTCCGCAACGCCGTCTTCCTGTTGGGCGCAGACCTGGCCGGAGGCTGGGGCGTAGGGCAACATGAGGTGGCCCACCTCCTGGACCACCTCCTGGGCAGCGACGGTCGGCCGGAAGGCGCTTATCTCTCCGAGGGCGGTGGAGCGACGCCCTCCCTGCAGGAACTGGGACGGGAACTCCATCGCCTCTACTTGAGCCGTCCTGCAGGCGGATACCGCGACTGGATCGGCCCCCGTGGATACCTGGCCCGATCGGTGCAGGCCTATGTGATTCGTCCGGAGGAACTTCGGGACGAGGACCCGGCCATGTACGGCTTTCTGGACGAGGTGCTGCTATCCGAGGCCTTCTGGAAAGATGAGGAGGGTTGTTTTGGCCATCCTGGTTGATGAGAACACCCGCCTGGTCGTTCAGGGCATCACCGGCCGCGAGGGCGAATTTCACACTCGGCAGATGCTTGCTTACGGGACGAAGGTGGTGGCCGGCGTTACTCCGGGGAAAGGTGGACAGGAGGTGGCCGGCGTCCCTGTCTTCGACACAGTGGCCCAGGCCGTCTCCTCCACCGCCGCCAATACTTCCATCGTCTACGTGCCGGCCCGCTTCGCCCCTGACGCCATCTGTGAGGCGGTGGACGCCGGCATCGCCCTGGTCGTCTGCATCACCGAAGGCATCCCGGCACTGGATATGGTGCGTGTATGCGAGTACGTGCGTCGCCAGGGGGCCCGGCTGATCGGCCCTAACTGCCCCGGCGTTATCTCGCCCGGCCGGGCCAAGGTGGGTATCATGCCGGGACACATCCATACCCCGGGACCGGTGGGGGTGGTCTCCCGCAGCGGCACACTGACCTATGAAGTGGTGGATGCCCTGAGCCGGGCCGGGCTGGGGCAATCCACCTGCGTCGGCATCGGCGGCGACCCTCTGATCGTGACTTCTTTCCTGGACGTTTTGGAACTTTTCCAGGCCGATCCGGAGACGCAGGCCGTCGTCCTCATCGGCGAGATCGGCGGAACGGATGAGGAGCGGGCCGCCCGCTACATCGCCGAGCATGTCACCAAGCCGGTGGTGGCCTATGTGGCCGGCCGTACCGCCCCGCCGGGCAAGCGTATGGGCCACGCCGGTGCCATCATCGAGGGAGGCACCGGAACGGCGGCGGAAAAGATTGCCGCCCTGCGTTCAGCCGGGGTGGAGGTGGCCGAGTACCCGGCCCAGGTGGCCGAACTCCTGGCCCGTCGGTTGTGAATCGCGGGAGGAGATCCGATGCGCTTCTGGCGCCGGCCGCTGGACGAGGGGCAGATCTTTATCGAGCACGGCCGCGTGCACATTATCGTGGAGCGCTGCAAGGGCTGCGGCTTCTGCGTCGAGTTCTGTCCCCTGGACGTCCTGGCCGTCTCCGACCGTTACAACAGCAGGGGCTACCATCCTCCTTACCTGGTGCATCCAGAGCGTTGCGTGCGCTGTGGCCTGTGTGAGATGATTTGTCCGGAATTTGCCGTATACGTGCTCAGGGATGAGGAACGGCCGGCCACGGTGGGACTGTTCCGGGAAACCCAGGAGCAAGCGATGGGGGAAGAATGACGGAAGATGGCATCCTGGTCGGTGAGCACTTTATGAGCGGCGATGTGGCCTGTGCCGAGGGGGCCATCGCCGCTGGCTGCCGTTTCTTTGCCGGCTACCCCATCACTCCGGCCACCGAGATCGCCGAACGGATGGCCGAACGGCTGCCCAAAGTCGGCGGCGTCTTTATCCAAATGGAGGATGAAATCGCCTCCATGGCCGCCATTCTGGGGGCCTCCTGGGCCGGGGTCAAGGCAATGACCGCCACCTCCGGCCCGGGCTTCAGCCTGATGATGGAGAACCTGGGGTTGGGGGTGATGCTGGAGACCCCCTGTGTGGTCGTGAATGTCCAGCGGGCCGGCCCCTCCACCGGACTGCCCACCCTGGTCGGCCAGGGCGACATCATGCAGGCCCGCTGGGGCAGCCATGGCGTCTATGAGATCATCGCCCTCTCAGCCACCTCCCCCCAGGAACTTTTCGACGTGACCATCATCGCCTTCAACCTCTCCGAAAAGTATCGGCTCCCCGTCCTCATTATGACCGACGAGTCGGTCGGCCATATGACCGAACGGGTGGTCATCCCGCCGGCCGAAAAGATCCACCTCTTTCCCCGCCGACTGGCCCGGGTACCCCCGGAGCAGTACCGTCCTTTTGAGCCGGAAGAGGACCTGGTTCCCCCGATGGCCATCGCCGGCCAGGGCTACCGCTTCCACGTGACCGGCCTGACCCACGACGAACGTGGTTATCCGGCCACCGTCGCCTCGGCCCAGGAGCAACTGGTCCGCCGCCTGGTGGAGAAGATCCGGCGCAACGCCGATGACATCATCCGCATCGAGGAGGGTGGCACCGAGGATGCCGATGTGATCGTCGTCGCCTATGGCATCTCGGCCCGTGTGGCCCTCCTCCCGGTGCAGCAGGCCCGAGAAAAGGGCCTGAAGGTGGGCATGGTCAAACTGGTGACTGTCTGGCCTTTTCCCGAAAAGCGTCTCCGCGCCCTGGCCGGGCGGGCCCGGGCCTTTGTCGTGCCCGAACTGAACGCCGGTCAGATTTCCCTGGAGGTGGAACGGTGCGCGGCCGGCCGGGCATGCGTCTTTCCCGTCCTCCGTATGGGTGGGGAAGTCATCCATCCCGATGAGATTTTGGAGGCGATTGAGCGCGCTGCCCTCACCCCGAGGGAGGGGTGAGGGGCGAAGGAGAACAGATGGACCGCTGGGACCGGGTTGAACAACGTCTGATGACCGAGGCTTGCCACTGGGTCCCTCCGGAGGAGGTGGCCCGGGAACTGGAGACCGGCGAACGTCATCCCTTCGATGCCCTCTTGCGGGAAGATCGCATTCCTCATATCTGGTGCCCTGGCTGCGGGCTGGGCGTGGCTCTGACCTGTTTCTTGAGCGCCCTTCTACAGACCGACTTCGACCTGGACAAGGTCGCCGTGGTCTCGGGCATCGGTTGCTCGGGGCGGGTGGCCGGCTATGTCCGGTTGGATTCGTTCCACACCACCCACGGCCGGGCCATCCCTTTCGCCACCGGGCTGAAACTGGCCAACCCCGAACTCAAAGTGGTGGTCTTTTCCGGCGACGGCGACCTCATCGCCATCGGCGGCAACCACTTTATCCACGCCGCCCGCCGCAACCTGGATATGACCGTCATCTGCGTGAATAACCTGAACTATGGCATGACCGGCGGGCAGGTGGCCCCTACCACGCCGGTGGCCGCCCGCACGACCACCTCGCCCTACGGCAACTACGAACCGCCCTTCAACCTCCCTTATCTGGCTGCCGCCAGCGGTGCCGTCTACGTCTCACGGTGGACCACGCTCCAGGTACGCCAGTTGGAACGCTCCCTCCTGGAGGCTTTGAACAAGCGGGGCTTTACCTTTGTCGAGGTCATCTCGCCCTGCCCGACCCTTTACGGGCGGGCCAACCGCCTGGGCAGTGGGCTGGATATGATGCGCTATTTCCGTGAGAAGAGCGTCATCCGCCACAAGGCCGACCCCCGCGAAGCCGACATCTATTTCGGAGGGCCAATCGTGGTGGGAAATTTCCTCAACCTGGACCGGCCCAGTTACCTGGAGTTCCGCGACTGGCTGTGGCGGGAAAGCCACTACGGCCAGAAGCGGGAGGAGGTCATCCGGAAGTTGTACCTGGAGGAGAGGGCTTAGGGCTCGGGGCGTAGGGGCCTGGGACCCTGCGCCCTGAGCCCCAAGCCCTGGACCTTGAGCCTCAGGGAGGTCATGTGATGGACCGGGTGGAAGTGCGTTTCTGCGGTTTTGGGGGGCAGGGCATTATCTTGGCCGGCTTTATCTCCGGGAAGGCGGCCACGCTCTATGACCGGCGCAACGCCACGTTGACGCAAAGTTACGGCCCGGAATCGCGGGGTGGAGCCTGCAGCGCCGAACTCATCATTTCCGACGAGGCCATCCTTTACCCGCACCTCCTACGCCCCAACATCCTGGTGGCTATGTCGCAGCCGGCCTATGAGCGCTACCGCGAGGAACTGGCCCCCGACGGATTGCTCATCGTGGATGCCGACCTGGTGGAACCGGGCGAGGTGCCACCTGGCGTCCGCCTCTACTCCATCCCGGCCACCCGCCTGGCCGAGGAACTGGGGCGAAGTGTTGTGGCCAACATCGTTATGCTGGGTTTTTTCACCGCTGTGGCCGGAGTTATCTCAGCAGAGGCGATGCGCCAGGCCATCCTTTCCTCGGTGCCGCCGGGGACGGAGGAACTGAACCAACGTGCCTTTGAACGAGGGTTGAACTATGGGAAAGAGGCGCTGGCCAGGCCGGCCGCATCTTCTGCCCATTGCCCTGAGGAGACCGCCGGGAAGTCTTAGGAAGGGCGAGGTGCCGCCTCGTCCCTACGACCGCCGAATTTCGAGGCTTGTCCTGTGGAAATGCTCTGCGAGCTGAAACACACCCCGGTCGGGATGGCCAGATTCGGGTTTCTTCTGGCTCTCCCAGTTTTGTTCCTCTGGGCCGGCCTCCTTGCCGCCTGCGGGGAACAACCGCCGAGCCCGGAGGTGCCGGCCGCCCGGACGATCGTGATCAAGGGCTCCGATACCTTGGTCAACCTGGCCTTGGCCTGGGCCGAGGCCTATATGCAACTCCACCCCGAAGTGCGCATCTCCGTGAGCGGCGGCGGCTCCGGCACCGGCATCGCCGCCCTCATCAATGGCACGGTGGACATCGCTAACGCCTCCCGAGAGATGAAGGAAGAGGAACTGGCCTCGGCCCGCGCCAACGGCACCTTCCCCCAGGAGTACACCGTGGCCTATGACGCCATCGCCATCGTGGTCCATCCCTCCAATCCGGTGGACGGGCTAACCCTCCAGCAACTTTCGGACATCTACACCGGCAAGATCGCCAACTGGCGCGAGGTGGGGGGCGAGGACCGACCTATCGTGCTCCTTTCCCGCGAGTCCAATTCGGGCACCTATGTTTACTTTTTGGAGCACGTTATCCGTCTAGGACAGAAGGATAGCGACCTCCTCTTCTCGCCCGAGGCTCTGCTCATGCCTTCCTCAGAGGGCATCAGCGCCGAGGTGCGCCAGAACCCCAATGCCATTGGCTACGACGGTCTGGGGTATGTAACGCCCGATCAAAAGGTACTGGCGGTGGCCCGCGAGGAGGGTGCCCCTTATGTGTTCCCCTCTGCCGAAACGGTCAAGAACGGCTCCTATCCCATCGCCCGGCCGCTCTATATGTACACGGCCGGCGAGCCGGATGAAAAGGTGCGGACCTATCTGGATTGGATTCTGAACGAGGGCCAGGCCTTGGTGACCGAACTGGGCTTTGTGCCGCTGCGTTAGCGAGGTGGAGATGGTCGGTTCACCCGGTCGGACGCGTTGGACGGAATTTTTCATCGTCGCTTTCATCCGGGCGATGGGCTTTTCCACCATCGGCTTTGTGGTCCTCATTTTCCTTTTCCTTCTCCGCGAGGGCCTGCCGGCCTTTGGGGAAACCTCACCGGACAACTTCTTCGGCACGCGCTGGTATCCCACCTTCGGCCTTTACGGGGTACTTCCACTCCTCCTGGGCTCGGTGGTGGTAACGCTGAACGCCATCCTGGTTGCCCTTCCGCTAGGAGTGGCTACGGCCGTCTTTGTGCGTGAGGTAGCCCCCAACTGGGTCCGGGAAATCCTGAAACCGCTTATCGAGGTGCTGGCCGGCATCCCCTCGGTGGTCCTGGGCTTCTTCGGCATGACGGTGCTGGCCCCGCTCGTCCGGGAGGTGCTGGGCACGCCGACCGGTCTGACCGCCTTCACCGGGGCGCTCATCCTGGCCTATATGTCCCTCCCCACCATCATCAGCGTGGCCGAGGACGCCTTGGACGCCGTCCCTAAAAGTTACCGCGATGCTGCCCTGGCGATGGGGGCGACCCGCTGGCAAACCATCTGGTGGGTGGTCGTGCCGGCGGCGCGCTCCGGCATCGTCACCGCGGTGATGCTGGGGATGGGCCGGGCCATCGGGGAGACGATGGCGGTGATGATGGTGACCGGGAACGCCGCCCGGTTGCCGCTTTCCTGGGATGCCCTCTTCCGCCCGGTCCGCACGATGACGGCGACGATCGCGGCCGAGATGGGGGAGGTGGCCAAAGGAAGCGCGCACTATCATGTCCTCTTTGCCATCGGCATCCTCCTCTTCCTGATCACCTTTCTCATCAATCTGACGGCAGCCCTGACCATCTTCCAGCAAAAGCGTCGCGGGGGATTACGCTAGTGAGCCGTCGTCTACAGGAAAAGGTCGGTTTCCTGATGGTGGGGTTGGCTGCCCTGGCGGTGGTGCTGCCCATCCTCTTTGTCGTGGGCACGATCGTCGTCCGGGGCGCGGCAGGGCTCTCCTGGGAGTTTTTGACCGGGATGCCCCGGGAGGGGATGAAGGCCGGCGGCATCCTGCCGGCCATCGTTGGCACGTTGCTTCTGACGCTGGGCACGGCGCTGGTGGCGATTCCCATCGGGGTAGGCGGGGCCGTCTATCTGGCTGAGTACGCCCGTGACACCTGGCTCACCCGAGCCATCCGCCTGGCGATCATCAACCTGGCCGGCATCCCTTCGGTGGTCTACGGCCTCTTCGGACTGGGGCTTTTCGTACTCTTTTTACAGTTCGGTTCCTCCATCCTGGCCGGTTCGCTCACCCTGGCCATTATGACCCTTCCTGTCATTATTAGCGCTTCTGAAGAAGCCCTGCGCTCGGTGCCGGTGGAGTTCCGCCTCGTCAGCGCCAGCCTGGGGGGAAGCAAATGGCAGGGCATTTACCATATTGTCCTCCCCCAGGCCCTGCCGGGCATCATCACCGGCATTCTCCTGGGCCTATTGCGGGCGGCAGGGGAAACGGCCCCGATCCTCTTCACCGTGGCCGCCTTCTACCTGCCCCGTCTGCCCACCTCCATCCTGGACGAGACGATGGCCCTGCCCTACCACCTCTACGTCATCAGCACGCAGGTGCCGGGGATGCCGCTCCAGATTCAATACGGCACGGCGCTGGTCCTCCTTACCGTGGTCCTCTCGATGAACATCGTGGCCACCCTGATCCGAAGTTACTACCGTCGCCGGCGGTGGTGGTGAAAAGATGTCCGCCAAGATCCGCGTCGAAAAGGTCAGTTACTTTTACGGAGAAAAGCCGGCCCTGCGCAACGTCTCGCTGGACATCCCGGCCAACGCCATCACCGTCCTTCTGGGGCCGGCCGGCGGAGGCAAGACCACCCTCCTTCGCCTGATCAACCGCCTGAACGACCTGCTCGAGGGAACCCGGATGAGCGGCCGCATTCTCCTGGACGGGCAAGACATCTATGCCCCCGGCGTAGACGTCACCGCCCTGCGCCGGCGGGTGGGCATGGTCTTTGCCCTTCCGCTCCCTCTGCCGGGGACGGTACGGGAAAACGTGACCTATGGCCCGCGACTGGCTGGCATCCGCGACCGTGCCCGCCTGGATACGCTCGTCGAGCGTTGCCTCCGCCAGGCCGCCCTCTGGGACGAGGTCAAGGACCGCCTGGACGAGCCGGCCAGCACCCTTTCCGGTGGCCAGCAACAGCGCCTCTGTCTCGCCCGTACCCTGGCCCTGAATCCGGAGGTGATTCTCCTGGATGAGCCAACCTCCGGCCTCGATCCCATCTCCACCGGCAAGGTGGAGCGCACGCTGATGGAGTTGAAACGGGACTATACCATCGTCATCGTTCCCCACAGCATCCAGCAGGCGGCCCGCCTGGCCGATTTCGCCGCCTTTTTCCTGATGGGGGAACTCATCGAGGCCCGTCCGGGTGGCGAATTCTTCACTAACCCCCGCGACCGGCGGACGGAGGACTATGTCACCGGACGGTTCGGGTAAAATGGAACGGATGGATCTGGCTCAGCAGCGGACAACGCCGGCAGTCGCCGAACGAACCAAGATTCGGGTGGAGCACCTGAACTTTTACTATCGCTCCCAGCCGGCCCTGTTCGATGTTTCCGTAGACATTCTGGACCGGCAGATCACTGCCCTCATCGGGCCTTCCGGATGCGGCAAGTCTACCTTCTTGCGCTGCCTCAATCGGATGAATGACACGATTCCGGGCACGCGGGTGGAAGGACGCATTCTCCTGGACGGCCGGGACATCTACGCCCCTGGGACCGATGTGGTCGAGTTGCGAAGGCGGGTAGGCATGGTCTTTCAACGGCCCAACCCTTTTCCGCAGTCCATCTTTGACAACGTGGCCTTTGGCCCGCGGGTACTGGGCCTGGCCCGGGGACGGGAACTCGAGGACATCGTGGAGGAAAGCCTCCGGCAGGCCGGCCTGTGGGAGGAAGTGAAGGATAACCTCCGGGAGGACGCTCTGAACCTGGCCCTGGGCCAGCAGCAACGCCTCTGTATCGCTCGGGCCATCGCCGTTCGTCCCGAGGTGATCCTGATGGACGAGCCGTGCTCGGCCCTCGACCCCATTGCCACGCTGGGGATCGAGGAACTTATGCGGCAACTGCGGGAACACTACTGCATCGTTGTGGTCACCCACAACATGCAGCAGGCGGCCCGGGTTTCCGATTGGACCGGTTTCTTCTGGCTAGGCCGGCTGGTGGAGTTCGGTTCCACCCAGACCCTCTTCACCCGGCCCAGCCAGGGGCTTACGGAGGACTATATCACCGGGCGGGCAGGGTGACCCCCTCACCCCTCATTCCCCAGGGGGGAGAGGGGTGAGGGGAAGGAGGACAGATGGGCAGACAAACGTTCGAGCAGCAACTGCAGAAACTCCAGGAAGATGTGCTGGTCCTGGGCAGTATGGTGGAAGACGCCTTGATGGAAGCGGTGGCCGCGCTCAAACGGCGCGACCTGGAGGCCTCCCGCCGGCTGATCCTGGCGGATCAGATCATCAACGAGAGGCGCTTTGCCATCGAAGCCGAGTGCCTGACGCTCATCGCCACCCAGCAGCCGCTGGCCGGCGACCTGCGTACCATCGCCGCCGTGCTGGAGATCGCCACCGAACTGGAGCGCATCGGCGACTATGCCAAGGGAATCGCCCGCATCAGCCTGATGATCGGGACGGGGCCGCTGGTCAAGCCGCTCATTGACATCCCGCGCATGGCTGAAAAGGCCCGCGATATGCTCCACCGGGCGCTGGAGGCCTTTATCCGGCGCGACGCGGCCGCGGCGCGGGCCATTCCCGAGGAGGATAACGAACTCGATGCCCTCTACAACCAGGTCTACCGAGAACTGCTTACCTACATCATCGCCGATCCCCGGACCATCGATGGGGCTACCCACCTCCTCTGGGTAGCGCACAACCTGGAGCGCACCGGCGACCGGGTGACCAACATCTGCGAACGGGTGATCTTTACCGTGACCGGGGAAATGACCGAACTGGATGTGAAGGAAGAGGGGTTGTGCGGGGCCAGTTAGGGGAGGGTGGGCAGAGGCTGGCCGAAAGAGTTGCATCCCGGCCGGGATGGTCGTACAATCCGGGCCGGAGAGTTCGCTTCTGGACTCTGGCGAGTTTCGCCCGGTGAGGCGAAAACATCATCGGCGTCCTGCCTCACGGCTCCCCGGTGGGGGAAGCGCCGACAAAATGCCGTCTTGGTGGAAACAAATGCTCATCAAGGGTAACATAAGGCAATTTTGCCGATGTCCAGTTCGTTTGCCAACCGGAGGTGGATATGTCCGAAGTCAGTCCGCTGATCTTTCGCCAGTACGACGTTCGGGGCACCGTCGGCCAGGACCTGACGCCGGAGGTGGCCGAGCAGATCGGCCGGGCCCTGGGCACGATGGTCATCCGGCAGGGGGGAAAGACCGTGGCGGTCGGCCGGGATAACCGCCTGAGTTCGCCGGAACTGCACGCCGCCGTGATCCAGGGCCTCCTTTCGGCCGGCGTGGATGTCCTGGACACCGGGATGCACCCCACACCGGTGCTCTACTTCGCCCTCTTCACCCTGCCGGTGCAGGGGGGTGTCCAGGTGACCGGCAGCCATAACCCGCCGGAGATGAACGGCTTCAAGGTCGCCCTGGGCCGGACAACTCTCTATGGAGAGCAGATTCAGCAACTCTACCACTTGATCTGCCGGGGCGACCTGGAACGGGGGCGAGGACACTGTACCCCTCGGGAGGTCGTGCCGGATTACCTTTCGGCCGTCAAGGAGAGGATAACTTTAGAGCGTCCCCTTCGGGTGGTGGTAGATGCCGGCAGCGGCACGGCCGGCCCCCTCGTCCCCGGTCTGCTCCACGACCTGGGCTGCCAGGTCACGCCCCTCTACTGCGAACCGGACGGCCGTTTCCCCCATCATCATCCCGATCCTACAGTAGTGGAAGCGCTCCAGGACCTGATCGCCCGGGTGAAGGAAGAGCAAGCCGACGTGGGCCTGGCCTATGATGGCGACGCCGATCGTCTCGGGGTGGTGGATGACCGGGGAGAGATCGTCTGGGGGGATCGCCTCCTGGCCCTTTTCGCCCGGGAGGTCCTGGCCCGGCACCCCGGTGCCCCGATCATCTTCGAGGTCAAATGTTCCCAAGCCCTGGTGGAGGAGGTAGAGGCATTGGGCGGCCGGCCGGTGATGTGGCAGACCGGACACTCCCTCATCAAGGAGAAGATGCGCCAGGAGGGGGCCCCGCTGGCTGGCGAGATGAGCGGACACCTCTTCTTTGCCGACGAATATTTCGGCTACGACGACGCCATCTACGCTTCCTGCCGGCTGTTGCGCCTCCTTTCCCGGCAGAAGGAGCCGTTGAGCGCCCTCCTCTCGACGATTCCCTCCTATCCCGGCACGCCTGAGATCCGCCTCTTCTGTCCCGACGAAGTCAAGTTCCGTGTAGTCCAGGAGATCGGGGATGAATTTCGCCGGGATTATCCTACCGTGGATGTGGACGGGGTACGGGTGCTCTTTGGCGACGGGTGGGGTTTGCTCCGAGCCTCCAACACCCAGCCGGTGCTGGTATTGCGCTTCGAAGCCCGCACGCCGGAGCGCCTGGAGGAGATCCGCCGGCTCTTTATCGAACGCCTGCGCCGTTATCCTGAGATTCCGTTGATCGCTAATCGTTGATCGTTCGGAACTATTCAGCGCAGAGACGCAGAGTCTGACCTGCTTTTTAGCGAGAAGCCGACCGGTCCAGGAAAAACATCAAACCCGCTGGTCGTTAGAGGAAAACCCGTTCCCGCCGGTAGGCCCACCAGGTCAGGCCGAGGCTGAGGCTCAGGAGCAAAAGCCCCCCGGCCCGGAGGGGCCAGAGCGAAATTCCCGCCTTTCCGTCCGTCGAGGGGGCAACCGGAGGCTCGGTTCGAGGTGTCACAACTCGAATCCAAGGCGAAGGCTTCGGTTCCGGATAGGCGGTTTCTACGGGGACGGAAAGGCCGGTAGGGGCCGGCCGTCGGGTGAAGGCCGGGGCCACGACCGCCGGTTTCGGGGAAGGCGAAATGGAAGGCGTGGGCTTGGTGGCGATGGGCCGAGGGGTGGCCGTGGCCGGCCGGGGAATCAGGAGGAGCGGCTCGGCCAGGAAAAGGAAAAGGACCAGGACGGCCACAACCGCCGTTGCCATCCGGAAGACCGGATACCAGAGGACCGGCCGGCCCCGGCGCACTTGCTCCGGGGAAAGGGTCAGTTTCCGAGGAGGAAGAGGATAGGAGACGTTCTTCAGCAGGGAACGCACAGACCGCACTTCATCTAGATGGCGGCGACAATCCGGGCATTCTTCGAGGTGCTGGCGAAGGCGTCGCTCGCGCTTGGGCGAGAGAAAGCCACCTTCCAATGCGGCAATTTCCTGGGGAGAAGGGTGTCGGGAGGAAATAGAATTATTCTGCTTCATCCGGATTTTCCTCCGGTTCGCCAAAATCGTGAGATGCAAAAATAGAACGCATAGAAGCCGGCAAAAGTTCCCGCCGTTCCCAGAAGTACTCCCGCAAGCGGGCCCGTCCCCGGCTGAGCCGGGATTTGAGCGTGCCCAGGGAAATGCCCAGGGTTCGGGCGGCCTGATCATAGGGGAATTCCTCGATGTCGCAAAGGACGATAACGGCCCGCTGTTCCGGAGGTAAGGTGTTCAAGGCCCGCTGGATTTCTTGGGACAGTTCCTCCTGTTCGGCCTGGGCGGTGGGGTCTTCCCCGGGTTCTCCGGCCGGAAGACGGACCTCGAGGTTGGTCGAGAGGCTTTCCAAAGAGGCCTGGGGGTGGGTACGTCGTTTTCGCAACACATCGTAGCAGAAATTGGCCGTGATACGCAGCAGCCAGGCCCGAAAGGAGCCTTTTCGGAAACGAGCGATATGCTGAAAGGCGGAAAAAAAGGCCTCCTGGGCAGCATCGGCAGCGGAATCGGCATCGCCCAGCAAGCGGTAAGCCAGGGCGTAGACCTGTCCCTGGTAGGCCAGTACCAGTCGGTTAAAAGCCTCCAGGTCGCCCCGTCGAGCCCGCTGTACGAGTTCCTCCTCAGGTTCGGTCATCGTTCCGCTTTGGCCGGCTCTTCGGGAAAAGGGAACTATCGGCGTCGCCTGGTGCAAGGCCGGAGAAAAGGGTTTCCGGGGGTCTAAAGGTTTCCGGTCGTTTCCCCTGCCGGCTTTACTTCAAGTATAACGGGTTGTCGTGGAATTGTCAACGTTGCTTTTGCGGCTTGACAGGTGGCGACAACGGTGGTACACTATCCTCGGCCGTTGATTAGACCGGAGGAGGTTTCGCATGCGCCGGATTGGTCTAGTTATCTTTTGGCTTTTCTTCCTTTCGGTTTCCTGTGGGCCGGCCATGTCCCCCTTGCTGCCCACGCCCACATTGCCTACGGCAGGCCCATCGCCCAAGGCTACGGCCGGCGGCCTGGCTCCTACCGCCGAGGTTGGGCCCACGGCCGCTCCTACCCCCATCCCCAACGAGATCGTGATCGACTTCCCTCTGCCCGGAAGCACGGTCTCCAGCCCGGTCGAGGTGCGAGGACGGGTCAAGATGTCCCCCTTCGAGTCCACCCTCCTAGGCCGGGTGGTAGATGCCCAGGGGAACCTTCTCGGCCAAGGTCCGGTCCAGGTTGCCGCGGAGATGGGACAGCCGGGGCCTTTTTCCGGACAGATTCCTTTCACTATAGACGCGGCCGGCCCGGGTCGGGTAGAAGTGCTGGAGATCAGCCCGAAGGACGGCGCGGTGATGACCTATGCCGCGGTAGAGGTTGTGCTTTCTCCCGAAGGCCGGATCGAAGTCCCGGCACCCGGGGCCCGGGCGACCCTGCCCCTGCACCTCCTGGCACGCCTGGGCCGGCCGGGCGAAAAGGTTGTCGCCACCCTGCGCTGGCAAGACGGCACGGAGGTTTCCCGTACTTATACCCTCCTGGAGGGCGAAGATGGACGCGGCCTGCTCATCGAAAGCCTCTGGTGGGAAGGCCCGAAGCCGCCGACCCTTCCCCCAACCCAGCCCGCTACGCTGGAAATCCGATCCCCGGAGGGCACCCTCTTGGCCCGACAGGAACTCACCGTCCTCCACTGGGACGATCCGGAGGTCCAGCCGGTCACGGTGTACTTTGTGCGCGGTGAGGAGCTGGTGCCGGTGCAGGTCTATGTTCCCAGGACAGTGCGAATCGGCACGGCCGCCCTGGAGGAACTTCTGTGGGGCCCGCCCCCCAATCAGGCCGGCCTCCAGACCGCCATCCCGCTCCCGGCCGAGGTATTGCGCTATCCCGGCCGCGGGCCCGGCTGGGGACCACGGGTGCGGCTGCTCAGCCTCAGGATCGAGGGTGGCATAGCCACGGCCGATTTCTCCAGGGAACTCCGGGCCTATGGCGGCGGTTCCCTGCGGGTGATGCTCATCCGCCAGCAGATTGCCCGGACGCTCCTGGAATTTCCCTCGGTCCGGGAGGTGGTGATCGCCGTCGAGGGCGAAACGGAGGGGGTACTGGAGCCATAGTGCCGTTGGCGCGTTTACACGTTTGGCCTGCTCGGAGGGCGATCTTCTGTTCCAGCAGAACAAGGCCGGAATCGGGGAGGGCCAGGATGAAAAGTGGTATCCGGGGAACTGGCGCTTTCGCATCGTCGTCCTGCGCGTGGGGAAGGAGAACCGGGCCGAAGAGAGCCGGTTAGGACTGGAACCGGGGGACACCTTCGAATGCACCTACGGCTGCCCGGCCGACTTCTGCCCGACCTCCTTCATCAAAATCTTCCCCGCACTCGAGGTCGTGCGCTGCGGTGGCGACTTGCGTAGCCTAGGAGGTACCGGCCTACAGGAAATCGAGGTGCTCTGCCCCGATGGGGTGGTGATTTTTCGTCTTACCGGGGAAGCCTTGGCCCCCTATGCCGAAGGTGGGACTCTAGAGAAGTAAGTCGGTTTGACAAACCGACCTAGGCGAGGGAGGCTTGTCCCCTTCATGCCGAAGGTGGGACTCGAACCCACACGGAGGTTGCCCTCCAACGGTTTTTGAGACCGTCGCGTCTGCCGGTTCCGCCACTTCGGCCAACTAGCGTTCAGCACCCACAAAGATAATCCAAAGCCACTTTTGCCAGGTCGGCAAGGCGGCCAGTTCCTCCCGAAGCGTCGCGGTTTTCTCCATCTCCGGCCGGCCCGCTTCTTGCCTTGCACTTTCCTCCACCGGGATGGCTACCCTTTCGCCCGTTTCCTTGTAGGGAAGAGACTTCTTGACCCAAAGTGGACGGTCCTTATAACCCTCCAAGCGTTCCCGCAAAGCCTCGTTTTCCAGGGCCAACTGGGTGACCCGCGCTTCTTGAGCCCGGCTCTTCCGCGTCAGGTCATAGAAGATCAGCGATTGTTTGACAAAGATCACCAGGAAATAAACGGCCACGGCGACGAGCACGGCGATGGCCAGGAAAACCCCTGGACGTCGCCAGCGCCCCGTCTCCTTCTCCATGGCCTCCTCCTTCATCGCCCTCTAGCGGCATAATCCGTACATTCGGTCGCGTTGGGCCGTTCTCGCCGATGACAGGCATTGGGCCAGTTCCACTTGCAGTTGTCGCAGAGAAAGATGTTCTGCCCCAGCGCTTCCTTCAGGCGGATTCCCAGACGGCGCCAGAAGCGGGCCAGCCTACCTTGCTTCACCCCCGGCCTCCCCCTCCACGACCTGGGCCGGCCCCTCCAGAAGCAACGGCTCCTGCACGCCTTCTCCGCCCATAAAACTCTGGCCGCGGAAGACGCCCCCCTGTTCGATCTGCAACATGCCCACCGTGATGTTGCCAAAGACTCGACCCGTGCTGGTGATTTCCAGGCCGGCCGGAGCCTCGATATCGCCCTTGACCGCCCCGGCCACGAAGACGTGCCGGGCACGGATGTTGGCGATCACCCGGCCCGTCTTGGCCACGATCACCCCACCGGCCACCTCGATCTGCCCCTCCACTGAACCGTCAATGCGGACGTTTCCGTCCGACTTGATGATCGCCCCCTCGATGCTTGTCGTGCTGCCGATCACCGTCTCCGGCTTGCCTTCCGCCGCAGCCGGCATCGGTTCCCGCCTGCCTCCGAACAGACCCGACATGGCGTCTCCTCCAGGTGGTGTCCAGGATCAAAAGATACCAGCCGGCCCGAATATCTGCCGACCCCCGCCCTCTCCGAACGGGATATTTCTATTATACACCACTCCCTCCGGCTGTGCAACCCGCTTTGCCATTTCTCCCCGAATGGGGTATAATACAAACCGTTATCCAAGTGTAAGAAAGGAGGTGCGATGGTCGCTCAACCGAAACCGGTTCGCATCACCGATACCGTCCTCCGCGACGCCCATCAGTCGCTTCTGGCCACCCGGATGCGTCTGCAGGACATGCTCCCCATCGGTCCCCTCCTGGACCGAGTGGGCTTCCACTCCCTGGAGATGTGGGGTGGAGCCACCTTCGACAGCGCCATGCGTTTCCTGCGGGAGGACCCCTGGGAACGGGTGCGCCTTCTTCGCCAGGCCATTCCCCACACCCCTTTCCAGATGCTTTTGCGCGGCCAGAACGTGGTCGGCTACCGCCACTATGCCGACGACGTGGTGGAGCGCTTTGTCTATCACGCCGCCGAGGTGGGTATTGACATCTTCCGCGTCTTCGACGCCCTGAACGACCTGCGGAATATGGAGACAGCCTTTGTCGCTATCAAGAAAGTGGGAAAACACGTCCAGGGGGCCATCTCCTACACCATCAGCCCGGTGCACGATATTCCGTCCTACGTGGAAATGGCCCGCCGGATGGTAGATATGGGGGCCGATTCGATCTGTATCAAGGATATGGCCGGCCTTCTGGCCCCCTACGCGGCCTATGAACTGGTCACCCGCCTGAAGGAGGCCTTCCCCCATATTCCGGTGCAGGTACATACCCACTATACCAGCGGCATGGGCATGGCCGTGCTCCTCAAGGCGGTGGAGGCCGGCGCCGACGTGGTGGATACGGCCATCTCTTCCCTGGCCCTGGGCACTTCCCAGCCGCCCACCGAGTCGCTCGTGGCTTCCCTCCAGGGTACACCCTGGGACCCCGGTTTGGACCTGGAACTCCTGACCGAGATCGCCGACTACTTTGCCCGGGTGCGGGCCAAATATGCCAAATATGAGGGCCAGTTGCGCACGGTGGACGTGCGTGTCCTGGCCTACCAGATTCCCGGCGGGATGCTCTCCAACTTGGATGCCCAACTGCGCGAGCAAAACGCTTTGGACCGCTACGAAGATGTGCTGAAGGAGGTCCCTCGGGTGCGGGCCGAATTGGGCTATCCGCCGCTCGTTACTCCTTCCAGCCAGATCGTGGGCACCCAGGCTGTGCTCAACGTCGTCACCGGAGAGCGCTACAAGGTCGTGCCCAAAGAGGTACGCCAGTATGTCATGGGCTATTACGGCCGGCCGCCAGCCCCCATTGACCCGGAGGTACAGCGCAAGGTGGTCGGCGACGAAAAGCCGATAAACGGCCGGCCGGCCGATACCCTCCCTTCTGAACTGGAAAAGGCTCGCCAGTCCCTCGGCGACCTGGCCGAATCGGAAAAGGACGTTATTTCCCAGGCTCTCTTCCCCCAGATCACACCCGAGTTCCTGCGCTGGCGACGCACCTTTACCGACGTCCCCGGCCAGGTGGTCGCCGCCATCGCCGCCGCCGTCGCCTATGAGCCGCCCCGGAAGGAGGCCGCGCCGCCCCGGGAACGGATCGAGCCGTGGAAATGGGCCGGCCGGCTGGAGGCCACCCGAGGCCGTACCTATCGTTCCCTCTGAAAGAGGTATGCCGATGAAGAAATTTCAACTGCGAGTCAAGGACCGCCCCTATGCCGTCGAGGTGGATGGGGGGCGAATGGCCGTAGAGGGCTTCAACCTGGCCTGGGAAATCGTCCGGGCCGAGGGAAATCGCTTCACCGTGGCTATTGACGGCATCTACTACGAGGTGGAACTGCGTTCGGGGGATGACGGCCGGCAGGTGGCCGTGGTGGACGGCGTGGAGTACCCCTTCGAGGTCATCGGCCTGGTACGCGAGCGCGTCTTGCCCGCGAAAGTCGAGCGGCCGGCCATCGCCCCGGCCGTCGTCGAAGGGGCGCTTATGGCCATGATGCCCAGCAAGGTGATCGCCGTGCACGTCCAGGTGGGGGACCGAGTCCAGGCCGGCCAGGTGGTGCTGGTCCTGGAGGCGATGAAGATGGAAAGCGAACTCAGGGCGCCCCGCGACGGCGTCGTCCGGGCTGTAAACTGCGCCCCCGGCGATAGCGTCAACCCCGACGTGCCGTTGGTGATCATCGAATGAGAGGAGTTGCCGATGAAAACGACCGCCGAACGGATCGAGGAACTGCGTCAACGCCTTCAGGAGGCCACCGTCCCCTCTCCGGAGGCCGTGGAAGCCCAGCACAAACGGGGGAAACTCACCGCCCGCGAGCGCATCGAGAAATTGCTCGATCCGGGAAGTTTCGTCGAAATCGACGCGCTCGTCTTGCACCGCTGCTACGACTTTGAGATGCAGAAGCGCCGCCCACTGGGGGACAGCGTGGTCACCGGTTGGGGGACGGTGGACGGCCGGCGCGTCTGCGTCTTTTCCCAGGATTTCTCCGCCATCGGAGGGACACTGAGCGAGGTCGCCGCTGAGAAAATCTGCAAAGTGATGGACCTGGCCCTCCGTATGGGCGTGCCCTGTATCGGTATCAACGACTCCGGCGGGGCGCGCATCCAGGAGGGGGTGGTCTCCCTCCATGGCTACGGCAACATCTTCTACCGCAACGTCATCTCCTCCGGCGTCATCCCCCAGATTTCGATCATCGCCGGCCCCTGTGCCGGGGGAGCCGTCTACTCACCGGCTATCACCGACTTTACCTTTATGGTCAAGGGCACCAGTTACATGTTCATCACCGGCCCTGAAGTGATCAAGGCCGTCACCGGCGAGGAGGTCACCCAGGAGGAACTGGGCGGAGCCATGGCCTGCAATACCAAAAGCGGCGTAGCCCACTTTGCTACCGAGGACGAGGACGACCTTTTCCGCCAGGTGCGCACCCTCCTCAGTTATCTCCCTTCAAACAATATGGAGGACCCGCCCTATATTCCTCCGACCGACGACCCCGACCGGGAAGCCCCCGAACTGGATACCATCGTCCCCGATAGCCCCAAGAAGCCCTATGACATCAAGGAGGTCGTCCGGGCCGTTGTGGATGACGGCGTCTTCTTCGAAGTCCATCGGTACTGGGCGCAGAATATCGTTGTCGGCTTTGCCAGGCTGAACGGCCGGCCGGTAGGGGTGATCGCCAACCAGCCGGCCGTCCTGGGGGGAGTCCTCGATAACCTGGCTTCGATCAAGGGGGCCCGTTTCGTCCGCTTCTGCGACGCCTTCAATATCCCGCTGGTCACCTTTGTGGACGTCCCCGGATACCAGCCCGGCACCGACCAGGAGTGGGGCGGCATCATCCGCAACGGGGCCAAGCTCATCTTTGCCTACGCCGAGGCGACCGTGCCCAAACTGACTGTCATCACCCGCAAGGCCTACGGCGGGGCCTATGTGGTGATGTCTTCCCTCTCCTTGCGCTCTGATTATAACGTGGCCTGGCCCACGGCGGAGATCGCCGTGATGGGGGCGGATGGAGCGGTCAAGATCATCTTCCGTAAGGAGTTGCAAGCCGCACCTGACCCCCAGGCCCGTCTGGCCGAACTGGTGGCCGATTACGAAGCCAAGTTCTCCAACCCTTACGAGGCGGCAGCGCGGGGCTATGTGGAGGCGGTCATCGAACCGCGTCGCACCCGGCCGGCCCTCGTCCGTGCCCTGGAGATGGCCCAGACGAAGCGGCAGTCGCTGCCGCCGAAGAAACACGGGAATATCCCGCTTTAGGGCCTATCCGAAAACTTGTGGGTGAAGTGTTGCTGAGGGGGTAACGATGTTGTACGATGTCATTATCCTTGGCTCCGGCCCGGCCGGCCTGACCGCCGCCATCTACACGGCGCGGGCCCGCCTTTCTACCCTGGTCCTGGCCGGCAGCGCCCTGGGCGGCCAGGTGGCCCTGACCGACCGGGTGGAAAATTACCCCGGCTTTCCCGAGGGCATCTCGGGGGCCGAACTGGCCCAAAAGATGCGAGAACAGGCCGAGCACTTTGGGGCCAGGGTGGAGATGGACGAGGCCACCGCCGTGGACCTTTCTCAACACCCGTTCCGTATCACCTCCTACGGCGGGGAGCGTCTGGCCGAGGCGCTCATCGTTGCCACCGGGGCCTCGCCCCGTAAACTGGATGTCCCCGGGGAAAAGGACTTGACCGGCCGCGGCGTTTCCTACTGCGCCACCTGCGACGGCTTCTTCTACCGGGGCAAGGAGGTGGCCGTGATCGGCGGGGGCAACAGCGCCGTCGAGGAGGCCCTCTTCCTCACCCGTTTCGTCGAACGAATTTACCTCATCCACCGCCGCGACCGCCTGCGGGCCGATGCCATCGTCCAGGAGCGGGCCCTGGCCAACGAAAAGTTCACCTTCGTCTGGGATAGCGTCGTTACCGAAATCCTGGGCGAGCAGGCGGTGACCGGGGTACGGGTGCGCAACCTCAAGACGGGGGAGGAGCGCGTCCTGCCCGTCTCCGGCGTTTTCATCTACATCGGCATGGTGCCGAACACCCAGTTCCTTCAGGGACAGTTGCAGTTGAACGAGTGGGGCTATATTGTGACCGATGCGGCCCAGCACACCAGCGTCCCGGGCGTCTTTGCCGCCGGCGACGTCCAGGAACTTTACCTGCCCCAAGTGGCTACCGCTGTGGGCACCGGGGCCCGGGCGGCGATGGAAGCGGTCAAGTTCGTGGCCGAACTGGAGCATCGGGCCTATCCGGAGCGCTATAGCCGATGAAAGACAATTTGGCCTCTCTTACTTGCCGCGCGGTTTCTTTCCACCTGTGCGCCAGCGTCTATGCCGGCCGTCGGTCGCTGCCTGGAGGTTGCTCTTCTATGCGAAGCAGGATGCTGAGTCGCGCAGAAGTTATCACCTTATTGCGGCGGAGTTATCCCCATCTTGTCGCCGAGTACGGTGTCAAGAGGATAGGCCTATTCGGCTCTTACGCCCAGGGACAGCCGGACGAAGAAAGCGATATCGATCTCGTTGTTGAATTGGGGCGCCCGATAGGATTCCGATGGGTGGAGTTGGCGGAATATCTGGAGCATCTGCTGGGTCGAAGAGTGGATTTGTTGACCCCCACGGGTATCCGGGGGATTCGGATACCCTGGGTTGCGGCCGAGATTGAACAGAGCCTCATCTATGTCTAAGGGTGCGCCTGAGCCTTGTCGTTGGTCGGCATGATGCCGAAGGAGAAAGACTATGGCTCCTTCTCGTCGGCCCTCGCTCGCCTACCTGCTGCTCCTCCTGCTGGTAGCCGTCTTTCTCGGCCTCTACCAGGCCGGCCTTTTGGGGCCGCTGGGGCTGGGGCCGGCCCCGGCGGTCATTACCGCGCCGACCGGCTCCTGGGTCCAGCCCTTTTTCACCGCCCCCGACTTTGCCGACAAGTCTCTCCATCAAGGCGGGTTGGATGCCCAGGTCGCTGCCGACATCGAATCGGCTCGGGAGCAGGTGGACGTCGCCTCCTTCGAGTTCAACCTGGAGAGCATTACCCAGGCCCTGCTCCGCGCCCACGGCCGCGGCGTCCGGGTGCGGCTGGTGCTGGATGGGGGCAACCTGGGGGAAGAGGAGATGAAGGAGGCCACCGACCGACTCCTGGCGGCCGGCATCCCCATCGTCTTCGACGAGCGCCAGGCCTTTATGCACGACAAGTTTGTCATTATTGACCGCCACATCCTCTGGGTCGGTTCCTGGAACCTGACCGAAAACGATACCTACCGAAACAACAACAACTTCCTGCGCTTTGACCTGCCCCAACTGGCGGAGAACTATACCGCCGAGTTCGAGGAAATGTTCCTGGACGGCCGGTTCGGCCCCCGTTCGCCGGAAAATACGCCCTATCCGATCCTGCAACTGAGCGATGGCACCCGCATCGAGACCTACTTTGCCCCGGAGGAAAATGTGCGGGGGGCCATCATGAGCCGGCTGCGGGCAGCGAAAGAAGAGATCGTCTTTATGGCCTTTTCCTTCACCGACGACGACATCGCCCGTGTCCTCCTGGAAAAGGCCCGCGAGGGAGTGCGGGTGCGCGGCGTCTTTGAGAGCCGCCAGGAAAGCGACTATAGCGAGTACAAAGTGCTGCGCAAGGCCGGCCTGGACGTCCGGCTGGACGGCAACCCGCGCACGATGCACCACAAGGTTTTCGTCATTGACGGGCAGGTGGTGATCACCGGTTCCTACAACTTTTCCAAGAACGCCGCTGAGGAAAACGATGAGAACATCCTGATCATCGAGAACGCCGGCCTGGCCCGGTCCTACCGGGAAGAGTTCGAGCGGGTTTACCAGGCGGCGCAAAAGGAGTGAGCGATGGCCGGCAAAAGCCGTTCCCGGAAAGTCGAAGTGCGCTGGCGCAAAGTTCTGCGCGAATGGGGGGTGTACCTCCTGATCGGCGCGGCTATTGTAGCCGCCTTTGTCCTGCTGAGCCGTCCTCGCGGAGGAGTTGGGCTGGCAACAGGGGCGCCCTATCGGGCCTACTTTACCCAGGGCGAAGTGGGACACCCCAAGCCCTCCGGCCTGGAGGCCGAACTGGCGGCCGATGTTGCCGCGGCTGGCCGGTGGGTCGAGGTGGCTGCGCCGGCATTCGACCTGCCCCAACTGGCCGAGGCGCTCATCGCCGCTCATGAGCGGGGCGTACGGGTGCAGGTGGTGGAAGATGAAGCCTCCCAGGAGGATCCCGCCGTGCTTGCGGTGACCACTCGTCTGAGGCAATCCGGCATCCCGGTACTTTTGCGCCCCCGTCTGGGAGGCAGTTTCATCGGGGTGGACGGGCGAATCCTGTGGGCGGGTTCGTGGAACCTTTCCCGGCGGGGGCTGGAAGAGGGGGCCGGCCTGGCCCTGCGCTGGGAACTTCCCCCTCTGGTCGCCGACTTTCATGCCGAGTTTACCGAAATGGTGTTGGAAGCCTTTGCCGGCGGCCTCTTTCGTCCCCCGACGCCGCTGAAAACCCCCTACCCCTACCTGGCCATCCCCGACGGCGCCTCCATCTCCGTCTACATGACCCCGGAGGACGACGCCCTATCCGAGGTGCTACAGAGCCTGGCCCGGACCCAGGATGCAATCGTCGTCCTCGGCGAAGTGGACGACCCCCGGCTTGGGGATCGTCTGATCGGGGAGGCCTCTCGTTCCACAATGTTGACCGTCTGGGCGGTGCTGAGCGAGTCTGACCCCGGCCTTCTTCAGGCATTGGCCGAGCGCAAGGCCAATCTGGGCATCTACACCGGGACGGGAAGGCTCTATGAAAACGTCCTGGTGGTGGACGGCGGGATTGTGATCCTCTTCTCCCAGCCGATGACCCAGGAGGCCTATGATCAGAACGACGGCTATGTCCTCATCGTGCGGGATCAAGAACTGGGGCAGACCCTCCAGAGGGAGTTTTCCCGGCTGTACGCCGGGGCGAAGAAAGGCGGGCAGTAGGCAGAGAAAAAGCCGGCATTCGAGAACCGAACGCCGGCACCGGTAAAAGCGGGAGACGGGACTCGAACCCGCGACAGCCTGCTTGGGAAGCAGGAACTCTACCAACTGAGTTACTCCCGCACGGCTTTTATTTTACCACGGGTAGGCCGATTTGTCAAGTGCGATTTGTTTCTGCCGGCCGGTTGTGGTATGATAAAAAGAACCACACTCGGCTGCCGAGTTGGCAGAGGAGGATGGGGTGGTGCGCGATCTTCTGGATCGTGCTCTGGGCAAATACATCATCCTGGAGGAGATCGGCCGCGGCGGCATGGGGGCCGTTTACAAGGCCCGCGATGTCGAACTGGACCGCATCGTGGCGATGAAGGTCCTTTCCCCCTACCTGGTGGGGGAACCCCATCTGGTACAGCGCTTTATGCGCGAGGCCCGCCTGGCGGCCAACCTGGACCACCCCAATATCGTGGCCATCTACGACATCGGGGGAGAGGGCGGATATTATTACTTTGTGATGAAGTACCTGGAAGGCCGGCCGCTCAAGGAGATCATCGCCCAGGGCGGACCGCTCTCGCTGGATGAGGTGGTGAAGATCGTCCGGCAACTGGCCTCCGCCCTCGATTACGCCCACCAGCAGAACCTTGTCCACCGCGACGTCAAGCCGGGCAACGTCATCATCGCTCCCGATGGCCACGCTACCCTGACCGACTTCGGCCTGGCCAAGGTGGTGGAGAGCATGAAGTTGACCGCCTCCGGGGAGACCATCGGCACCCTGGAGTATATGGCACCGGAACAGGCCCGTGGGGAAACCAGCCCGGCCAGCGACATCTATTCCCTGGGGGTGATGACCTACGAAATGCTGACCGGCCGGCTTCCCTTCCAGGGCACCAACCAGGCCACTCTGCTCTATCAGCACCTGCATGAACCCCCGCCGCCCTTGCATCGGTGGAATCCGACCATTCCCCCAGAGGTAGAGCGGGTGGTGCTTAAGGCGATGGCCAAAGAACCGGCCGAGCGCTACGCCACGGCCGGCGAAATGGCCCGGGAACTGGAACAAGCGGCCCGCCGGACGCCTTTCCCCGCTCCGTTCCAGCGGCCGGCCGAACCGGAAAAGGTTGCCCCTCCCAGGGCCCGGCCGACCCTGGCCTTTTTCCCGCCTTTCCTGGCCTGGATACGCCGCCGGCGCTGGGCCATCCTGGGCGGCGTCGGGGCACTTTTTCTGCTCCTTGCCCTGCTTTTTGGAGTGCAGCACGTCGCCCCCGCTTTCTTCGGCCGCAGCCCTTCGCCCATGGCTACCCCGGCGGCCACTGCCCCGGCCATCTTTCCGCCGTTCCTCCCTTACCGCTTCCTGCCTCTGGTGAGCAAGTCCTCGCCGACCTCCACTCCGGCCGTCCCGGCCCGTCTGGCCCTCTTCTGCCACCTGGAGGAGTGGGAAGGCCGGGGACATCTCTCCTACTGGGAGTGGGGTTGGAAAGAGGCCACACCCTGGCCGGGCCTGCCCAACCACCCCGTGGATAGCCAGGTTTCCTGGTCTCCTGACGGCAAATGGCTGGCCCTGATCATCTCCGAGGCCGGCTATCCTTACCTCTACCGCATTCACCTGGACGGAAGCGGCCTCTTTCGCCTGGCCGAGGCGGGGCGGGTGAAGGAGGATCCGGCCTGGTCGCCCGACAGCAACTCGATGGCCTACGCCGCCGGCTCCCGCCAGGGCGACCGGGGAATTTTTCTCCTTCCGGCCACCGGTGGCAGAGCCCAGAACCTTACTCCCGGCAAAAGCGATGACTGGGCTCCTGCCTGGTCGCCGGACGGGAAATTCATCGCCTTCGTCTCCAACCGCGCCGGCCCGACCAATACCGAAATCTACCGCCTGGAGGTGGCCGGCGGCCAGGTGGAGCGGTTGACCGACAGTCCCGGCGAAGACATCTTCCCCTCCTGGTCGCCCGATGGGAAATCCATCGCTTTCCTTTCCAACCGCTCCGGCGAATTCCGCCTTTACCGTATGGATACCCAAGGGGGGCAGGTGGAAGAACTCTATGCCGGGGCCGTGGAACTGGAGCGGCCGGCCTGGTCCCCCCAGGGCGACTGGCTGGCCTTTACCCGACGCGTCGGGGATACTTTCCGTGTCTTTTTCTTGAACGTGGAAACGAGACACCTCCAGGCAGGGCCGGCCGATTGCCGCCGGCCGGCCGGGAGGCCGCAACCGTAGGAGGAACGGCCGATTTCCGGCACAGGTCGCGGAGGATCGGGATGCGCATCAGACGGGTGGATTTCTTTCAAGACCTGGAGATCATGCAGCGGCAGATGGAGCGTCTCTTCAACAACATGTGGGGACTCCATACGGCCGGTGCTTTTTGCTCCCACGAGACTTGGCGCCCACCGACCGATGTCTACGAAACGCCCGAGGGCCTGGTGGTGAAGATGGAACTGGCCGGTATGCGGGAACGAGATATCGAGATCGTCCTGGACGAAAAGACGCTCCTCATCTCCGGCTACCGTCCGGACGACCGCCCCTCCGAACGCATCTCCTACTACCAGATGGGCGTCAACTACGGACCTTTCTGCGTGCAAATTTTCTTACCCTGGCCGGTCCAGGAGGATGCCATTTCCGCTACCTATGACGACGGCTTCCTCCTCATCCGCCTGCCCCGACGAACCCGCGAGAGCGAAGTCATCCGTCGGGTGGAGGTCAAGGTGGTGGAAGAAGGGTAGGGTGAGGCGATCCCTCGCTTGCAAAGGAACGGGCGGTAGCCCAGGCCTATGTGCTACGGACAGGGCGAGACGCCTCGCTTGGACAGAGTGAAGGATCCCAGATGGATTCAGTGGAAATGTCTCCCGCTTTCGGAGAACTGCCGATCTTCGGGCCTGCCGATGAGGGCGCGGAGCATCCTGCTCCCACGCCGCCGCCGGTTCCTCCCTCGCCTCAGGAGGAGCCTTCCCTCCCCTCCGAACTGCCCATCCTGCCTTTGCAGAACCTGGTTGTCTTTCCCATGACCATTTTCCCGCTGGCCGTGGTCGAACCCCGGGCCGTCAAGTTGGTGGACGACGCCGTCCTGGGCTCCCGGATGATCGGCCTGGTGGCTATGCGCCCCCCAACTCAGGAGGCTGGTGCCGAGGAAGAGGGGCCTCCCCTTGGGCAACTCTACCGGGTGGGCACGCTGGCCGTCGTGCCGAAACTCCTGAAACTTCCGGATGGCAGCCTTCGCATCATCGTCCAGGGGTTGGAGCGCATCCGTATCCTGGAGTATGTGGCTGCCGAACCTTATCTGCGCGCCCGGGTGGAACGGGCTCCGGAAATCGTCGAAAAGGACATCGAGGTCGAGGCGCTGATGCGCAACCTGATGGACCTCTTCCAGAAATTGGCTTCCCTCGTGCCCCAGATGTCGGAAGAACTCCAGACCTTGGTGCTGAACATAGACGAACCCCGTCAACTGGCTTACGTCCTGGCGGCCAGCATCCGCATGGAACTGGAGGAGCGCCAGGCCATCCTGGAGGAAGATAGTGTCAAAGCCAAACTGCGTCGGCTGATGGCCGTCCTCTCCAAAGAGATGGAGGTCCTGGAACTGGGGAAGCGTATCCAATCCCAGGTGCAGACGGAGATGACCAAGGCCCAGCGGGAGTATTTCCTACGGGAACAGATGAAGGCCATCCGCCAGGAACTGGGGGAGACGGACGAAGCCCAGATGGAGGTGGAACGGCTGCGCAAGGCCCTGGAGGAGGCCGGCCTTCCGCCCGAGGCCAAGGAGCAGGCCGAACGCGAACTGAACCGCCTGGCCTCTATGCCGCCGGCCGCCGCCGAATATGGGGTCATCCGCACCTACCTGGAGTGGCTGGCTGCCCTGCCCTGGAATAAAAGCACCGAGGACATCCTGGACATCCGACACGCTCAGCAGGTCTTGGACGAAGACCACTATAACCTGGAGAAGGTCAAGGAGCGCATCCTGGAGTTCCTGGCTGTGCGCCAGTTACGCCTACAGCGTGAACCGGCGGAGGAAGGGGCGGAGAAGCCCGTGGCAGGCAAAGGAGCCATCCTTTGCTTCATCGGCCCGCCGGGTGTGGGAAAAACCTCCCTGGGCCGTTCCATCGCCCGGGCCATGGGGCGCAAGTTCATCCGCATCTCCCTGGGCGGAGTGCACGACGAGGCCGAGATCCGCGGCCACCGCCGCACCTACATCGGGGCCATGCCCGGAACCATCATCCAGGCCATCCGCCGGGTCGGCTCCAACAACCCGGTCTTCATGATGGACGAGATTGACAAGGTGGGGGCCGACTTTCGCGGCGACCCGGCCTCGGCCCTCCTGGAAGTGCTGGACCCGGAGCAGAACCGCGAGTTCCGCGATCACTACCTGGACGTGGCCTTTGACCTCTCCAAGGTCTTTTTCATCACCACGGCCAATGTCTTGGAGACCATTTCTCCGCCCTTGCGCGACCGGATGGAGATCATCCGCCTGGCCGGCTATAGCGAGGAGGAAAAGTTCCATATCGCCCGGCGCTATCTTGTGCCCCGCCAGATGGCCGAAAACGCCCTGAGCGAACGGGACATCCAGATTACCGATGAGGCCATTCGCCTCCTCCTGAGCGATTACACCCGCGAGGCCGGCGTGCGCAACCTGGAACGGGAGATCGGCAGCCTCTGCCGCAAGGTGGCCCGCGAGATCGCCGCCGGCATCCCCGGCCCCATCGTCGTGGATGAGGAACGGGTACGCCATTACCTGGGCCCTCGCCGTTTCCATAAGGAGATCGCCGAACGCACCGAACAGCCCGGCGTGGCCACCGGGTTGGCTTGGACTCCCTCCGGCGGGGAGATCCAGTTCATCGAGGCCACCAAGATGCCCGGCAACAAGCAACTTATCCTGACCGGGCAACTGGGCGATATCATGCGCGAGTCGGCCCAGGCGGCGCTTTCCTACGTCCGTTCCCAGGCCGAGGCGCTGGGGCTGCCGCCCGATTTCTACGAACGGGTGGATGTGCACATTCACCTGCCGGAAGGAGCCCAACCCAAGGACGGCCCCTCCGCCGGCGTGGCCATTGCCACCGCGCTGGCCTCGCTCTTCACCGGCCGGCCGGTGCGCGACGATGTGGCCATGACTGGTGAGATCACCCTGCGCGGGCGCATCCTGCCGGTGGGCGGGATCAAGGAAAAGGTGCTGGCCGCCCGACGGGCCGGCATCAAGACGGTCATCCTGCCCCGCCACAACCAGGCCGATGTGGAGGAGGAGGTTCCCCCCGAACTGCGCGAGGGTCTGAACTTTGTCTTCGTGGATACGGTGGACCAGGTATGGGAGGCAGCCCTCCGGGACGGCCGAAAGGCGGAAGAACCGTATCAGCGGGAAAACGGGTAGATCGGGCCGGGACTCAAAGCGGGTCAGGAAGCGTAAAGGGACATTTCCTAGTCTAGGGCAGGTAGGAGGTTACCCCCTCGGCAAGTTATTTTAGGACCGGACACCGGCAAAATCGGCTTGCTTGAGTAGCGAAGCGTATCGAGACCTGATGTTGCCCTTTAGGTTGAGCGGCGGCGAAGCCGCCTATCGAAACTTTGATAAGCGTTCGTGCTTCACCAGAAGGCCGTTTTGTCGGCGATTTCTCCGCCGGGAGGCCGTGAGACAGGGCGCCGATGACGTTTTTGCCCCACCAGGCGAAATTTGCCGAAATCGATAAATGGGTAGGCGAAGGCGCTGCTTTCGCCCACCCGTCGGGGTCGAATAATTTTGTGCCTTCGTGGTAGGTAGTTACGAATCCAGGATGAGATTGTCCCACCGGGCAAAATTTGCCGGTTGGGATACGAGAGGTCACCATGGTTACCTGGCTGCGCGACCGGGGCATCTTTCTCCTGTCCATCGCTTTCCTCCTGGTCTTTCTGGGCCTCGTTCTCCTGGCCGCCCTGGGGAACTGGGGGCCGGCTGGCCTTATCCCCCTGACTCTGGCCGCTTTGGCCAGCGCCGGGGCGTTCACCTTGGTCCTCCTGCGGCTGGCCTATGTCCCCTCGCGCAACTGGGGACGTGAACTGCGTCTGCGTCAGGCCGAGTTCGAACAGGCCCGCGAACGAGTCTTTGAACTGACCCAGGAGTTGCGGCGCAAAGCCGATCAGTTGACTGCCGAGCGGGACCGGGCCGAGTTCCTGCACCAGAGTTTCGCCGAACTGGCCGGTTCCCTGCAACCGCACCAGGTCCTGGGCGGCATCCTCTCCCGGGCCATCCAGGCGACGGGGGCCCGTTGGGGCAGCATCCTCCTGTTCGACGAGGAAGGCCGGCTGAGCCGAGGCTTTTTCTCTCGACAGACCGAGTGCTCCGTAAACCAGCGGACGGTGAGGATTTTGGACCAGGGCCTGGCCGGCTGGGTGGTGCGCAACCGGCAGGGCTGTATCATCTACGACACCGCTCAGGACCCCCGCTGGCTTTCCTTCCCGGAGGATAAGGAGCCTTCCCGTTCCGCCGTGGCCGTGCCCTTTGTCCGACGGGAGCGGGTGCTGGGTGTGATGGTGCTCACCCACAACGTGCCCTATCAGTTTGGCGAAGGGCAACTGACCCTTTTGGAAGAACTGGCCCGGCAGGCAGCCATCTGCCTGGAAAACGCGGACCTTTATACCGCCGCTGAGAACGAGCGGCGGAAACTGGCCGCCATCCTGGAGGGGACGGCCGATGCCGTCGTCGTAACCGACGCGGCCGGCCGGATCGTCCTCCTCAACCGGGCGGCCGAGCACGCCTTCGGCCTCTCTGCCCCCGTGTCCGGCCAACCCATCGCTGAGGCGCTTCCGGCTCTGGCCACGCTCTTTTCCCGCGCCGCCGGGTCAGGAGAAACGACGACCGGCGAACTCACCACCGCCGACGGACGGGTGCGCTTCTGCAGCCTTTCTCCGGTGCCGGGGGTGGGCTGGGTAGCCATCCTCCAGGACATCACCTACCTCAAGGAACTGGACCGGATAAAGAGCGAGTTTGTCTCCACCGTTTCCCACGACCTGCGCTCGCCGCTGACGGCCGTACGGGGCTATGCCGACTTGCTGAGCGTCCTCGGCCCGCTGACGGAAGAGCAACAGGATGCGGTCAAACACATCCGGCGGGCGGTGGAGCAGATGAACGAACTCATCACCGACCTTCTGGACCTGGGCAAGATCGAGGCCGGGATCGAGATGGAGATGGCCCCGTGCTCCTTGGCCGAGGTCGTGTTGGAGGCGATGGAAACGCTATCTCCCCGCGCCATCGAAAAGGGGCTGGACCTGGCGACCGAGGTCGGCCGGGATTTGCCCCTCGTCCGGGGAAATCCCGGCCGGCTGCGCCAGGTGGTGGTCAACCTGGTGGATAACGCCATCAAGTACACCCCTTCCGGCGGAAGCGTCCGCGTGCGCCTGAGCCGAAATGAGAGGGAGGTCATCTTTAGCGTGAGCGATACCGGCATCGGCATTGCCCCGGAGGACCAGAAGATGCTTTTCCAGAAGTTTTACCGTATACGCACGCCGCAGACGGAGGGCGTCTCGGGCACTGGCCTGGGATTGGCGATCTGCCGGTCCATCGTTGAGCAACACGGGGGACGCATCGGGGTACAGAGTGGGCTGGGTCAGGGCAGCACATTCTTCTTCTCCCTGCCCATCCCCTCGGAGGCAGGGTCGGACTAACCGCCGGAGGAGGGGCATGCGCGTGGCCATGCTGGCCCGGGCCGTTTTCCCGCTGCACGGCTATGGAGGGGTGGAGCGACACGTCTTCCACCTGTGCACTCATCTGGCCCGTCTGGGGGTAGAAGTGGAACTGTGGGTGCAGGAGCCGGTGAGAGATGCGGATGTCCTGGGGCCGGGCGTGAAGGTGCATGGCCGGCGCTATGACCGGACTTCTCCCTTTTTTCGCCCCGATTCCGTCCTGGGCCGGCAGGTGAACTACCCCCTCTACTCCTGGGCGGTGGGGCAGGAGGTGGCCGGGTGGGTGCGCGCCGGCCGGGTGGACCTGGTGCACGCCCAGGGGCTGGCGGCCTTTGGCTACGGCTGGCTGCGCCGACACGACCCTGCCCTGCACGCCGCTGCGCCGATGATCGTGAATCCACACGGGATGGAAGAATACAAAACCCCCTCCTTGGCCAAACGCCTGGCTTACATCCCTTTCCGCGCCCTTTACCGTTACGGTGCCCGTGCCGCCGACCGGGTCATCGCCACCGATGAATGCACCCGTTCCGAGGTGCCACGCTACCTGGGGGTGGATCCAAACCGGGTGGTGGTACTGCCCAGCGCCATCGTTGTGGAGGAGTGTCTGGCACCGCTGAATCCGGAGGTACAGGAGGCGCTGCGCCGGCGGCTGGACCTGGTCGGCTCGCCGCTCGTCCTCCTGAGCGTCAGCCGGCTGGAGCGCAATAAAGGTTTTCACCTGCTGGCCGAGGCCCTGGGGCGGCTGCAGGGGGCACATCGCTATGCGCCCTTACCGGCCGGGTGGCGTTGGGTGGTGGTGGGCGAAGGGAAGGAGCGGCCGGCCTTGGAAAGGCAGGTCCGGCGGCTGGGGCTGGCCGGCCAGGTGCGCTTTGCCGGTCGGCTGAGCGATGCCGAACTGCACAACCTCTACGAGGTTGCCGACCTCCTGGTGCACCCGACGCTCTACGAAGGGAGTTCCCTGGTCGTGCTAGAGGGGATGATCCACCGCCGGCCGGTGCTTTCGACGCGGGTAGGGGGCATCCCGGACAAGGTCTTTGACGGGAGGACCGGCCGGCTGGTGCCGCCGGGCGATGTGGAAGCACTCTGCCGGGGCTTGCAGGACCTCCTTTCCCGACGGGCCGAGTGGCCGGCTATGGGGGAGGAGGGGGCACGTATCGTGCGGGAACGTTTTGACTGGCCGGCCGTGGCCCGGTCCACGGTAGAGGTGTATCGGGAGATGCTGGCCCGTCCAGCCTAACAAATTCTGGGCAAAAGTTCCCCGGGCGGCATATCTACCACCCGCCGGCCGCCGATAGGGGTGCGGGCCAGGACCAACCCCGGGTGCTCGGCCGTGAGGAAGCCGATGCAGGCCGCATCTCCCCCCCGGGGATGGGAGCGCAACGCCTTCAGGGCCGCCTCTGCCTCCTCTGCTGGAACAAAGGCCACCAGTTTTCCCTCGTTGGCCACGTCCAGCGGGTCGAAGCCGAGCATCTCGCAGGCGGCCCGCACGGCCGGCCGCACCGGGATGGCCGCCTCGTCCAGTTCGATCCCGACGCCGGAGGCGGCGGCCAGTTCGTTTAGCACTGCCGCCAGCCCGCCCCGCGTGGGGTCGCGCAGGGTGTGGGTGTGCGGCGCGGCCCCCAGAAGCACCTCGACCAGGCCGTGGAGCGGGGCGCTGTCGGATTGGAGCGTGGTCTCAAAGCCCAGCCCCTCTCGCTGGCTGAGGACAGCGATGCCGTGGTCGCCGATGGTGCCGCTCAGGAGGACGACATCTCCCGGCCGGCCACGCTCCGGCCCCACTTCCACCCCTGCCGGCACCACTCCTAGGCCGGTGGTATTGATGTAGAGGCCGTCCCCATGGCCGCGTTCGACCACTTTGGTATCTCCGGCCACCACCAGCACGCCGGCCGTGCGGGCCGCCTCGGCCATCGAGCGTACTACCCGCTCCAGAACCTGCAGTTCCAGCCCTTCCTCCAGAATAAAGCCGGCGGTCAGGGCCAGCGGACGCGCCCCGCTCATCGCCAAATCGTTGACCGTGCCGTAGACGGCCAGGGAGCCGATGTCTCCGCCGGGGAAAAAGAGCGGGCGCACGACGAAGGAGTCGGTGGAAAGGGCCAGCCGGCTGCCGCTTACTTCCAGGAGGGCGGCATCGGCCATCTGTCGCAGGTAGGGGTTGTCGAGCGGGGGGACGAAGAGGTTGCGGATGAGTTCGGCCATCATCCGGCCGCCGGCCCCGTGGGCCAGACGAACGACTTTTTCCATCATCTCCTGCTCCCGAAGCGATAGTAGGCGGCGCAGGCTCCTTCGGCGCTGACCATGCAAGGTCCCACCGGGTTCTGGGGAGTGCAGGCCCGGCCGAAGAGGGGGCATTCGGTGGGGAAGAGGACGCCCCGCAGCACCTCGCCGCAGCGGCAGCCGGGGGGTTCCCGCGCCGGTGCTATCTCCACCGGAAAGGCCCGCCGGGCGTCGAAAGGGGCGTACTCGGGGCGCAGGTCCAGCCCGCTGGCCGGAATCGGCCCGAAGCCGCGCCAGGAGGCCTCGACCACCTGGAAGACATGCCCCATCGCCTCCTGGGCCGGCCGGTTGCCTTCCTCCGTCACGCTGCGCCGGTAGGCGTTGAACACCGCCGGCCGGCCCTCCTCGGCCATCTCCACCAGCGCCAGGATCGCCTGGAGCACGTCCAGCGGCTCGAAACCGGCGACGGCGCAGGGGATGCCGTACTCCTCGGGGAGAAAGCGCCAGGCCTCGGCTCCGATGACGGTCGTCACATGCCCCGGCCCGAGGATGCCGTCCAGCGCCACCTCGCCGGCGTCGAGGATGGCACGGGTGGCCGGCGGGGTGAGTTTGTGGGTGCTATAGACATAAAAATTTTCCAACTTTTCCGCTTCGGCCGCCAGGATGGCCGAGGCCACCATCGGGGCGGTGGTCTCAAAGCCTACGCCGAGAAAGATCACCGGCCGCTCGGGGTTCTCTTGGGCAATGCGCAGGGCATCCAGGGGGGAGTAGACCACCCGCACGTCTGCTCCGGCCGCCTTCGCCTCGGCCAGAGAGGCCGGGCCGGTTCCCCGGCTTCCCGGCACGCGCACCATATCGCCGAAGGTGGTCAAGATCACCCCCGGCAGGAGTGCCAGGGCGACGGCCCGGTCCAGGTCTTCGGCGGAGGTGACGCAAACAGGACAGCCTGGCCCGGAGCGCAGTTCGACGGTGGAGGGAAGAAGGGCGGGGATGCCGTAGCGCAGGATGGCGTGGGTATGCCCGCCGCAGAACTCCATCAGCCGAATCGGCCGGGTGGAACGGGTTCGGATGGCCTCGACCAGACGGTGGACGAGGTCAGGGTTGCGAAAAGGAAACATCGGTATTTGCTCCTGCAACCGCCTGTCCCAATGCAATCCCCGCGTCGTTCGGCGGCAGCAAACGGTGGAGATAGAGGGTAAACCCGGCCTCTCGGAGCAAAAAGACCACCTTCTCCAGCAAAGTTACGTTCTGAAAAACGCCGCCGGAAAGGGCCACCTCGTTCAGGCCCGTCTCTTGGCGCAGGTGCAGGCAGACCTCCCGCACCATCTTCGCCACGGCACTATGGAAACGGGCCGAGATGTGGCCGGCCGGCACGCCGGAACGTACATCTGCTACCACCGCCTGGAGAAGGGGAAGGGGGTCCACGATCAGCGCCTCCTTCCCTCGTTCGAGGGCAAAGGTATAAGGCCCATCGGCCACAGCCTCGGCCATCCCCTCCAGTTCCATCGCCGCCTGGGCCTCATAGTTGATCTCCTGCCGGACCCCCGCCAGGGAAGCCACGGCGTCGAAGAGCCGGCCCATGCTGGAGGTGGGTACGACGTTCAGGCCGCGTTCCAACTGGCGGCGCAGGATGGTCCGTTCCTCCTCCGAAGCCGCTGCCACCGGGGGAAGGTCTTCCGCCCAGGGGATACCGGCTGCCCAGAGGTAGGCCAGGGCAACGCGGTAGGGCCGGCGGATAGCGACATCCCCGCCGGGAAGGGGCAGATAACGGAGGTGGGCCGCCCGCCGGAAAGAACGGTAATCGGCGATGAGGAATTCTCCGCCCCAGATGGCCCCGTCCAACCCGTAGCCGGTGCCGTCAAAGGCCACCCCGAGGGCCGGACGGTCTCCGGAGAAGCCGTTTTCGGCCAGGCAGGCAACGATATGGGCATAGTGGTGCTGGACGGGGAAAAGGGGCAGGCCGGACCTTTCGGCCCGTTCCCGGGCGTAGCGGGTGGAAAGATACCCCGGATGCGTGTCGCAGGCGATGGCCTCCGGCTCGATGCGAAAGGTACGGGACAGTTGCTCCACCATTTCCTCGAAGAAGCGCAGCGTCTCGTAATTTTCCATGTCGCCGATGTGCTGGCTCAGAAAGGCGTAGCGCTCTCGGGTCAGGCAGAAGGTGTTCTTGAGTTCTCCGCCGACGGCCAGGATGGGACGGGCGGGGTGGGGCAGGTGCACCGGGTAAGGGGCGTAGCCCCGGGAGCGGCGGATAGGAAGTTCGTTCCCCTGAAAGATGCGTAGGACGGAGTCGTCGCAGCGGGCGTGGATGTCGCGGTTATGGAGGAGGAAGGCGTCGGCCAGGCCGGCCAGTCGGACGCGGGCCTCGTCGTTGTCGGTGGCGATCGGCTCCTCGGCATAGTTGCCCGAGGTCATCACCAGGGCGAGGGGGAAGCCCTCGGCCGGTTCCAGGAGGAGGTAGTGCAAGGGAGTATAGGGGAGCATCACGCCCAGATGGGGGTTGCCCGGGGCCACCAGGGGGGAGATCGGAGCCTCCGGCCGGCGGCGCAGGAGCACGATGGGCCGTTCGCGGGAAGTAAGGAGGGCCCGTTCCTCGGGGGAGAGGTAGCAGAAGCGTTCTATCGTCTCCAGGTCAAAGGCCATCAGGGCAAAGGGCTTGTCCACGCGGCCTTTGCGCCGGCGCAATTCCTCTACGACGGCGTCGTTCTGGGCATCGCAGGCCAGGTGAAAGCCGCCCAGCCCTTTGACCGCCACAACCTTGCCGGCCCGCAGGGCAGCACGGGCGGCCTGGAGGGCCGGTTCTCCGGAGAGGCCGGGGTTTTCCCCTCCCGCCGCCAGGAAAACGATCTGGGGGCCACAGGCCGGGCAGGCGTTGGGCTGGGCATGGAAACGGCGGTTGGCCGGGTCGTCGTACTCGGATTGGCAAGCCGGGCACATCGGGAAGGCGGCCATCGTCGTGTTGGGGCGGTCGTAGGGGATGTCGCGGATGATGGTGAAGCGGGGGCCGCAGTGGGTGCAGTTGATAAACGGGTAGCGGTAGCGGCGGTCGTGGGGGTCGAAGAGTTCCCGCCGGCAGTCCTCACAGACGGCCACGTCGGGGGAGATGGGCAGGAATTCGCCGGAGCGTCCCTCGGAGTGGAGGATGGTGAAGCGGCCGTCGAAGAGGCCGGCCGGCGGTGGAATCGGCTCGGCCGTCACCTCTTCGATGCGGGCCAGGGGTGGCGCCTCATCCTGCAGCCGCCGGACAAATTCCCGAAGCGTTTCCTCCGGCCCGGCGGCCTCGATCTCCACGCCGGAGGAAGTGTTGCGCACCCAGCCGAAAAGGCCCAGGCCGGCGGCGAGGTTATAGACAAAGGGGCGGAAGCCCACCCCTTGCACGACGCCGGTGACATGGATGTGAACGGCCACCCGCTCTGCCATTCCTTACACCTCTGTAGGGACGGGTTCTGAACCCGCCCTTCGGTGTCCCTATTCCCGCTTGGGCACCTTTCCCAATCCGGCCGGCGGTACCGTTTGAAGCATCTGAATGGTGCGGGTCAGCGTCCGGCGCAACCCAGGCGGCAGACGGCCGAGCAGCCGATTCATCCATTCGGCGCTGCTCACGGTCACCAGGAGCAGGGTCAGGATCATCAGCGGGAAAGGCAAAGTGGGGAAGACCTGGGTCGGGACCTCGGGCATGGCGCTCTGCAGATTGGTAGCCACCGTTTGCAGGGCAACGAAGAAATAGGCCCCCAGCGCCGCCCGGATGGGATGCCAGTTGCCGAAGATGACGATGGCCAGGGCAATCCAGCCGATTCCCTCAAACTTTTGCCGGGCCCAGCCGGGAGCCACCAGAAGCGAGAAGGCTGCTCCCCCTAACCCTACCAGGGCCCCGCCAAGGAGGGTGTAAAGGTAGCGCATCCGAACGACATCTGCCCCCCGGACATAAGCCGCCGTCGGCTGTTCGCCCAGCCCCCGGAGCATCAGCCCCGGCCGCGTTTTGAACATAAATACCCAAACTAGGACGATGGCCGCCAGGCTGAGGTAGACCAGTGGGTCCTGGTCGAAGAAAATCTTTCCTACTGCCGGCCATTCGGACAGGATGGGGATCGGCGTGTGCGGCACCTGTGGCCCCGGCACGCGCACGTAGGGGTTGCCGAGCACATAGGCCAGGTCGCGGGTCAGGAGGGTGAGCACAAAGCCGGTGGCCACCTGGGGAAGGCGCAAGGTCAGGCTGGCCAAGGCTACAATCCCGGCCACCAGCGCTCCGACCCCCATGGCTGCCAAGATGCCTGGGATGACGCTCCCGGTATGCAGGGCGACGGCAAAGCCGGCCATCGCCGAAAAGAGGATCGTCCCGTCCAGGGAAAGGTTGATGACGCCGGCCCTTTCTGTAATCGTTTCGCCCAGCACGGCAAAGAGCACCGGAGGGGCTGCCGCCAGCACCGAGGCCAGGAAGATGGTCAGATCCATCCCGCAACCTCGCCTAGGACCCTATCTCCTCTTCGGCGGAGGGCCGGGCCCTTTCCCGGCCGGCCCTTTTTTCCAAGAAGTGCCGTTGCAATCCCTGGGTGAGAAGCACGGAAAGCACCAGCAGGCCCTGGATGGCGCTGCCCACCGCCGAATCGAGTTGCTTTTCGTAAACCAGTTCCAGGCTGCCCATCGAGATGGCGGCGAAGAAGAAGGAGATCGGCAGAACCCAGATGGCGTTCAGGTTGGCCAGGAGCACGACCAGGATGGCCAAGAAGCCGTAGCCGCTGGAGATCAGGGGGAAGAGGTTGTGGCGGGCGCTGGCTCCCACCACCAGAATCCAGCCGGCCAGGCCGGCCAGCGCCCCACACAAGGCAAAGGCGGCCAGGAGGTAGCGGTTGACCGGCACACCCAAGAGGTAGGCCGAACGCAAATTCTTGCCGATCGCCTTCAGACGCAGCCCGAAATAGGTGCCCCGCAGGGCGATGCCCACCAGCACAAGTGCGACAAGCGCCAGCGCAATTTCGATGGGGCTCACGGCAAAGCCGGGGAAAGCGGGAAGCCAGAGGGAAGAGGGGAAAGGGACGGTCCCGCTGGTGGTGCCGGTGCCCGGCCGGCTCCAGGGTCCGGTCACCAGGTACACTACGAGGCTTCCGGCGACAAAGTTCAGCCCCAGCCCGCCGAAGATCTCGCTGACGTTGCCATAGAGGCGCAGGAGGCCGGCCAGAGTCGCCCAGAGCATTCCCCCGACGATGCCCGATAGTGCCCCCAGCACCAGGGCCAGATGGGGAGGAAGGAGGTCCTGGACCAGGCGCAGCATCCCGGTGGCGAAGATGGCCCCCATCACGATCTGGCCTTCGATGCCGATGTTCCACAGGCCGGCCGAATAAGTCAGGAGCAGGCCGGCCGAGCAGAGGAGCACCGGCACCCAGGCCGTCAGCACTGCCGCCAGGTCGCCCGGCGTCCCCAGGGCGCCGCTGAAGAGGAGGGCCACCGCCTCCAGGGGCGAGGTGCCCAGGGCCAGGAGGATCAGGGCACTCAGGAAGAGGGCTACCACCACACCGATCAGGCGCAAAAGCCGATCTTGGGTGCGGGAGGCCGACCTTTCTGTCATCCGTCGAACCCCTTGCCGCCGATGCACTCGCCCAGTTGCTGGGCGCTTGTCCGACGAGCCTCCAAGAGTTGCACCCGGCCGGCGCAAAAGACCAGCAGCCGGTCGCTACGGTCGAGCAGTTCGTCCAGGTCGGCCGAGGTAAAGAGGATGGCCGTTCCCTCTTCGGTGCGCTTCTGGAGCAATTCCCAGATATATTCGGTGGATTCCAGGTCCAGCCCCCGTGTCGGGTGTTCCATCAGGAGCACCTTCAGGCCGTGGGGGAGGAGGGCCAGAAGGGTGCGCTGCTGGTTACCTCCGGAAAGTTCTTCCACCGGTGTCTCCGGCCGGCCCTTGATGTTGAATTTCTGGATACGTCGGGCGGCTTCTTCGGCCGCCGCCTTCCAGTCCACCAGGAAGGCCCGATCGCGGCTGGCCAGGGCGGTGTGCTCGGTCAGCGTCATTCCCGGGATCAACCCCTCTTCCAGTCGGCCGGCAGGCATATAGACCACGCCGGAGGTGAGGAAACGTTCATAGGGCCAGCCGGTCATATCCTGCCCGGCCAGGCGCACCCGGCCGGCATCCGGCCGGCGCAATCCGGCACAGGCCTGCAGGACCAGGCGCTGCCCGCTGCCCTCCAGCCCGGCCAGCCCGATCACCTCGCCGGCCCGCACCTCCAGGGAAAGGCCCTTCACCTCCACCCGCCAGTCGCTCACCGTAAGGCCTTCCAGGGAAAGTACTACTTCCCCCAGTGGGGTGGCCGGCCTTCGGCCTTGCGAAACCACCTGGCCGAACATCATCTCCACCAGGCGTTCCGTGGGGCATGGCATCTCTGCCTCCCCGGCCACTTTTCCACGGGCCAGCACGGTCACCCGGCTGCACAGTTCTTCCACCTCCTGAAGTTTATGCGAGACGAAGATGACCGTCCGGCCCTGCTCGGCCAGCCGGCACAGGGCGGCGAAGAGTTTATCCTTCTGCTGGGCCGAGATAGCCGTCGTCGGTTCGTCCAAGATGAGGACCTGTGCGCCCAACCAGAGCAGGCGAAGGATCTCCAGTTGCTGGCGTTCGCCGATGCTCAGGGCGGAAAGCGGCGTTTGGGGGTCCAGGTGAAAATCGAACTGCGCGGCCAGGCGTTCCAGTTCCCGGCGAGCCCGGGCACGGTTGGGAAAGAGGGTACCCGGGCTTCCCAGGAGGAAGTTATCGAGCACGGTGAGGGCCGGAAAGTCCAGCGGGTCCTGGTGGAGCATTCCCACGCCCAAGGCGATGGCCTGGGCAGGGGAAGAGAAGCGTACCGACCGACCGTCCAGGAGGATTTCCCCTCGGTCGGCGGCGAGGTAGCCGGAGAGCACCTTCATCAGGGTGCTTTTTCCGGCACCGTTCTCTCCCAGCAGGCCATGGATGGTACCCGGTTCGACGCTGAGCGAGATGCCGTCATTGGCCCGCACCGCTCCGAAATATTTGTAAATCTGGCGCAGTTCGACCCTCATCTCCGTCCTGTACGCTTGCCCCTCCCCCTCTCCCCAGACCGGGGAGAGGAGGAGGGGCAAGAAGAAGTAGCCCTACTTGCTGGGTCCTTCCATGCCTTCCAGCAGTTGCGGGAAGTACCAGATCTGCAAGTCGGTGGCGACTTCGCCGTCTTTGAGGTAGACGCTACCGTCCTGGAACTTGAGCGGGCCTTTGAAGAGGACGATAGAACCGTCGGCCAGGCCCTGGGTGAACTGGTCCAGTTTGGCCGAGTTTTCCGGGCTGAGGGCCTGCCCCTTGACAAAGCCCACGGCGCTGGTGTCGGGGTTGTTGATGTCCTTCCAGTCCGGGCCGTTCCAGTCCCAGTACTGGCTGTACTTGCCCTCCATGACCAGTTTGACGGCCTTCAGGTAGGCCGGCCCCCAGTTGAAGTAGGGCACGCCCAGGCAGACCTCCTCCGCCTCCTTGCAGCCCTCCTTATAGTCGTACTGGATGGCCCAGACCTGCTTGCCGGCCTTGGCGAACTTGCTGGCCTCGATCAGGGCTTCGGTGGTATCAATGCCGGAGAGCACCACATCGTAGCCGCTGTTATAGAAGTCGTCGGCCACCTTGGTCGGGTCGAGCGTCTGGCCGGGGATGTTGAACCAGAAGCCGATCCAGGTCACCTTGAATTGCAGGTCTTTGGCATCGCGGCCGCGCATGTTGGTCCAGCAGTAGCGGGCTCCCAGAAAGGCCGAGGCGGCCAGCCGGCGCGTCTCGTCGTTGATGAGAGGGCCCAGGTAGCCGATCTTGCCCGTTTGGGTGGTCAGGGCGGCGGCGCAGCCGGCGATCATTTTGCCGTACTCCATCCGCCCCATAAAGTTGCTCTCGTTGGAAGGCGCCTTGTAGTCGCGCCCCTCTTTCCAGGCGTGGTCGCCCGAGACGTTGATGATCGGCAGGTCGGGGTGCTTGAGGGCAGCCTCCAGGGTGCCGTCCTTGAAGTCGTCGGAAGTGGTCAGGATGAGTTTGCAGCCCTTGGCGATCAGGTCATCCACCACCTGGGGCACGGTCACTCCGGGCTTGGCCGCCGGGTTGACGTTGTCCACGTAGATCATCTTGGCCCCGGGGATCTTTTCCTCGACGTACTTGCCGGCCATGTAATGGGCCTCGCTCCAGCCGTGGTCGTTATAGGGCCCGACCAGGATGACGCCGAAGGTGATAGGGGCCGGCGTGGCCCCCGGCCCGCAGGCACCCACGGCCAGGGCAAGGAGGGTGAAGAGGGCCAGACCGAACCAGAGTTTCCGTTTCATAGGACACCTCCTTCTACCTCATCTGTGCCGGAAAAGGCCGCCCAGCCTCTGCCGGCAAGGCCTGTACTAGGGGGAAGTATAGTACAGCCTTGGGTGGCTGTCAACAAGTGATCTGACATCCGCAATAGGTCAGATTGGCAATCCGACCTGTGCGGATGTCGGGTCCTATCTTCCAGGTTGATCCTGTTGAAACCCTCCCCGTGCCTCCCGAATCATCCGGTCCACCTCGGCCACCCGGGCCTGGTGGGCCTCCCAGTAGGCTGGATCGCGCTGGGCATCCAGTTCCTCGATGCTCTTGCCCTGTTGCTCTACCCAGGTGTAGTACTTCAGGTTATGCCAGCGGCTGCGGTTTTCGCGGGTGCCTTCCTGAATCCAGTCCAGTTTCTGGCCGTGGAAGATGTGCACCAGGCGGGCCATGGCTTCGGCTTCGTCCATCGGCCCGTAGCGGGCCGTGAGTTGGGCCATCACGGAGCGGTAGCGGTCAATGGCGTCGGTGCAGACGGTCACGATGAGGTCATCTCGGCCGAAGCCGTAGTAGCGGGCGGTCTTGATCGCCCCCAGGACGTTGCAGACGCCGGAGATGCCAAAGATCTGGCCCATCTTTTGCACCTTTTCCTCGGGGATGCCGAAGCGATCCACCAGGACGCGCCAGCCGGCCTCCTCGGTCAGGAGTTGCAGCCCCTTCTTACACTCCAGGTCGTCAATGCCCATCAGGGCATCCATATTCCAGACGTGGTGAATCCACGTTACATGTTTATCGCCGATGCCCTGGATGTCGTGGGCTCCGTAGCCGTTGAGGAAGAGGGTAGGGCACTGAATCGGCTCCAGCCCGACGATGCGGTGGTCGGGCCAGACCTGCTTCAGGCGGTCGCCGGCGGCGATCGTGCCGGCCGAACCCATGGCCGAGACGAAGGCGGCCACCTTCCCCCGGCCGATGCCTTGGGCGGCCAGTTCGGCGGCCAGTTCGACCACGGTGTTGCCGGTCACAAAGTAGTGGAAACGGTAGTTGCCCAAGACCTCGAACTGGTTGAGGATGCGGACGCGCTCGGGAGCGGCGGCCCGCAGTTCCTTGCATTTGTCGTAAATTTCCTTGACGTTGCTTTCGCAGCCGGGCGTGGCGATGATGCGCGCCCCGTAGGAACGGATGCGCTCGAAGCGCTCCGCGCTCATCTCCTCCGGCAGGATGACGATGCTATCAAAGTTCATCCGGCAGCCGACGTAGGCCCCACCGATGCCGTAGTTGCCGGTGGAAGGCCAGACCAGGGTATGGCGGGCCGGGTCCACCTCGCCCGACAGTTCCATCTCGATCAGGACGGAGTAGGCCGCCCCGACCTTGTGGCTGCCGGTGGGAAAGTCCTTGGAGTAGAGGACGGCGATGGGGGCTTCCACGCCGGTCAGTTCCTGAGGGAGCACCTCGTAATAGATGCGGTTCTGCCCGTCGCGCCAAGTGATGTTGTAGAGGTTGATGGGGTCGAGAGGATCGCGCTCTCGCATCTCCAGGGCCCGGGCTCGGATTTCGGGGGGAATCCGGTCGGGGTGGAGCATCTCTTCGAAGGTGGGGCCGAGGACGATTTTGCGTTCTTGGGACATTTTGACCTCCTGAGCGATACCGTTGGACATTCGTAGGGGTGGGTTTCAAGCCGGGCCGGCGATAAGGGGCAGGCCCTAAAGGGGCTCTAACCATCTGACCTCGGCTTCCAGGCCGGCCGCTTCCAGCACGGCCAGGACTTGATCCCGTTCGTTCCAGGAAAAACGCAGCGCCGTCCCGCAGTCCGAACTCAATTGGCGCGGGGTGGGAATCAGTTTGCAGGCCATTCCGGCCTTGCGCACCAGGCTTTCGGCCCGCATGGCGTGGCTGACGGAGGGGAAAAGCAGCACCCCCCAGTCGGGGTTCGGGTTATCCGTCGTTCTCATCGTCGTCGCCTACAAGGTCATCCGGCCGGAGAGCGTTCGGCCGGGCCGGCTATTCGGCTTTGGCCAGGTCTTCCTCGTGCAAGCGTTTGACGTACTGCAGGTGTTCCTGGAGCGGGGCGATGAGGCTTTCCGGCAACACGGTTATCCGGTCCTGTTCTCCCTTGCCGTCTTGAACGATGATGGCGCGTTGAGCGAAGTCAATATCCTTAACGAGCCGCGCAGCCGCAGGCATTCCATCAGGCGCGGGCCAGAGCCGTAGAGCAGTTTCGCCATCAGTTGGTGGGGGCCCGACAGGTGGGCGAGGAGGCGGCGCACTTCTTCTTTGGTCAGGACGGTAGGCAGGCGTTTGGGCTTCCGGGCGCGCAGGGCGTCAATGGGGCCTATGTCTTTGTGGAGCACCTCGCGGTACAGGAACAACAGGGCGCTGAGGGCCTGATTCTGGGTGGAGGCGGCGACGTTTTCCTTCACTGCCAAATGGGTGAGAAAGGCTTCGACTTCGGCGCTGCCCATTTCGTTGG
>JASFBA010000005.1:0-52541 GCA_036172265.1 Chloroflexia bacterium
ATCCCCCCATAAGGGTAGTAGCGCTGCTCCGCTACCACGCCTCCATCCCTACCCGTCGCCACCACCGGGCTCCCCAGGTGGTCGGCGTGCAGGTAGACCAGAAGGCCGGCCGCCTCCCCCTGCGGGAGCAGCCGCACCGCCACCGGCATCCCCCCGAAGGCGTAGGTCTTGCGCACCCGCGCTACCACTCGCGTCTTTGCATCGGGCACGGCCGGCCACGCCTCGGTGTTCCCCGCCCGGTCTCGCCCCCGGCTGCGGAAGGCATAGGTGTGCCCCAGTGTGCCCACGTACACCCCCGAAGTCTCGGTCGTCCCCATAAGCCAATCCTGCCAGATCCCGCCGTCCACCTGCACCTGGACATCGTAGGCGGCCAGGCCGGAGGTGGCATCCTCGCCACTCCATTCTACCACAATTCGTGGATCCGTGCTCAACGGCGGAAGCGGAGATACCTGGGAGGTAGGTGGGGTAGTGTCATAGACGGTCGCAGCATCGCCACTGCCGGAAGGCGCCGCCTCCATATTCCCCGCCCGGTCTACCGAACGCGTGGCAAAGGAGTAAGTGCCGTCCCCATTGGAGGGCGTGAAGGCAAAGGTGCCCGAACTTCCCCCCTGGCTCAGGCCGCTATCCGTCCAGGGGCCTCCGTTGAATTTGTACCACAGTGCCGTACTCTCCACCCCCGAGGTCGCGTCCCAGGCCTCCCAGGAGACGGGGATGGGGCCGGCATTCGCATACGCCGGTGCCTCAGCATGCCCCTCCGGCAGGGTTGTGTCCAGTCCAATGGCGTCGCTGAAGGAGACGCTCTCGTTCCCGGCCTGATCCCGCACCTGCACTTCCACTACCTTCTCCCCATCCCCCGCGCTCAAGGTCCAGTTCCGTGTCTCTGTGTACGGCTCCCACGGCCCCCAGTTCGCCCCCTGCTCCCGCAGCCGCATCTGAACTACCCCCGAACCCCCGTCCTCCGCCGCAATCGTCAGTACTACGTTCCGGTGGTTCACCCACTCTGCCCCACCTTCGACGAGCAAACTTCCCGTCGGAGGTTGGGTGTCCAGCCCAACGGTGTCGCTAAAGAAGCCTACGTTCCCGGCCCGGTCTCGTACCTGCACCTCTACCCGCTTCACCCCATCCCCCGCGCTCAAGGTCCATACCTTCGTCCGGGCATACGCCTCCCACGCGCTCCATCCTCCGCCCCCGTCGGCGTTGCGGAAACGCATCGCCTCCAGACCCGAAGCCGGCTCCGGGTCCTCCATATCCACAAACGTCAGCGTCACCGTGACCTGCCGTACCCAGGGCGCTCCCCCGGCAATGTCCAACTTCCCTCTCGGCACCGCCCGGTCCAGGAAAACGCTATCGCTTACCACCGCCTCATTCCCGGCCAAGTCCCGCAGCCGGCCGTAGACCGTCCGCTCCCCATCTTCCGCACGCAGTTCCCAGGGGACCTCAACGACCACCACCTGAGCCGGCGTGACCCTCACCGACACCCACGCCCCCCCGTCGTTGCGCAGCCAGATCGCCCCCACCGTGTAGGCATCGGTGGCGGTCAGAGCCGCCGTCACTTGCGTGGTGCTCACATACTCCCGCCCTCCCGAAAGGAGGAGCGTCCCGGTGGGCGGGGTGTTGTCCACTACAAACGAGGCCTCATCCTGCCCCACATTCCCGGCCATATCCTCCGCCGTCACCACGATCCGATGCCTTCTTTCCGGAACATCTTCTCCCACCGTCCACCCGACCGCCCATTCCCCACCTTCCCATCGCATCGCCAGATATATCCCCAGCACCTCCACTCCCACCCTCCGCAGCGGGTTTTCCTCCACCACCCGCGCCGAGAAGCGTTCGTTCCCCCCGGCCCGGATGTACTCCGGCCTGGCCCGCGCTTCCACCACCGGCGGCGTCCGGTCCACCACGACGGTGGCAAAGTTCGACCAGTCCGAGACGTTCCCCACCCGGTCCACCGCCCGCGCCCCCAGGAGATACCGCCCCTCTTTCACCCTCACCAGCGGAAACTCCAGACTGAAGTGCCCCAGGGCATCGGCCCACGTCGTCGCCGTAACAAGCGAGGTCTCCCCGGAAAGCAGGTGCACCCGAACCAGAACGTAGGGGTCGGCCCAGCCGTGGACGTAGAGGGGGACATCTCCCCGCGTGTAGACCACTCCTAGCGGCCCCTCCAGCACCGGCGCCGGCGGCGGGGTACAGTCCACCGCAAGGAAGGTTACCCCCCGCCCTTCCATAGGCGGAATCGCCCCATCCACCGCCCGGAAGCGCACCGACACCCACCCTTCCAGTACCTCCTCCGTTATCCCGTAGGAGGCACCCCAGGTGTAGGTCATCCCCTCGTTCTGCTGCACCAACGGGATGACCGCTTCCCTGTCTCCCTCCAGCGGGATCGTCGCCACAACCGCCCGAGTGGGAGCGCCTTCCCACGGCTTTTCCCCCCGCGAGGTGGCGGTAAGTTGCACCGTCGTCCCGCAGCCGGCCCAGGCCGGCATGACCCCCACCGAGTAGAGCGGCGGCTCCACCTCCAGGAAGGCGATCGAATCCGGAGAGGGATCGGAGACGTTCCCGGCTGCGTCGGTGGCTATGGCGTGCAGGTAGTTTTCCCCAAAGGCCAGCGGGAAGGGCAGAAGCCACTCGCCCTTCTCCCCGGCGGCCTCCACCGTGGCGGTGAAGCGCCCCCCGTCCAGGAGGGTAACCACGCTTCCCGGCTCGGCCGTCCCCTGGACCAGCGCACTCCCCTGGCTGTAGTAGGTAATCTCCCCAGGCGGCGGGAAGTCAATGCGCGGCGCCTCCGGAGCCACCGTGTCCAGGACCACCTCGTAAGGCCCCACCGTCGTCGTCAGAACCAGGCTCCCGCTGATGGCCACGGCCACAAGGTGCAGGGTGCAGGCATAGGCCCCGTCGGGGAGGACGTTGCCCCCCTCGTCTGTCCCATCCCAGTCCAGACCGGACGGCGGCAGCCCCTCTCCTTCGAAGCGCCGGAGTTCTCCTCCCTGATCGGCGATGACCAGGGCCCAGCCGGCCAGGACGGCCCCTTCGGGCGGGGAGGCATGGAGCCGAAAGGTCGTCCGGTCGAGACGCTTGTCCCAGTTGGGGGAGAAGGGATTGGGGGAGGCCGAAAGCCCCCCGGCCGGCCGACTGGGGTCCACCTCCAGCGTCAGGGAGACGGAGGCCCGGTTCCCCAACCCGTCGGTGGCGGTGAGCAGAAGCCGGTTCGTCCCGCTCAGGAGGGGGACGTTAGGCAGAGAAAAGGCCTGGGTCAGGGCCGTCGTCCAGGTGAAAAAGCCCCCGCTTGTAGCCAGGGAGACGATGTTCCCCGCCTCGGTCCACCCGGTTACGGTGACGACCCAGGTGTTCAGGAGCATCCCCGGGAAGGGGAAGAGGACGCTCAGTTCGGTGGAACGGTCTACGGAGAAACTCCAGACCGCCTCCCCCACATTGCCGGCCCGGTCGGCGACCTGTACCCGAGCGGTATGGAAGCCCTTCGCCAGGTCCCAGGTGGGCCGGACGGAGAGGCCGCCGGAGGTAATGACCGCCCCCGCGGTGAGGTCCACCCCGTCCAGGGTAACGGTGACCGCCGCCGTATCCACCCCGCTCCCCCCGGTATCGGAAAAGGCCGCGGTGAGGAGGGGCCGCCCGTCGGAGATCGGCCCGGTGGGGGCGTAGGAGAAGATGAGGGGCGGCTCCACCTCGTAGAGGACGGTGCGGGTAACGGCGGTGGAGTTCCCGGCCGGGTCGGTGGCGACGATGGTGAGGAGGTTCCAACCCAAGGTTACGGCTACGGTGGCCGAGAAAACCTCCGTGGTATGGGGGATGACCTTGCCGTTAATGGCAATAGTGTTGGCCGTAGAATCGGTGCCTCCGGCGACGAGGATGTGATCGTGGTGGGTATAGGCCGGCTGGGGAGGAAGGGTGACGGTGAGGGTCGGAAGAAGGGTGTCCAGCACGATGACCGTGTAGGTGATGGAGGAGTTCCAGGCCCAGTCATAGGCGGCAATGTCAACCTGGTAGGGGCCGTCGGGGACCGGCTCTCCTGGTGGGTGGCAGCGCCTCCCGTCCCAGACCACGCGGAGTTGGGGGTCCGTCTTCCAGTAGAAACACTCGGTCTTGCCCTGGATGGCAACCCTCCAGTACCGGAAGTTGGCATCCTCCACCTCGGCCGTGATGGTGATGGTATCCTTGACGCCGTCGCCGTTGGGGGAGAAGGGGTTGGGGAAGGCCTGGAGGTTCCGGACGGCCGGCGGGGTGGTATCGTAGACGGTGCGGCTATCGCCGTCGCCGGTGGGGTTCGGCTCCACATTTCCGGCCCGGTCTACGGACTGGGTGGCAAAGTAGTAGGTGCCGTCCCCGTTTCGGGGTGGGGGCGTGAAGGCGAAAGTGCCTGAGATCCCGTTCTGCCACAAAGTGGTCTCGATCCATTGGGAATCGTTGAACCGATACCATAGCGTTGTCCTCTCTACCCCGGAGAGCGCATCAGAGGCCCTCCAGGTGACGGGGATGGTGCCCCCGTTGTCATAGGCCGGGGAAGAGGCCTGGGAAGAGGGAGGCGTTCCGTCGTACTTGAAGGTAAAGAGGGTTGCGGGGTTGCTCCCGTTGCCCACGTTGTCCTCGGTCTTGATCCGGAGGTAGTAGGTGCCGTCGGAAACGGCGGATGGATTGGCCCATTCTTCCGTGGTCCAGATGGTGGGTTCGGCCGCCGGGTTCGGCCCGAAAGTCCAGTAGTAACCCCGGACGCCGGAGACATCGTCGCCGGCCCCGCCCCAGGTGAAGGCAGGGTCGGATACGGTGTGCTGCCAGGCATTGTCCGGGGCACCGTGGGTTTCCGTTACCGTCGTTGGGTTCCAGGGCGGTCTCCCGTCGAAGAGGTAGACAAAAGCCGCCCCCTCGTTGGCTTGACCATGGTGGTATTGGAGTGCCCCGACGATGACATCATCGTAGCCGTCTCCGTTTACATCCCCGGCCGTGTTGGTTGCATAGCCGAAACGGGCACTTCCTAGGCTGCCCACAGCCCTCCAGTCGGCATTTTCCGGCGTGCCGTTCTCTCCCAGTCCCTCGGCTGAACCGTACCAGACAAAGACGGCCCCTTCGTCTGGTGTACCATTATTATACCAGCCAGCCCCGACGATCACATCACTATAGCCATCGCCATTCACATCTCCCAGCCCGGACCTGAAGCCAAAGAGAGCACCTTCTTGATTGCTCTCGGCCATCCAGTCGGCATTTCCCGGCGTGCCGTTCTCTCCCGGTCCTTCGGCCGAACCATACCAAACAAAGACGGCCCCCTCCTGGGCCTCAGTGTCACTATATGTATGTGCCCCGACGAGAATATCGTCGAAACCATCACCGTTCACATCCCCCGGCGCTCCTCCAACAATACCGAAATAAGCCTCCACCTGGTTGCTTTCGGCCCTCCAGTCGGCATTTTCCGGCGTCCCAGGGTTGCCCAGTCCACCGGACGAACCATACCAGACAAAAATAGCCCCCTCTTCATTCTCGCCAAGGTCATATAGCTGTGCCCCGATAGCGATATCATCGAAGTTGTCGCCGTTGACCTTACCTACCGTATTCACCGCAATACCGAAGCAAGCATACGCCTGATTGCCCTCGGCCTTCCAGTTGGCGTTCTCTGGCGTCCCTGGATCTCCCAGGCCCGTAGGGGAGCCATACCAGACAAAAGCGGCCCCCTCATCGATCTGGCCGCTGTTATACCATCCTGCCCCAATAATAACATCATCATAGCCATCGCCGTTCACATCCCCTGCTGTGCTTACTCCGGCACCACGGCCGAGACAAGCATACGCCTGGTTGCTCTCGGCCCTCCAGTCGGCATTTCCCGGTGTCCCAAGGTTGCCCAGTCCATCGGGCGAACCATACCAGACAAAAGCGGCCCCCTCATTGATCTGGCCGTTGTCATACCATCCTGCCCCAATAATAACGTCATCATAGCCATCGCCGTTCACATCCCCCGCCGTCCCCGCCGAAATACCGAAGCGGGCCCCGGCCTGGTCGCTCTCGGCCGTCCAGGAAGGAACCGTGCTCGGCCCGGAGGCCGAGCCGTAATAGACAAAGACTTTGCCTTCATCGGTCTGGCCGCTGTCATAACGGGGTGCCCCGACGATCACATCGTCGTAGCCGTCGCCGTTCACATCGCCGGCCGTGGCCACTGTTTCGCCAAAGAAGGCATCCTCTTGGTTCCCTTCGGCCATCCAGGAGGGCGTGCTCACCAGCGGGTCCACATACAGAGGGTAGGGATGGCCGGCATCCACGATGATGATGCGCAACCCTTCCGAGCACTCCTCCAGGCGCGCCTCCACCTCCTGCCCTCGGGCATCCCGCACGACCAGACCGCTGTAGCGCAGCACCACCCGGCCCTCATGGCGCAGCACCGCTTCGCCTTCCCCCACTACCTCCAGGTTGGTTCGCGCTTTCAGGAGAAGCACCCCCTCCCCTCCCGGCCGCCGAGCGATCGTGAAGCCCTGCTCCAGGCCCCACCGGCCGTTTTCGTACCACTCCACCAGACCCGCCCGCCGGTATTCGACCCGGTGGCCTGAAACGTCCGGGACAGCCCGGCCGGCCGGCTCCATCGCCCCGGCCCGACCCCAGCCGGTTAGCACCCAGTGCCACTCCCAGCCCTCCTCTCCGGTACGCGGAACGGCCCGAACACCTCCCTCCTCAAAGTAGGTGCGGAAGTTATGAGCCCGGTTGGGGGACTGGTAGACCCCATCCACCAGGGAGACCTGATACTCCTTCTCCCAAAGGTCGGCCTGCACCTTCGCCCACCAGTCGGCCCCCATCCCGGGGGAGACCGTCGGGGTTAGGGGCAGGGTTGAAACCACCTCCTCGACCCCCTCCACCTCCGGGTCGATCGTCACCGGATAGCGGGCCTCCTCCAGCCACTCCCCCGGCACTACAATGACCAGCCGCAAAGGCTCCTGCTCCAAGCGGAGTTCCGCCTCCACCCACCTGCCGGAAGCGTCATAGACCAGGGCCCGGCCGTAAGTGATGGCCGCCTTCCCGCCGGAGCGAAAACGTACTCCCTCCGGAGCAACTTCTGCCAGGAGGTCCGTTTTCACCTCCCCCACCACCTCCAAGTCGCCCCCGGAGGGCCAGGCCTCCACGACAAAGACCTGCTCCAGACCCGTGCCCAGGGGAACGTATTCCTCCCGCAGCCCCGGCCAGCCGTAGACCACCCGATCCCCCCTCACCTCTGGAGACACGGCCCCGGCCGTCCAGACCACCCCAGACGTCGAACGCACCTCCGCCAACCGGTAGGTGAGCCCGTCCCCCTCGGCCGTGACAAAATACACCCCCTCGGCGGTGAACTCCGCCCGGTAGCGGCTTCCTTCGACCACCACCCCCTCCCCTTCTCGACGGAGGGAAGGTTTCGTTTCATCCGCAGCCCCCTCTACCCCGATGTGCGGCACCGCCTCCCCCCCGGCCCGCCGCAACGCCCCGGAGGGGACGAACTCCTCGTAGATGTCCCCCACATAGTAGGTCGTCCCGGCCGGCTCCCGCATCGCCACCCGGTTGCCGTCTCCGTCGTAAAGGTACTCGGTCACCTGCGTCCCGCTTACCACCCGAACCAGACGGTTCTCCAAGTCGTAGGTCAACACTTGCCCGTCGCGCCGGACCATATTGCCGTTTTTGTCGTACTTGTAGATGTGCGCCCCGGCCTGCGTGACCGCGTGAGGATGGGTGATGCCGTAGGTATAGTCGACTCTGACACCCCCTTCCACCCGGTAGGCGATGTTGCCCAGGGGATCATAGCCGTACTCCAGGTTGAACCCCCCCTGGCCGGCCCCCTTCGTCTGGGCCTGGGTGAGCCGATTCAGGGCATCGTAAACAAACGTAAGTACCTGTCCGCCGTTCGTGGTATCGGTGGTGCAGGTGATATTCCCAACGTTATCATATTTATAGTGCAGGTCCAACCTTGCTTCGCCCGGGGCCGTTACCTGGATCTCCGCCAGCCGGAAGGAGGGGGCGCCGGCAGCCCCGACTCCGTCGTAGTAGGTGTAGGTCGTCTGTAGCCCATTCCCCAGCAATAGAGCCTGCCGCTGCCCCAGGACGTTGTAGGTGGAGCTCTGGACATACGTCTCCATCCCCACCAGCGTGGTGGGCAACCCCCGGATGTTGTAGGTGGTCGTCACCACTTCCCCGTCGGGATAGTCCAGTGCCACCACCTGGTCGGCATCGTTGTACCAATACTCCAGCACATACACCTGCGGCGCCCCGAGGATGTCGTGTTCCTCCCGAACCAGCCGGCCACGCCCGTCATAGGTCCACCTCGTCTGCCCCGAAAGGTCTACCATCCCCGTCCGCCTCATCCGCCCGTTCTGCCCTTCGTCGTAGGTGTAAGAGGCTAGCGTCTCGGTTAGGCTGCGCTTCTTGGCCACCAGCCGGTTCAAGAGGTCGTACTCGAAGATCAGGGTGCGTCCCAGGCTATCTGTCTGGGTAATCAGGTTTCCTCGGGGGTCATAGCCATACTCCCAATGCCCCATGTCGGGGTCGTCCATGGCCTCCTTCTGCCCCAGCCGGTTGTAGAAGATCCGCGTAATGTTCCGGGCCGTGTCGGTCACCGCCACCAGTCGGTCGAGTATGTCGTAGCCGTAAAGGGTCGTGGCATAGGGCTGGGCATCGAAGTCGGGGGAAGAAAACTTTTCCATGTACTCCGAAACGGAGACTAGCCGCCCAAAGGCATCCTTGCGGGAGACCTTCTGATGGCCGTTTGCATCCAAAACGGCCTCTTCCCAGCCCCGGTAGGCCGTCCGCACCACCGTCCCGTCGGTAGCGGTTACCGCCACCGTCCGCCCCAGAAGGTCGTAGGCGTAGGCGGTATGGAGGAGCGTTCCCCAGGAAGGCACCTGGTACGTCCCGCAGGCCCCGAAATAGAAATACGGCACGCTTTCCCACTTCACCAGCCCCCGCTCGTCGTAAGCCTTGCTCGTCAGGATGCACTTGTTCTCCTCCGCCTCCTCCTGCGTCTGGATGAGCCGGCCCATCCCGTCGTAGAAGCGGAAACTATGCTGGTACACCGGCAAAGCCTGGCCTCCCATATCCACCCGCCGGGCCATCTCTACCCAGGTGGGAATGGTGGGAGTGATAGAATGAGTGATAGAATCGCTGTAGGTAAAGACCAGGGTAGGGGCAAAGCCCTCGTCTCCCGGCTTCCCCTCGTCTCCCGGCTTCCACACCCGCACAATGCGGCCGTATTCGTCGTATTTGGCTCGGGTGCGCTCCCCGTTGACCCCAACCGTCAGGGTCGGCACACCAAAACGCTCATCGTAGACGGCAGTGGCCGACATCACCTGCCCGTTCACCTCCGGGTAGGTCAAGCGGACGGGGAAGAGGTAGTCCTGATAGGCCAATATGGTCGTGGCCGGGACGGCTTCGGCTGGCCGGTCCACCGGTGGGTTGCTAAACTGATACCACCCCTCTTCCCCGTAGGTCGTCTGGGAGGTCCGGTTGCCCCGCTCGTCGTATCCGTAGGCGGTGTCCACCGTGTAGGCCCGATACGTCCCCTCATCGAAGCGCTTGACGCGTCGCTCCCGGGTGAGGTTGCCCTGCTGCGGCGGCTGGGGGATGTCCCAGTTTGTAGGGCGTTTCTATGGGACAAGTCTCGAAATTCGGGGGTCGAGTAGGCCGGTGATGTGTGCCGGTCGTATCGAGGCCAAGGCGCGAGGTGGCCGAGCAAGGAGGTAGCAGTTCTACGGCCGGCCGGGTGCGGCCCGCGAACGCCCCACATAAAAGCCCAAAGCCACGGCCAGCGCGGTGAAGAAAAGGCCCGAAGCCACAGAGAGGGCAACGGCCCCTAAAACGTCCTGGTTGACCAGCACCCACTGCTCCAGGTTCGTCAGCCAGTTCAGGACCAAGGTGTCAAAGGAGCCGAATTGCGCCGGGCCATACGCCAGGAGCAGGGAAAGGTAAGCCCAGCAAACCCCGACCAGCAGGCTTAGAACGGGCAGCCAGAGCGTCCAGGGCAGAAATTCCTCTCGAGGGAGCGGGGGTGGCAAGCGTTCCAGAACCCCCTGGGCGACTGTGGCCGGGGCCTTTTCCAGCGGCAGTTGACGCAGCGCCGCGTCCACTTCGCTCAGACGGGAGAGGAAGGCACGGCAGGTTGGGCAACCCTCCAGATGGCGGGCCAGCGGCCCTTCGCCCAAGGCCGGTCCTCCCTCCAGGGTTTCTTCCAGGATGATTTGCCTCACTTCCTCACAACGCATCGCTATCCTCCCGGGGAAGGACCTCGGCCAGCGCCTGTCGAGCACGGTAGAGATGGGTCTTCACCGTGCCTACAGGCAGGTTCAGCACCTCGGCAATCTCCTTGCAGGAAAGTTCTTCCTGGTAAAACAGGTTCAGCACCAGACGATAGGGAAGCGGCAACCGCTCCACCTGTTCCCAGATGAATGCCCGCCGTTCCCCTTTCCAAGCCGCCACAGCCAGGTCTTCTCCCGAGGTCGGTTGCCAGGGCCGAATACCGTCCAGGCTGACCATCTTTCCTTCGCGCCGCATTTGGCGCAGGCGATTCAGGCAGTGGTTGACTACGATGCGGTACAGCCAGGTACGAAAACGGGCTTCGCCGCGAAAGAGGGGCAAGCCCTGCCAGACATGGAGGAAAACCTCTTGGGTCAAGTCCGCCGCCTCCTCTGGATCGCGCAATATCCGCCGGGCCAGTGTATAAATGTAATCCTGTTGTTCGGCCACCAGTTGGGCAAAGGCCGCCTCATCTCCTTCCCGGCAGCGCTTCAGAAGGGCCGATTCGGGCTCTTTCATCGGCGGCCCCATCGTTCATCCATCCCGCTCCATCGTCGTTTCATCCGCCGGCGGGGCTTTTTTCTTCCTTCCGCCGCCGACGAAATAGATCAGGACCATGCCCAGACCGACGAAGAGGGGAAGCAGCCCGCCCAGCAGCCATGGGCCGGTACCCAGTGTCGCCAGGCCCAAAAGGAGGGCCAGGCCCACCATGGTCGTGATGAGACCGGCCCAGAGGATACCCCGGGGGGTGCGACGCTCCAGCCGTTCCAGGAACGATTCTTCCGCCGGGGGTATGCCGAGTTGGGCCAACTGGACACGCTCACGGTAGTTGATGTAGCGGATGACGGCCAGGAAAGCCAACAGGACCGTCGCCAGAAAGCAAGGGCTCAGAAGAATGACCGCACGCAGCAGGTCCACCATCGCCGTACCTCCTCACCTGGGCAGGCCTCTCGTTTGGCTTCATTCTACCCGAAGCCTCCCATCTGTCAAGAGGAGGCCCGACGGGTCTGCTGTGGCTTCCAGAGCTCCACCCATCTCTGCCGGAAGTTGGGCTCCGTAGGCGCAAGGAAACCTGCCTCGCGAAACCAGCGAATTGTGTCGGCTACCGTCTCACGGATAGGGCGGGGAGCATATCCCAGTTCGCGGCCGGCCTTCTCGTGGCTGACGCAACAGTTGCTGGCCAGGATGTTCACCGACTCCTCGGTAAAGGCCGGCCGGTTTCCGCTCAGCCGGGCATACAGGGCGGCCAGCCGGGCCACCCGTCGGGCCAGCCCCGTCGGCAGGCCCAGTCGGGGCGCCCGCACCCCGGTGCATTCCTCCAGGTAGGCCATCAACCGGCGCACCGTGACCACCTCGCCGGAAAGGATGTAACTTTCCCCCCATCGCCCCCGTTCGGCCGCAGCCATCAGTCCCCAGGCCACGTCGCGCACGTCCACAAAGTCATAGGCTCCGTGGACGTAAAGCGGCATTTTCCCTCGGGCCACCTTCAGGAAGAGCCGGCCCATCTCCGAGGGCTGGAAGTCGTAGGGGCCGATGATGCCGGTGGGACAGGCGATCACCGCGTTCAGCCCCCGGCCTACGCCGGCCAGCACCTCCAGGGCCGCCCGGGCCTTGGAACGGCCGTATTCGGTCGGGATACGCTCCGGGTCAAAAGGCTGCCGTTCGTCAATCACCGTGCCGTGGGGCGGCTCGACCAGGGCGTGGACGGAAGCGGTGTAGATCAGCCGCCGCACATTGCAGCGCAGCGCCGCCTCCACCACGTTGCGCGTGCCCAGGACATTGACCTGGTGCAGAAGCGCCTCCCGGCCGGGGGCGATCGCGATCAGGCCGGCCAGGTGGTAGACGGTGTCGGCCCCCCGAAAGGCCCAGAGGAGCGCCCCTAGATCGCGCACATCGCCCGACATCACTTCCACCGGCAGGCCGGCAATAGGGCGGATGTCATCCCCGGGCAGAACCAGGGCACGGACACGCTCTCCCCGGGTCAGAAGGGCCCGTACCAGGTTGTTTCCCAGATGTCCGGTCGCTCCGGTAACGACGGTCCACATCGCTTTTCCACCTTCAACGTTCAACGCCCAACGGAATCGGTTTTACCGCCCCTGGGCTTGGCCGATGTCCCTCGGCCGGAGAAGGTGTCGGTCGGTAACGCAAGGCCTCTTTGCCCAGACGCCGGTAGACCAGATTGGTGGGGAAAAAGCCTATTACCCTCTTTCCCAAATAGGAACGGGCGCGAAGCAAGCGTCGGACGATGGCCGGATAACTGTACAGGCGACGTACCAGTCGGTTGTAGCCTTCCTGGAGTTCCTCCGGGCTCATTTGGGCCGGGTAAAAGGTCACCCGGGTGGCATCGTAGTGGCTCCAATCGAAATCCCAGATACGGCCCTCCTCGAGCAGCCGCTCCCGCAGCGCCGTGCCCGGGAATGGGGTAAGGATGGTTACTTGGGGGATGGCGATCCGAGTCCGTTCGATGAATTCGGCCGTGCGGGCAAAAACGGAGACGTCATCGTGGTCGAAGCCGACGACGAAGCAGCCGATGATGGCAATTCCCCGGCGATGGATGCGGGCGATGGCCTCCTCGTAGTCGAGAATCTGGTTGACCCGCTTGTTGGCCTCGGCCAACCCCTCCGGAGAAAGCGATTCGAAGCCGATCAGGAGAGCCCGGCAGCCGCTGCGCGCCGCCAGGTCCAGGAGTTCCTCATCGTGGGCGATGCTCAGCGAGGCCTGGCCGATCCAGGTAACGCGCTCGGGGATGAAGGCCTGAAAGAGTTCGCGGGCATAGTCGGGCCGGCCGACGATGTTGTTGTCGGTGATGAAGACGGCCGAGAAGCGCCGGTCCAGGGTGCGAATCTCGGCCACCACCTCCTCGACCGGCCGGTAGCGCATCTGCCGGCCGAAGAAAGCCGTGGTCGAACAAAAGGTGCAGTTGAAGGGACACCCCCGGGAGGCCTCCATCTTGGGCACAGGGAAGTAGCGGCGGTTGTCCAGGAGGTCCCAGCGGGGCATCGGCAGGCCGCGCAGGTCGGGCTTTTCGCCCCGGTAAAAGCGCTGCCAGGAACCCCGTTCCACATCTCGCACGACCTGGGGCCAAACCCCTTCGGCCTCGCCCAGCACGACAATATCGGCATGCTGGGCAGCCTCGTCGGGGACCAGGGTGGGGTGGACCCCGCCCAGGACGACCGGGATGCCCCGTGCCCGGAAGGCATCGGCGATAGCATAAGCGCGGGGAGCGTTGGGGGTGAGGGCGGTGATGCCCACCAGGTCGGCCGGCTGTTCCAGGTCCAGGGGGGCCACGTTCTCGTCCAGAATGGCGACCTCCACATCCGGCGGGGTGAGCGCGGCCACGACCGGCAGGGTCAGGCTGCTCATATAGACCCGTCCGAAGAGGTGCACGTTGGAAGGATGGGCCGGTTGAATCAACAGGACTTTCATGGTATACCTCGCTTTCTGTTTACCTCTTGGACACAGGAGCACAGAGGGCGGTTTCAAACCCTGTGGATTTGCACTTGCAGGCCGAAAAGACCTTCGGGTATAATGGATTTGTTGTCCCAAAGCCACCTTCAGGAGGTTTCGATGGACTGGAACGAAGTCAACGCTGCCCTGGAGCGCCACGTTCGGCCGGCTACTTTCCCTCTGGCCCTCCGGATGCTTTCGGCCGGGGAAGAGGTCCCCGAAAAGGCCCGTCGGCCCTGGCGCGACCTGGGCGTCCGCATGGCCACTTGCCAGGTCTGGAACACGGCCCGCCGTTACGGCTGGACCCTGGCCGCCGGCCTGGAAGACCTGAGTTGCCCGCCGGGCAAGGTCGTGCTGGGGCTGGCTCCGGCCCTGCCCTATTACCTGGAGGGAAACCTCTGCGCCGGCATGTACACTGCCAGCGCGGAGGCGGGTGCCCGGACGGAGGCAGCCACCCCCCGTCTGGAGTACGGCCGCTACAGCACGCTGCTCGTGGCCCCCTTGAGCCGGGCCACCTTTGAGCCCGAGGTGATCCTCCTTTACGGCAATCCAGCCCAGGTGCTCCGATTGGTCATCGCCGCCCTTTACCGGCAGGGCGGCCGGCTGGAAGCCTCCTTCAGCGGCCGGCTGGACTGCGCCGACATCCTGGTGGGCACCCCTCGCCGGAGCACTCCCCAGGTCATCCTGCCCTGCTACGGCGACCGCATCTTCGGCCAGACCCAGGACGAAGAACTGGCCTTTGCCCTGCCGCCGGCCGCCCTGCCGGACCTCCTGGAGGGGCTGGAGGGCACCCACCACGGCGGCATTCGCTATCCCATCCCCTCCTTCCTGCGCTACACCGGGCAGTATCCGGCCACCTACGAACGCCTGGAAGAACTGTGGAGGCAGGAGTAGAAGGCTTATGGATGCGCTCCTGGTCTGGTGGCTGCTCCTCGAACTTCTGGGCCTCCTGGCTCTGCCGCTGACGCTCTTTCTCCTCCGCAACCTGCCGGACCGGGGCTACCCTTTCGCCCGTCTGGTGGGAATCCTCCTCCCCTCTTTCCTGGCCTGGTTCCTGGGGATGTGGCAACTGACCCATTATGGGCCGGCCCTGCTGGCCTTTTGCCTGGCCCTCCTAGCCCTGCTCTCCGCCTTGCTCCTCCGGAGGGAACGGGACATCTTCCGTTTCCTTCGGGAACGCTGGCGCTATGCCCTGGCTATGGAAATCTTCTTCACCTTGGCCCTGGGGGGCGGGGCCATCCTGCGCATCTACGGGGGATGGGGCGGGCCGGCCATCAACCACACCGAACAGCCCAGCGACTTTGCCCTGATGAACGGCATCCTCCAGAGCCGGACGCTCCCGCCACAGGACCCCTGGCTGGCCGGCTACAGCATCAACTACTATTACTTCGGCTACCTCCTGGCCGCTTCCCTTACCCTTCTTTCCGGCCTGCCCTCCTCGATCACTTTCAACCTCCACCTGGCCCTGCTCTTTGCCCTGATGGCTACGGGGTGTTTCAGCCTGGGATATAACCTGACCCTGTCCATGTCTCCCGCCCGACGGAGGGCCCTGGCCGTGGGGGCACTGGCCGTCCTCTTCACCCTCTTTGCCGGAAACCAGGTGGGAGCCCTTCAGGCGCTGACCGGCAGCAACCAGGCCGCACCGCTCCGGGCCGGCGAGGTCTGGAACGTCCTTCGGGCCCGGCTGGCCGGCGAATCGGGCCCGGTCGCGCTGGGGAAGCGGGTCAACTTCCTCGGAAGCGACTTCGGCGGCGGCTTTGAGGAGGTCCGGCCGACACCAGGGGGACAGATCGCGGATTTCGACTGGTGGTGGCCCTCCCGCGCCCTCTGGGACGAGCAGCCCAATGCGGCCGGCCGCAGCCGCATCCAGGCCCAAGGGGTGACCGCCGCCGCCCTGTTCAACTGGCGGGCCTTTGTCGGGCCGGAAGAATCGGCCCGTTCCTACGCCATCACCGAGTTCCCCTTTTTCAGTTTCTACCTGGGCGATATGCACCCCCACGTCATGGCCCTGCCGCCGGACCTGTTGGCCCTGGCGTTGACCCTCAACGTCCTCCTTTCTCCGGAGCGCGGCCGGCCGGGCCTGGCTCCAGGACGTTGGGGCTGGTTCCTCCTGGCCCTGAACGCCGTCCTCCTGGGCAGCCTCTATGCGACCAACAGTTGGGATTTTCCAACCTACCTGTCCCTTTACCTGGTCGCCTGGTACTGGCGCTGGCGGAAGGAAGTTACAGCCCCCTGGACGACCCGGGATTCGTTTGCCCTCCTCCGGGACCTGGGGAGCCTGGTGGCCCTCTCCATCTTCTTCTACCTGCCCTTTTACCTTACCTTTCGTTCCTTCGCCGGCGGCCGGGCCGTTCCGGCCGAGATCGCCGGCGCCCCCATCGTGGAAAAGATCGTCAACTTGCCCTTTCTTTCCCACTTTTTCCAGACGGTAGGCCCGGTGCTCTGGGACAAGACCTCCCTCTATACCCTGGGGGTCATCTTCGGCCTTTTCCTCTACCCGGCTCTCTCCTGGCTCTCTGCCAAAGCCTTCCAGGAGCGCGTCCGGTGGGGGATATGTTACTGGGCCGGCCTGGCCCTGGCCCTGGCCGTCGTTGCCGCCGTGTCGGCCGTGCTGCTGGATTCGGCCCGCCCCCTCCTCTTTGTCCTGGTCTACCTAACCCTGGTGCCGGCCTTTATCCTCCTCTATCCGCTTCTTGCGCGCCTCGCGGCTCTGGGGCTGAGCCGCTGGGGAACTAGATGGGATGGAGTGATCCTGTACCTTTCCTTGGCGGCAGCCGTCGGGCTGGCCGTTTACCTGCACTTTCCTCTGCTCCTGCTCCTGCCGCTTATCGCGCTGGGCTGGCGGCTCTTGCGAAGTAGCCGGCCGGCCGAGGCGATGGCCCTCCTTATGCTCCTTCTGGCCTTTGTCCTCCTCTTGGGATGCGAAGTCTTCTACATCCGCGACATCTTCGACAACCGGATGAACACGATCTTCAAGTTCTATTACCAGGTCTGGGTGCTTCTGGCCATGGTCGGCGCTTGGGCGGCCGGCGAGGTGCTGCGCGCCTACCTCCGCCGCCCCCTGCCGGCCGTCCTCTGGGCGCTTCCGCTCTTCTTGCTCCTTTCGGGCGCGCTGGTCTACCCGGCCTTGACGTTGCGACAGTCCTTTTCCGAAGCGCGGGAATGGAACCTGGACGGCCTGGCTTACGTGGCCCGCCTCTACCCAGGGGATTACGCCGGAATCCGCTGGTTGGCCGAAAACGCCGCGCCTGACGCCGTCGTCCTGGAGGCGGTGGTGGATGCCCAAGGCGGATCCGAGTGGGGCTATACCGGGCGCGTCTCCGCCGCTACCGGCCGGCCCACCCTCCTAGCTTGGAAGGGCCATGAGGACCAATGGCGCTGGGGCGATCCAGAGGCCTATGCCTCGCTGGGAGTGCGCTTTGCCGATGCTCAGCGCCTCTACGAAACCGCCGACATAGCCGAGGCCCGTCGCCTGCTGGAGCAGTACGGAGTGGATTACGTCTTTATCGGTTTCCTGGAAGCCCACTACCCGGCCGAAGGTCTGGCCAAGTTCGCCCAACTGGGCCGGCTGGCCTTTGAAGCCCCCGGCCTCCAGATTTACTGGATCGAAAGGTAGGGGAACACCCGCAGAAACCCGGTTTCTCCCGACCGGTGCGGAAGAAACCGTGTTGTCCTATCCGCGTTCATCCCGGCAGACCTCGGCGGTAAAGGAGCCGTCGCGCACCTGCACCTCCAGCCGGTCCCCGGCAGCCACCTGGGTCGGGCTGATCACCACCCGTCGCTCGGGCAGGCGGCGGACGATAGCATAGCCACGCCGAAGGGTGGCATAGGGGTCGAGCGCGGCCAGGCGCAGCGAGGCGCTGCGCACCCGTTCTCGGTCCACCTCCAGGCAATGGCCTATCTGCCGGGCCAGGCGGCCAGCCAGTTCGTCCACCCGCTGCCGTCGGCCGGCAATTTGCGCCTGGGGCGAGAGGCGACGGAGATGCCGGCGAAACTCCTCCAGCCGTTGCCGCCGTCCGGCCAACCGTTGCTCCAGGTTCTGGAAAAGGCGCTTCCGCAGATGGGCCAGTTGAGTGCGCAGTTCCTCCCGGTCCGGAACGGCCATAACGGCCGCTGCCGAAGGGGTGGGAGCGCGTACATCGGCCGCAAAGTCGGCGATGGTGAAATCGGTCTCGTGGCCGACCCCGCTGATGACCGGAACAGGAGCGGCACAGATGGCCCGAGCCACACATTCCTCGTTAAAGGGCCAGAGGTCTTCCAGGGAACCTCCGCCTCGGGCCAGGATGATCACATCCACATCCTGGTCACGCAGGCGCTCCAGGGCGGCCACGATGCGCGGTGGAGCCTCTTTCCCCTGAACCAATGTGGGGGAGAGCACCACCTCGGCCAACGGGTAGCGCCGACCAAGGATGTGGAGGATGTCCCGAAGGGCCGCCCCATCCGGCGAAGTGACTACGCCGATGCGGCGGGGAAAGGAGGGGAGGGGGCGCTTTCGCTCCGGAGCAAAGAGGCCCTCGGCCTCCAGCCGTTCTTTGAGTTCCTGGAAACGCAAGTAAAGCACCCCCAGGCCCAGGGGACGCAGGAAATCCACGTACAATTGGAGTTTGCCGCCGGCCTCGTAGAAGGAAACCTGGCCGTGCACGAGGACCACATCGCCATCGGAGGGGAGTTGAACCAGCCGGCCGGCGGCACTCCGGAACATCGCGCAAGCGACCTGGGCCTCGGCTTCCTTCAGGGTAAAATAGAGGTGGCCGGCGCTGGAACGGGTGAAGTTAGAGACCTCTCCCTCCACCCAGACGTCCGCGAGCACCTCGTCGTACTCCAGGAGTTGACGGATGTAAGAGGTCAGTTCGCGAACGGAAAGGATGGTGGGCATCGCCTGCTCCGAGAGCAGCCCGATCCATAGGGTCAGGTCATCTCCAATGTGAACTACCCCACCCGCGTCAGGTACTCCCCGGTGCGGGTGTCTACCCGGACCAGGTCGCCTTCGTTCACAAAGAGCGGGACGTTGATGGTCAGCCCGGTCTCCAGAGTGGCCGGCTTGGTGGCATTGGCGGCGGTATCTCCCCGGACGCCGGGCGCGGTGTGGACGACCCGCAACACCACCGAGGGGGGAAGTTCCACGTCCAGGATCTCGCCCTCGTAGGTGACCAGTTCCACCGAGTCGTTCTCGCGCAGGAAGTGGACGGCATCGCCGAGGACTTCGGCGGGCACGGCCGGCTGCTCAAAGGTCTCGGTGTCCATAAAGTAATAGGTGGAGCCGTCGTTGTAGAGGTACTGCACCGTGCGCCGGTCGAGAAAGGCCTGCTCGAACTTGACGCCGGCCATAAAGGTACGCTCGGTGATGGCTCCCGTGCGCAGGTTGCGCAACGTCAGCCGCACGTTCGCCGTCCCTCGCCCGCGTTTGTTGTGCTCATAGTCGATGATCTTGCAGAGTTCCCCGTCCACGATGATGGTCAGCCCCTTGCGGAGTTCCCCGGTATCCAGCACGGCCATCGCCTTCCTACCTCCGTTATATCGCTACGATCGGTTCCTTGGTGGACCGGGTCAGCACTTCGACCCCGTCCTCCCGAACCAGAACGACATCCTCGATGCGCACCCCGCCCCAGCCGGGCAGGTAGATGCCCGGTTCCACGGTAACCGTAGCCCCGGCCGGCAGCGTCTCCATGGAAAGGGCGCTCAAGCGCAACGGCTCGTGAGTCCCCAGGCCCACGCCGTGGCCCAGGCTGTGGCCAAAGCGTTCGCCGTAGCCGGCGGCTTCGATGACCTCCCGGGCCAGGCGGTCAGCCTCAGCACAGGGCATGCCAGCGCGGATGCCTGCTTCGGCCCGTTCCTGGGCTTCCCGCACCAGGTTGTAGATGCCCCAGAACTGTTCGTCCGGCTCCCCCAGGACGATGGTACGGGTCATATCGGCGTGGTAGCCGCCGCAGACCGCCCCCATATCCACTACGATCGGTTCCCCAGGCTGCAGGAGGCGTTCCCCAGCCTGATAATGGGGCATGGCCCCGTTGGGTCCACTGCCGATGATAGTGGGGAAAGCCAGCCCCTCGCCGCCGTGCTCGCGGATATACTTTTCGATCTCCCAGGCAACCTCGCGTTCGCTCATGCCCGGGCGAACCCAGTCCAGAAGGTGGGAGAAAGCCTCGTCGGTCAGGCGAATGGCCTGGCGGAGGAGGGCCAGTTCCTCCTCGTCCTTGACGGCGCGCAGCCCTTCCACCAGGTTTTCCACCCCCTCCAAGGCAATGCCGGCCGCTTCAAAGGCTGGGCGGAGTTTTTCGTACTGGGCCACCGTGACAAAGGCGCTTTCAAAGCCCCAGCGCTTTCCTCCCAGCCGTTCCAGGTAGGTAGGGAGTTCTTTCTCCAGGGAGTCCTTGATCTGCACCACCTCGAAGCCGGGGGCTTGTTTCCTAGCCTGCTCGGTGTAGCGAAAGTCCACCAGCAGGAGGGCCGCCTCCGCCGTGACGATGACCGTGCCGGCCGAACCGGTGAAACCGGTCAGATAGCGGCGGTTCTCCGGTTGCTGGACGAGAAAAGCATCCAGACCCCGGGCCTGCAGTTCCTGGCGCAACCGCGCGATTCGTCGGTTCACGAACGACCTCCTCACATGATAACGGGCACTTTAAAGATAGTATAGCCCAAAAGAGGAAGGCTGTCAAAAAGCGTTCTGTAATCCTTCGGGTAGACGACCAGGCCTTCCTTGTGGTAGAATAAGAGGCAGCGAGGAATAAGCGATGTTTGTCATCGGCACGGCTGGCCACGTGGACCACGGCAAGTCCACCCTGGTCGAAGCCCTGACCGGCATCAACCCGGATCGCCTGCTCGAGGAGCAGGAACGGGAGATGACCATAGACCTGGGCTTCGCCTGGCTCACCCTGCCCAGCGGACGCGAGGTCAGCATCGTGGACGTGCCCGGCCATGAGCGCTTCGTCAAGAATATGCTCGCCGGCATCGGCGGAATAGACGCCGCCCTCCTGGTCGTCGCCGCCGACGAGGGCCTGATGCCACAGACGGAGGAGCATCTGGACATCCTCACCCTCCTGCAGGTTCCCCGGGGCGTCGTCGCCATCACCAAGGTGGACCTGGTGGAAGAGGAAGAGTGGCTGGAACTGGTGATGGAGGAGGTGCGCGAGCGCCTGCACGGCACCCCGCTGGAGGGGGCTCCCGTCGTCCCCGTCTCGGCCCGCACCCGCCAGGGGCTGGAAGAACTCGTCACCGCCCTGGACGAGGTTCTCTCCCAGACGACACCTCGGCCGGACCGCGGCCGGCCGCGCCTGCCCATTGACCGGGCTTTTACCATGCCCGGCTTCGGCACGGTGGTGACCGGGACGCTCCTGGACGGCTCCCTGCACGTCGGCCAGGAGGTGGAGATCCTGCCCCAGGGCCTTTGGGGACGCATCCGTGGCCTGCAGACGCATAAGAAGCGGGTGGAAGAAGCCCGTCCGGGCCGGCGCACCGCTGTCAACCTGGCCGGCGTGGCGGTGGAGGAGGTGCGCCGCGGCGATGTGTTGACCACCCCGGGGTGGCTCTCCCCCACCCAACGCCTGGCCGTATATCTGGACCTCCTCCCCTCGGCTCCCCGTTCCCTGCGTCAGGACGACACCGTGGACCTTTTCATCGGCGCGGCGGAGCGGCAGGTGCGGGTGACCCTGCTCGAGGCTGAGGAACTGCGTCCGGGACATTCCGGCTGGGCCCTTTTGCGTCTTCCGGAGCCGGCTGTGGCCATCCGGGGCGATCGCTTCATCCTGCGCTGGCCTTCCCCCGGCAGCACCATCGGCGGGGGGGTAGTCGTGGAACCGCATCCGGGACGCCTGCGCCGCTTCCATGCCCCCAGCATCGCCGCCTTAGAGGCGCTCCGCAGAGGCCGACCGGAAGATGTCCTCCTGCAGGCTCTCCAGGAGACGCCTCTTTCGTTACGCCAGATCGTTGCGGAAAGCGGTCTTCCCGAGGAAGAAGTTCGGGAAGTGGTGCGCCGGCTATGCCGGGAGGGCCGTCTGGTTGCCCTGCAGGCTGGGGAGGAGGACCCCGGCCCTGGGGCCCTGTTCCTCTCCCGTTCCCGGGCCGATGGGCTGCACGGGCGCATCCAGGACCTCCTGCGCGATTACCACGAGCGCTTTCCCCTCCGGGCCGGCATGCCCAAGGAGGAACTCAAAAGCCAGCTGCGCCTGGACGGGCGCACCTTCGGCGACGTCCTGGCCTGGGCCGAGGGCCGGGGTTCTCTGGTCGTGCAGGGGGCGCTGGTGCGTCTGGCCGATCACCGGGTAAAATTTTCTCCGGAGCAGCAGGCCCAGGTAGATCACTTCCTGGCCTTGCTGCGCCAAAAGCCCTATGCTCCCCCGCCCCGCCAGGAGTGGGACATCGAAACAGAAGTGCTGGAAGCCCTGGTGGAAGAAGGGCAGATCGTCCGCCTAACCCCCGAGGTGGTCTTTTTGCCGGAAACTTACCAGGAGATGGTCCAACGGGTGCTGGAAGAGATCGATCGCCACGGCCCCATCACCGTCGCCCGGGTGCGCGACCTTTTTTCCACCAGCCGCAAGTATGCCCTGGCCCTGCTGGAGGATATGGACCAGCGCAAACTGACCCGTCGGGTGGGGGACGAGCGGGTACGATACTGAAACGCTCCGCCGAATCAAGGAGGGCCTCCTATGGAAGAAAGTCGGATGGTCAAGTACCGGTTGGGTTATGAGAAGTTGCTCCAGGCCGTGGGCCGGTTCTGCGATGAGCAAAAACTGGACGAGATCTGTGTTATGGAATTCGAAAAGGGGCTGATTCTGCGGGCATTGCAGGTGGAGTCTACCGGCGAAGGATATATCCGTCGGGCCGTCAGTTACACCTGGAGTTACGACCAGGTTTCGGAGATGGTCCCGCCGCCTCCGGCCCCTCCCGGCGGCCGGCCGGAGAGAGGAGGAAAGCCGTGAAACTTTTCGAAGGTATGTCCCAAACGGATTACCAGGACGTCCTGCGGGCGCTGGGACGTTTCATTGATATGAACAACTATATGGACATCCGTATCGTGGAGACGGAAGAGGGGCTGATCTTCCAAGGCCGCACCTCGCCGCGCAGCGGGAAGGTACGCACCGGCCCACAGTTCGACACCTTCCTCATCACCGATGACGACCTGCGGCAGTTGCTTCGTGAGGCCTATGATCAGCGGGGCAAGGGCGAAGCCTTCAAGCGGCTTTGAAAGCGGCCCCCCTACCCCTTCTGGGCCAGGAAAAGGGCCTCCACCAGCGCCAGGAAAAGGAGGCTGAGCAGAGCGATAGGCCAGGTGAAGAGGCCCAGGCTGCGGATCAGGGCCATGCCCACGAGGTAGAGGGAGAGCAGTCCGGCCTCGCGCCAGGCCCGAACGACGTCCTGCCGATGGGTGCGGGAGGTAAACAGGCGCAGTCCCAGGCGGTAGGCCGGCGGGGCCAAGATCGTGGTCAGCACGATGAAAAGCGCCAGGAAAAAGTACCATAACCCCAGGGGCGATTCTTCCCCCATCATGACCCGGAGGAGGGGATGCTTTTCCGGAGGGAGACCCTCGCTTCCGGGAGGGCCAAAGGCCCACAGGTAGCCGAAGGCGGCCCAACCGAGCACCGCATAGGGGCCGAAGAAGCGCCACCTCAGCCAGCGGCCGATCGGCACAAAGGTGAGGCCGGGGGTCAGGAAAAGGAGGATGTAGAAGACGATGCGCCAGGGATCCCAAGGGGAGAGGATGGCCCCGACATTGAAGAAGAAGAGAAAATAGGCCCAGGCCGCCCATGAGATGCCGGCAGTAACACCCAGAGTCCAGAGCAGACGGCGATCCTGCATTGCCTTGACAGAACGCCTCAAAAACGGCTATAATGGGTATGGAAGTAGACGCTCTTTGACAACCGATCGGCAATCGGCTTCAAGGGGCACTCAGGACCGGCTCCGCATGGGAAATGATGCCCCAGTATTGTTGGGGCCAGTAGATTACCCAGGCCTTGCCCACGATGTTCTCCAGCGGCAGGGGGCCCCAGTTGCGCGAGTCGCTCGAGTTGCCCCGGTTATCGCCCATCACAAAGACGGTGTTCGGTGGCACCTGCACCGGCGGCATATCCCCGGTTTGAGCCCGGGCGGCATCGCTCAGATATGGCTCAAAGAGGGGGACACCGTTGATGAGCACTTGGCCGTTCCGAATCTCGACCGTCTCACCCGGTAGGCCGATCACCCGCTTGATATAGTCGCGGGTGGTATCCTTGGGATATTCAAAGACCACGATCTCGCCACGTCGGGGCATGTGGAAGAGGTAGACCAAATTGGGCTCGACTTTTTCTCCCAGGAGCCGTCGGAAAAAGTTCAGGTCAAGGTGTAGGTATTCCACCCGGTTGACGATGATGTACTGGCCGCTGTGCAGGTTAGGCTCCATGCTGTTGCCTTCGACCTTGAAGTTCTGGATGACGCTGCGCACCAGGAAGAAGATAAGCAGGGTGAAGAGGAGCGTCTCCAGAATTTCGCGGAACATGGCCCACAAGGTCCCCTTCCGAACCGGCACCTCGGTTGCGGCCGGCGGGGCGAGGTCGGTGGACATGGGATTTTTCCCCTCTTCAGGAGGGAATCTAAAAAGTGACATCGAACGTCGTTCCTCCGGTCATTTGTTGAGAGCATTATAATACAGCAGGCCAGATTTGCCAACCTGAGGAAGAAGATGCAGGAAGCGCTCTTGTACGAACGTCTGGACGAACAGGTCGTCCTCTGCCGCCTCTGCCCCTGGGCCTGCCGGCCGGCCGAAGGGGAAAGCGGCCTCTGCCAGGTTCGCCAGAACCGGGGAGGCACGCTCTACAGCCTGAACTATGGTCTGATCTCGGCGGCGGCGGTGGAGCCGATCGAGCGGCGTGGATTGTACCACCTCTTCCCGGGAAGCATCGCGCTCACCCTGGGGGGGTGGGGGCACAACCTGCGTTGCAGGCATCGGCCGGCCCCCAGGGTGCCCCCTTCGGAGGAAGGAAACCGGCGCTATCTGGACCCCGAGCGGGCCGTTTCCTTCGCCCTGGAGCGCCGCTGTCGGGGATTGGCCTGGGCCTACCAGGAGCCGATTGTCTGGCTGGAGTACGTCCTGGATGTGGCCAAACTGGCCCGCGCCAACGGCCTCTATACCCTCATGGTCACGGGCGGTTTCCTGGAACGGGAGGCTCTGGACCTCCTGGGGCCGTATCTGGACGCCTGGGCGGTCGAAGTGGTGGCCGCTTCCTCCGGGCCTTACGAGGTCCTCTGCGGTTCGCTTCCCGTGGAGGCCATCTTGGAGGGGACCGTTTACGCCCGCGAGGCCTGGCGCTGCCATGTGGAGGTACATACTCCGCTCCTTCTCGGCCTGAACGATGGGGATGAGGTCCTCCGCGAACTGGCCGGCTGGATCCGCGACCGCCTGGGGCCCGATATCCCCTGGCACCTCTGGCGGCATGAGCCGGCCGGAGAGAGCGCCCCCTTCCCACCCTCTCCCCTGGAAGCCCTGGAACAGGCTCGAGAAATCGGACGCGAATCTGGCCTGCGTTACGTCTACATCCAGGCCGGCGACCAGGTCGGATTGACCCCCACCTATTGCCCTTCTTGCGGCACTCTGCTCATCCGGCGGGAGGGCCGCTTCTATATCAAAAGCGTAGGCCTGGCGGAAGACGGCCGCTGCGCCCATTGCGGCCAGGAAATTTATCTGCGTCGTTCGATCTTCAAGTGAGCCGTCGGCCCGGAGGGCTTCCGAGCGCCGACGGAGGAGGATGGCGATGTTTCGCAGGAGTATGCCGCATGGCGATGTCCGGCCCTCCCCCATCGCCGGCACCTGGTATCCGGGAACGCCGGAGGACCTGGCGGCCACTGTGGACCGGTTTCTGGCCGGCGTGCCGGAGCAGCGGATTGAGGGCCACATCTTCGGCCTGGTCGCTCCTCATGCCGGGTATCCCTACTCCGGCCAAGTCGCCGCCTACGCTTACCGGCTCCTTCAGGGACGGCAGGAGAAGCGGGTGGTCGTGCTCAGCCCCTGCCACGCCCCCTATCCGGGCCGTTTTGTCGTCACGGCCATGCGGTATTACGCTACCCCCTTGGGGTTGGTGGAAGTGGACCGGAATACGGTTGCCCGCCTGGCCGAGCACGTGCCGATCACCTATCTGGACTATGACGAGGAGCATTCTCTGGAAATCCAGTTGCCCTTTTTGCAACGGATCCTGGGCGATTTTCTCCTGGTTCCGGTGATGTTGCGCGACCAAACCTGGGAGGATTGCCAGGAACTGGCCGAGGCGCTGGACCGGGTTCTCGGAGGGGAACGTCCCCTCCTGGTGGCCAGCACCGACCTCTGTCACGCCTACTCCTATGAGCAGGTACGGTCCAGCGATGCGGCCACCTTGGCCGCTCTGGAACGGGGGGAGGCCCGGGACTTTTGGGAGACGGCCGTGCGGTTGCACGGGGCCTGCGGCTACGGCCCGGTGACCACCGTGCTCCTGGTGGCCCGGCGCTGGGGGGCGGAACGGGTGGTGCTCCTGTATTCCACCAACTCCGGCGATGTGACCGGGCAACGGGCCGGCTATGTGGTTGGCTATGCGGCGGCAGCGCTGGTGGGGCCGGCCCAGAGGGGCTAGGACGAGGCGGAGGAGCGGGATATGGCGCTGATTAAGAAGATCGGGATGCGCAAGGAGGCCGTGCCGGAAGAAGAGAAAGGGCCGGAACAACCGGCACCTCCGGCCACCCGCCGGGTACAGCCCCCGGCCGGGGTTCAGCCGGCCGCCCCGGCGACGCGGCCAGTACAGGTGGAGCCGGCCGAACCCTCCGCTCCGCAGGCCCCTCCCCCGGGGGAGGCCCGCCTCCCCACCCTGCCCATCGGGGTGCTCCTCCAGGGACGGTACCAGATCGAGACCGTTCTGGGCATCGGCGGCATGAGCGTCGTCTACAAGGGGCGCGACCTGCGCTTCAAGAACGTCTATCGCCCCTGCGCCATCAAGGAGATGATCGACCGTTCTCCGGACAGTCAGACCCGGGCCATTACCCTGAAGAACTTTGAACGGGAGGCTGCGCTTCTGGCCACCCTGAACCACCCGGCCATTCCCAAGATTTATGATTACTTCGTCGAAGGGGGACGCATCTACCTGGTGCTCGAATTCATCGAAGGCCAGAACCTGGAAGATATCCTGGAGGCCTCGCCCGGTCCGCTGGAGGAGGAGCAGGTCGTCGGCTGGGCCGTCCAGATTTGCGACGTCCTTTCCTATCTGCACAACCACAAGCCGGAGCCGATCGTCTTCCGAGATATGAAGCCCTCCAACGTGATGATCACCCCGGACAACCGGGTGGTGCTCATTGACTTTGGTATCGCCCGCATCTTCGAGGCCGACCAGAAGGGTACGATGATCGGCACCGAGGGCTACTCTCCTCCCGAACAGTACCGTGGCGTGGCCGAGCCTCGGGGCGATATTTACGCCCTGGGGGCGACCCTGCACCACCTCCTGACCAAATCGGACCCCCGTCTGGAGACCCCCTTCACCTTCCACGAGCGGCCCCCCTCGACGCTGAACCCCAAGGTTTCCCCTCAGTTAGAAGCCATCATCATGAAGGCGCTGGAGTACGATGTTCGGCAGCGCTGGTCTTCAGCGGCAGAGATGCGTGCCGCCCTCCTGGACCTGGCCCATCTGGATGTGGCCGTGCTCCAGAAAGAGGCCGGCCGCCCCCGCCTTCTGGAGTCGACGGAGCGCCTGCTTTGGTCATTCAACTGTGAGGAAGAGGTGCGGGCTTCGCCCCTGGTCTATAACGGGGTTGTTTATGTCGGCGCCTATGATAACAACCTTTATACGGTGGATGCGGAAAACGGCAAATTTCTATGGAAATTTCCCACCCAGCGCGGCATCTGTTCCAGTGCCTCGGCCTGGGAGCGCCTGATCTTTTTCGGCTCCGAGGATGGAAACGTCTATGCCCTGAACGCTCAGTCCGGACAACTGCAATGGACCTTCCGCACGGCCGGCCCGGTGCGCTCCTCCCCCCGTTTGCTGGAAGGGGTGCTCTGTGTGGGCTCGGATGATCAGAACGTCTATGCCCTGGATCCCCGCCGAGGGGAGGTGTTCTGGAACTACCGCACCTGGGGGCCGGTGCGTTCCTCGGCGGCGGCGGCCGGGGGGAACATCTACATCGGCTCCGACGACGGGCACGTCTATGCGTTAGACGCCCGTCGAGGCGAATTGCAGTGGAAAACCCGTACCGGCCAGGCGGTGATTTCCTCGCCGGCCGTCTTCGAGGGGATGGTCTATGTGGGATCCTGGGACGGCCACATCTACTGTCTGGATGCCCGCAGCGGGTGGCCGGCTTGGAAGTACCGCACCGGCAACCGGGTAACTTCTTCCCCGGCCATCCGGGGCGGACGGGTGTACGTCGGTTCCTCCGACGGCAACCTCTACTGCCTGGATGCCCGCAACGGCCGGCTGATCTGGAAGTTTGAAGCCGGCATCTTCATCACCTCCTCCCCCCAGGTAGCCGGAGACCGGGTCTACTTCGGGGCCGGGAACGGCCGCATCTATTGCCTGATGGCCGATTCGGGGAAGGAAGTATGGTCCTTCCAGACCGGCGGGCCGGTGCCCGGCTCTCCGACCGTAGTGGAGGGAGTGGTCTATATCGGCTCGACAGACCATCGGCTCTACGCCCTACAGGCCTGAAAGCCGTTTGCTCGTTGACGGAGGAGGCTCCTATGCCCTTTTGGAAACGCCGGCCCTCGAAAAAGCCTCTGCCCCCCAGGCGGCGAGGAATTTCCTTCGGCCTCGCCAGCGACATAGGTCGGGTGCGGGCGAGCAACCAGGACCAGGTTCTGGCTTCGCTGACCTTTCTTCCCACTCCAGGCGGCCCGATTCCCCTGGGCCTCTTTATGGTGGCCGATGGGATGGGCGGCCATGCCGGCGGGGCCAGGGCCAGCATGCGGGCGGTGGAGGTGGTCGCCGCCCATCTCTTCCGGGAACTTCTCCTTCCCGTCCTGCACGGTTATCCTCCCGAGGCCATCCAGGACGCCCTGCGGGAGGCCGTCCATGAGGCAAACCGCCGTATCCTGAACGAGGCTCGAGAGGAAGGGAACGATATGGGCACCACCCTGACCAGCGTGCTCCTCCTGGGGGAGCGGTGTTATGTGGCTCACGTGGGAGATAGCCGCCTCTATACCTGTGGGCCGGAGGGCCTGCGCTGCCGGACGCGGGATCACTCGATGGTTGCCCGTCTCCTCGAGATGGGCCAGATTTCCGCCGAAGAGGCGCGCCACCACCCCAAGCGAAATTACCTTTACCAGTCGGTGGGACAGCAGGAAGCGCTCGAGGTAGAGATCACCTCATTTCCCTTGGATTGCAGCCATCTCCTGCTCTGCAGCGACGGGCTATGGGGCAGCCTGACGGACGAGGAGATGGCGTCCCTTCTGCAGAGCACGGACGATCCGCAGGAGGCCTGCGACCGGCTGGTGGAACGGGCCAACGAGGCTGGGGGAGAAGATAACATTTCAGTGATCGTGGTGGCCCTTCCCGTAGTACAGGCTTCAGCCTGTGCTACGATTGTGACTCAGGGGACATCTTCCTGAGGAGTTCCTCCAGGCTATCCACCTCCTTCAGGAGGAGATGCATATCCAGCACGTCGTCGGCGCTCACGGGAGGAGCAGGGGCAACTTCTTCTCCGGCCGTTTCCTGGTCAGCCGGCCGGGCCAACGAAAGGCCCACGAACGCCATCACGTGGCAGGTGGGGCAGTAGAGGGAGAAGAGCCAGGCCTCGTTCATCTGGCCGATCAGGTGCACGTCCTCCTCGGCGAAGGCGCGCTGGCACTGGGGACAGCGCTGAACCACCTGAAGCACGATCTGACGAAGTAGTTTTCCCTGCTCATTCATCTCCTTCCTCTGGAGGAACTTCTTCCTCCCCTTCTTCCAACTGGCTCAGGAAGTCGCGGAAGAGGCCCAGGTCCTCTTCCTTCCCCCCGTCAGAAGGGGCTTCCTGAAGCAGGCCGGCCTGTTCCAAGACGGCGTCCTCGACGTAGATAGGGCACTTGACCCGCACGGCCAGGGCGATGGCATCGCTGGGGCGCGAGTCCACCTCGATGTAGCGGCCGGCTACATCGAAGATGATACGGGCGTAGAAGGTGTTGTCCCGGATGTCGTTCACCAGGACACAGTTGACCTTGGCCCCCAACGCCCGAATTACCGAACAGAGGAGGTCATGGGTGAGCGGGCGGGCCATCTCTACCCCCTGCAACTGGATGGCGATGGCGTCGGCCACATCGGGGCCGATCCAGATGGGCAGATAGCGCCGGCCCCCCACCTCCATCAGTACCACCACTCGGTTCTGGGTGATCAGACTGACGCGTACGCTATGGACCGTGACCTCGACCATCGTTTCCCTCCGCCCACCTGCGGGCGAATGCTTTCCGGAATGTTTTTATCATAGCGCAAAAGCAGGAAAAGTCAAACCGCTGTTTCACGTGAAACCTACTCGGGCGGCTGGGCCCTCCCCAGCCGTTCTTCTGCCCAACGCTGCAACTGTTGCTGGAAAACTTCTTGTAGGGCGCGCATAACGGCCTCGCTGCCCCTCTCCACGGTCGCAATGCGCTCCTCCAGCCGGGCCAGCCGGCGACCCATCTCCTTGTCCCAGCGGGCCAAACGCTCGTCCAGTTCGTGGTACAGTTCCTCGATCCGCCGCAGCCAGGCGTTCTGGCTCTCTCCCCGCCGTTCCTCGGCCTCCCGCAGTTCATTCCACTCCTGTCGGGAGGCCTGGCGCAATGACTCGATATGCTCCTGGTTCTGCAGAAATTGCTCCACCGCTTCCCGTTCGACCCGCCGCAATTCGGCCGTCAGACGGTCGAAGTTCGCCCCCATACCGTCCAGCCGTTCCCCTAACGCGGCCAGGGCCGTTTCGGCCTTGCGTTGCAACTCGGCCTGCCGGTTCAGCCGGGAGAGGACTTCCTGTACCTCCCCGCGCAGTTCGGCGGCCAGCCGGTCCACTTCGCCGGCCTGCCGGCGCAGCCGCTGACGCTCCTCCTCGACTTCCTCGCGAATCTGATAGACCGACCGCTGGCGCTCTTCCTCCGTCTGTTGTAACTGCCCCAACAAGGCATCCAGCCGGGCTAGGCGTTCCTCCACCAGCACCCCCTGGGCCCGTATCTCCTCCAGGCGCTGCCCCATCCCCTTCCCTTCCTCCTCCCTACGGGCCAGTTCTTCCCGCAGCAGGCGCAACCCCTCTTGCAGGTCCTGGATCTGGGCGGTAAGGGAAAGGATCTGCCGGGCCGGCTCCTCCACCCGCACCCGCAGTTCGGCCACCTCCCGCTGTAGGGACTGGTGGGCCCGCTGGCGGGTCTGCTCCTGGAGGCGGGTTTCCCCCACCAGCGCCTCGAAACGGGCTTCCACCTGGGCAAAAAGGTCCTGTACCTGACGGGCCTGCTCGCTGGCCAGTTGAGCCCTTGCGCCCACCTGTTCCAGAAGGTGGCGCAGTTCGTCCACCTGCCCCTGCAGGTGGGCCATTTGTGCCCGTTCCTGAAGTCGACGTTGTTCGGAAGCGATCTGCTGGCCCAGGTCCATTGGCAATCGGTAGTTTGTGCTTGGTGATTAATATGAGAAAATTATCCGGATTATTCTAATAGGCAACGGCGATCAGGTTTGCCGGCAAGAAGGGGCGCCACTCCTCCGGCGAGCGGTGAGCCCAACCCTCAAGAAAGTAGTAGGGAGAGGCCTTGGGCCGAAAGGGCTTCCGCAGCAGGCGCATCCCTGCTTCTTCCGGAGGCCGGCCTCCCTTGCGATGATTGCAGCGGATACAGGCGGTTACCAGGTTCTCCCAGGTATGCTTCCCTCCGTGCTGGCGCGGACAGACGTGATCCAAGGTCAGGTGAGCGGCCCGTTCGCCACAGTACTGACAGGTATAATCGTCGCGGCGAAAGACCTCCCGTCGGGTCAGCCGCACCTGGGGCAGCGGGCGGTGCACCATCTTCTGCAGCCGAATCACGGAGGGACACTCAAAGGACTGAGAAACGGCATGGATCAGGCGATGGTTCTCCACCACGATCTCGGCCTTGCCGCAGAAGATCAAGGTCAGGGCCCGGCGCAGGTTGCAGACGTTCAGCGGCTCAAAGTTCTGGTTCAGGACAAGGACGTATTCCATCGCCTATCCTCAAAGCCTTCAGTTCACCTGGCTTGCCCTATTTTACCACAAAGTGCGGTTTCCTTCAAATAGGTTGCATCTGGAGTTGGACATGCCTATCCGTCGTTCGCGGCGTCTTTGCCTTTGGAGATTTTCTGTGTATAATGGCAGTTCGATAGGACTTATGAATTTTGCCTTATGAAAGAAAATCTGCTATAATAAAAGAAAATGAGGCCGGCCTGGACCGTCCTGAGGAGGCGCGATGAGCCGGTTGAAGGTGGCATCCGCTCAATTCGGGTTGATCGGGGGAATTTGTCGGGCCAGCAGCGATTGTATCCTGGTCCAGGAGCCTTCTCCTCTCTCCCCCGACGCCCGGTGGAAGGGGAACCTCTACCTCCTGGCCGAACCGGCTTCTGAAGGAAGGAGGAGTTCTGCCCTGGTACAGCAGGTCCTCACCGAGGTCTCTCGGGCCTATTACGCCTGTACCTCCCCCAGCATCACCACCTGCCTGGGCCGGGCCCTGAACGAGGCCGGCCGCAGCCTCTTTCGGCGCAACATGGAGGTCAGCGGCCACGAGAAACTGACCGTGGGCCTCACCTGCGCCGTCGTCCGAGGAAACGAACTCTTCCTGGCCCAGGTCCTGCCCGGCCAGGCCTACATCGCCCATCAGGGACGGCTGCAGGCCTTTCCCCGCAACCCTTCCTGGGACCCTGAATCTCCCACCCTCCCCCTCACCACCCACCTGGCCGCCCTGGGGTGGGGTGAGGAGGTCTCCCCTGAATTTTTCCATTCCTCCCTGACCCCCGGCGATGTCTTTTGCCTCTGCAGCAGCCAGATCGGGCGACTCCTGGGACGCGAGGAGGCCGAGCAGACCTTTCTCTACCAGGACGCGCCCAGCGCCGTCGAACAACTTTACCGTCGGGTACATCAGCAGGGCTTTGGCGAGGCCCATGCGCTGGTGGTGGAGATGCAACCGGCCGTGAGCCGGGAGGGGGCTTCCCTTCTCTCCTGGACCGGGCTGCGGGAGCGGGCCCGTTTGGCCGGGGAAACTCTGGCCACCTGGGGAGGCTTTCTGGGCGGAGAGGTGCGACGGCTCTTCCAGCGTCCTCAACCTCCTCCGGAGACCGTCGTGCCCCGCCGGCCTCAGCCTCCCCCACCGCCCAAACCCGCCCGGCCGCCGGAGATGCCCGAACTCGTCCGCCCCAGCCCGAGAAAAACTCTCCGCCAGAGGCTCTACGACCTCCTCCATCCTCCGGCACCTTACCCCCGCCCACAACCCGCCCGTCTGCGCATCCGGCCGGCCCGTCGGCTCCGTAAGCCGTTGCCCTGGGCCCTGGCCCTTATCGCCCTCCTTGTCCTAGCCCTGATCATCTTCCTGATCGTCCAGGAGAGCCGCGTCCGCCAGGAGGCCGAATATCGGGCCAGTCTCCATGCGGCCCAAAGCCTGATCGAAGAGGCCCTCCAACTTGCATCGGACCTGCCCCAGGCCAATGCCAAATTTCAGGAAGCCGAGCAAGCCCTGCGTAAGATGCTCGACCCCGAACATCCCGACCCCGAAGTGAAGATGGCGTTGGGGCGTCTTCAGGAAGAACGCGATCGCCTCAATCACGTCTTCCGCTTCCCCCAACTGGACCTGCTCATTGACCTGAGCGTCTTCACCTCCACAATGGCTGCCGAGTCGTTCGGCGGAGCCTGCACAGAAACGTGCACTTTTCGTGACCTGGTCCTGGTAGACGAGACCCTTTACCTCCTGGAAGGAGAGAAGGGCACCGTCTACCAGTACGCACCCCGGCAGGTTAACCCCGCTCTCATCCCCGTCCTCTGGCCGGGCATGCCCAACCTGGGCCGCCGGGTCGCCCCTATCCTCGACATCGCCCTCCTGAAACGCCCTCAGGACTGCGAAGCGGAGGCTCCGACAAGCGACTGGCTGGCCGCGCTCGATGCCGACGGTGTCCTCTATCTCCATCGCCCAGGGCAGTGGGAGTTCTATACTCTGACCCTCAGCCTGACCGAACCCACTTCCTGGGCCGACAGCCCCACCGATATGGAGGGCTTCCAAGGCAACCTCTACTTCCTCAAAAGCCGGATGGGGCGCCTCCTGAAGTACTATTGTGCATTTTATGAAAAATGGGGCCCGGAATCGTGGCTGCAGGACCCGCACAACGTCCGTCTCAGCGAAGCGGTGGATATGGCGGTGGACGGTTCGATCTACCTCCTGCTCCGCGACGGGACGGTGCAGCGACTTTACGACCGGAAGCACGACCGGAACATTGCTTACCAAGACTATCGGAGAATGCTCTACCCCGCTGAACTGATGCCTGCCCAGGTCTTTACGGAGAACTGGGACGACCCTTACCTTTACCTGGTGGACCGCTACGCCGGCCGCATCCTCCAGATCCGCAAGGAGGGCCGGCCGGCCCTGGTCCGCGACCTGCGCGGCCCCGGCGACGAAGACCTGCGCGGCATCCAGGCCGTCGTCGTCCTGGACAGGGACCGCCTGGTCTACCTGGTGGCCGGGTCGAGGCTGTACCGGGCCCTCCTTCCAGCCCTTCCTTCGCCCGTTCCAACGCCAACCCCAACCCCTTGAGAGGTCTGGAATGCCCCCGTTGGGTGAACTGCTTCGGCAGCGGCGTGAGGAGTTCGGCTGGACACTGGAGGAAGTGTCCCAGCGCACCCGCATTCGCCGAAATTACCTCCAGGCTCTAGAGGAAGGGAGATATGACCTCCTGCCGGCCGATGTCCACATACGCGGCTTTTTGCGCACCTACGCCGCCCTGCTGAACCTGCCGTTTGAGGAGGTTCGGGCGCTCTATGAGCAGGAGCGGGGCCGGCCGGCCCTCGTCTCCATCGCCCCGGTCAGCCCGCCTCCCCGGAGGCGCTCCTTTGTCCTGCCCGGCCTGGGGATGGCCTTCCTCTTTACCCTGATCGTGGGTTCCATCGCTATCTGGCTCAACTGGGGTTTCCTTCATCCTACCACCGTCCCTCCAACGGCTACGCCCCGGCCTCCGACCCCCACATCCATCCTGCCTACTGCCACGCCCACCGCCCGCCTGCTTCTGGGCACGCCGACGCCTACGCCCGGTCCCAGCCCCACCGCGCGCCTCTACGAGGGCGTGGAGGCCGTCTTCCAGGTCAGCGCGCCCTGCTGGGTACGGGTCCTCGCCGACGGTGCCAAGAAGCCGATCTTCGAGGGGACGCTCCGGGCCGGCCGGACCTATACCTTCACGGCCAACCTGGAACTGCGCGTCCGGATGGGCAACGCCGGTGGCGTGCGGGTCATCCTGAACGGCCAGGACCTGGGCATACAGGGAACCTCAGGGCAGGTGGTGGATCGGGTCTGGAAAAAGGAATAACCGTAACCGCTTACCCCGAAGGCGCAAAAATTCTATCACGAACAGAAACGATGCTACGGGTAGCGCTGGGACAGATGAAGGTAGTGCCGGGCCGGCCGGAGGTCAACCTGCGGCGGGCCGAAAGGCTGGCCCGGGAGGCCGCCCAGGCGGGGGCGCGCCTCCTGCTCCTGCCCGAACTCTGGCTGAGCGGCCACGACCTGGAACGTGCCGAGGAACATGCCCGTTCTTTCGCCGAGCGCTGGCAAGGGGAATGGAGCGCCCTGGCCCGCCGCCATCGGCTTTTTCTGGCCGGCTCGGTGGTAACGCCGGGAGAGAACGGCCGGCCGGCCAACGTCGCCCTGGTCCTTTCCCCGGAGGGAGAAACGGTAGCGCGGTACGAGAAAATCCACCTCTTTGCCCCGATGGGCGAAAGGCACCTGGCCGCCGGGAAGGAAACGCCCTGCTTCGACCTGCCCTGGGGCCGTACCGCCCTGGCCGTGTGTTATGACCTGCGTTTCCCCGAACTTTTCCGCCGATACGCCGAGGAAGGGGCCTCCTTCGTTCTCCTGATGGCAGCCTGGCCTCGAACTCGCCTGGATCACTGGCGCATCCTCCTGCGCGCCCGGGCTATCGAGAACCAGTGCTTCCTCCTGGCCTGTAACCGCGCCGGCCGTGACCCCGACGGCACCGCCTACGCCGGCCACTCCGCCGTCCTCGATCCCTGGGGAAACCCCCTCCGAGAGGGCGGGCTGAAAACCGACCTCCTCCTGGCCGATCTGGACCCGGAGGAGGTCGGGCACATCCGGCAGGCCTTTCCGGTGCTGGCCGACCGCCGGCTGTTTTCTAGAACCGGGAATCGATCGTGATCACGCTTTCGATGACGATGGGCCAGTTCATCCCCGAAGGGATGCCCTGAGCGCCGCCCTTTACGGCCACTTTGCCCTCGAATCTCTGCTTCAGGTCGGCGTGGATGATCCAGCCAGTGGTCCGATCTACCTGTATCGTTCCGCTCTGATCTCCGGCGATGTCATAGGAGACCTGGATGCCCATCATCTCCACCGGGGCGGCGCCGGCAGCCGACTGGGCGGTTGAACGAACTTCAATCGTGCACGCCCCGCCCTGGCAGGAACGAAGGGTCCAGGTGTTGTTGATACTCAACGCCATCACCCCCATCCCTCCGCCGGAGATTTCCTTTGACCAAGACTCCCCTACGGCAATCGGATAATCCGGGTAGACGGCCGTATTCAGGCCGGTTATCTGGGCCAGCCCCTTTTCGTCCAGCCACTGCCCCAGGGTCTGCATCAGTTGATCCCGCGACGCTCCCAGGGTATCGAGCCGGCCCAGGATGTCTTCCACCATCTCCTGCACGCCGGAGACCTCCAGGACCTCCCCGGTGGGGGATATCTTCATCGTGAAGCCCGCGCCGACCAGCGCGCCAAAGATCTGGGCCGTAGGATCGGCGGCCGCCGGCTTCTGGGAATCGTACTCGATGTTCCCCATCGGGCTTTCCATCCGGTAGCGAAGGGCATCGATGACGACCTGAGCGGTCATGTTCCCCCGGTTATCCACATCCTGGACGTCATAGTGCACGTCCAGGCCCAGGGTTTGATTGACGGCAATCTCCTGGCCCATAAGCGTCTGGGAGATCTTCTGCTCCATATTCATCCGCAGGGAGTAGGTCTGGCCCTCTTGCAGGTTGTATCGGAGTAGAATCTTCTCAGCCGAAGCCATCGGGGCGCAGGAAGAAAGCAACGCCAGCAGCAACAGGACGACGAGAGCCACACTCACGGTTTTGCGCATCGGAATTCCTCCTCTTGAACATAGAGGTCCACCAGATGGGGACTAGACAATTTTATTGTAAGGCCATTCGCCCAGGATGTCAAACGCGGGATCGGGGATAGCGCCATAAGTCGGCGCGCCTCCCACCGGGGTGCTGCAAATGTCCCCCTATGAACGGGTTGCCCCCTGCACGCCATTTTCATGACCCGGCCTATTTGCGCTCCTGCCCGCCGGCCGCGCTGTTGCCGCCGGCCCGAAAATTGAGCATTTGACACCCTGACCCATCTGAGGTATAATAAATGATAGAACTTTACCAACTCTGACGATCCGGCGAAGGCGCCCGATGCCCGGATGCCAGGGCCGAACGGGGGAAACCGGTGCAAGTCCGGTGCTGTCCCGCAACTGTGAGGGGAACATCTCCCCAAGCCAGGTCGCCCACCTTCGCCGTTTCTCTTCACCGACCTTCGCGAGAAAGGAGGTGAGAGGCGCAGAACTTTTTCCTCCCCCTCCGACAGTCGGCGGGGGATTTTCGTTTCTCTGAGGGCAATCAAAGGAGGAAACGATGCGCACTGTCCGAATGCTGGCTTTGCTCCTGGTCCTTTTTCTCGTCCCGACGGCGCAGGCGGCCGGCCCCTACCGTGAGGCTGCCATGGGCGCGCTCTCCTGGATCGCCTCCCAGCAACAGGCCGACGGTTCCTTCCCCGGCTTCGGAGCCGGCTCCACGGCCGATGCCGTTTTTGCCATCTGTGCCGTAGGGGGCGACCCCAACGGCTTTCTCCAGGGAGAGAATTCCCCCATCTCCTTCCTGGCGATTCAGGCGAAAGAACTTTCCACCAGCGCCGGAAGCACGGCCAAGGCTATCCTGGCTGTGCTCTGTGCCGGGAAGGACCCGCATCGCTTCGGCGGCGTGGACCTGGTAGCGGCGCTGGGAAAAGCCTACGATGCCCGCACCGGGGCCTATGGGGCCGACCTAACCGGCCATGCCTTCGCCCTCCTGGCGCTTTCGGCGGCCGGCCGGCCCATTCCGGCCGCGGCGGTGGACTACCTGCGGCGGACCCAGACGCCCGAGGGAGGCTGGGCTTGGGACGGGAACCCATCCTCCGGCGGGGCCGACACCAACTCGACCGCGCTGGCCGTGCAGGCCCTTGTGGCCTCCGGCGTGGACGCCTCCGATCCGGCCATCCAGACGGCTCTGGCCTACCTCCACACCCAGCAGAATGCCGACGGAGGCTTTCCCTACGCCAAACCCTCTCCCTGGGGCAGCGAGAGCGACACCAACTCGACCGCCTACGTAATCCAGGCACTTCTTTCGGCCGGCGAAGACCCTGAGGGGCCGGCCTGGACCGTGGAGAGCCATACGCCGCTTTCCTTTCTCCTGGAGATGCAACTGCCCAGCGGTGCCTTCCGGTGGCAGGTCCAGGTGCCTGGGGAAAACGCCCTGGCCACCTATCAGGCCGTCCCGGCTCTGATGCTCCGTCCTTTCCCCCTGGCGCGTATGACGGTCGGGGAGGCGGCCCTTCTTCCGGAAACGGGCCTTCGCCTAGACCCCAGTCTGGTCTACCTGGGGCCGATTCTGCTGAGCGCGGGTCTCATCCTGGGCTGTCTGGGCCTGGCCCTCCGACGACGTCCAGGGTAAAATCTCCACCCCGAGCCGGAGGCCCTTGGCCTCCGGCTCGGGCAGTTACGCTGACAGGGCGATTCAGGAGGCGGGCGATGTCCGAGGAACTCGGTCTGGTTCAAATCTATACCGGCGATGGCAAGGGAAAGACGACTGCCGCGCTGGGCCTGGCCCTGCGGGCCGCCGGCCATGGAATGCGGACGTACATCGGCCAGTTTATGAAAGGCCAGGATTACGGCGAACTGGCCGGAGCCCGCCTCCTGGCGCCGTACCTGACGATCGAGCAGTACGGCCGGCCCTCTTTCGTCCATCTCCACCGGGCCACCCCGGAGGATGTGCGCCTGGCCCACGAAGGGTTGGAAAAGGCCCGCGCCGCCATGCGGAGCGGAGACTATGCCATCGTCGTCCTGGACGAGGTCTGTGTGGCCTTGCACTTCGGGCTGCTGGAAGTGGAGGAGGTACTGGCCTTCCTGGAGGAAAAGCCGAAAGGGGTGGAACTCGTGCTCACCGGCCGGCGTGCCCCCGAGGAACTCGTCGCCCGGGCCGACTTGGTGACGGAGATGCGCGAGGTCAAACACCCCTATCAGCAGGGCATCCCGGCCCGGCGAGGCATCGAGTACTGAGGCTATCCGAAGGTTACGGCCGGGCACATCGGAGTGCATCCCCAATCGGAAGCCCCTGGACGAAATGTAGGACGTCATCGCTCGCCCTTTTCTCGGTCCCGGCTTCCCAGCCAGAGGGCCAGGAATGCGGCCAGGATGGGAAGGGAGATCAGGGCCAGGAAGAACAGCCACATAAACCACATACCCCAACCCCAGAACATCATCATCGGGTTTCCTCCTCTTCTTCTATCATGGCCAGAAAAGCGCCATGCCAAGAGTGATACCAGACTTGTCCCGTCCGGCCGTGGACGCTGAGCATCCCGTAGATGCGGCCCTCTTTCCAGACGTGGAGGGTATAATAGCCGTAGAAGGGGTCCACATCATCGGAACGGGCTTGCACGCCGGGGAGGTTTCGGTCCAGCCAGCGCTGGGCGATGGAAACGGCCTCCTCAGGGGAGAGGAGCGGCGGGCCGTCGCCCCAGCGGCGTCCCATTATACCGCCCATCATACCGCCCATCATGCCCCAGCGACCTCCCATCATGCCGTAGCGGGTGTTCCACATCATATTCGGGCCGGGCTCCGGGCCGACGGCGCCGCTCCACTTGTCCACCAGCACCTCCATGGCCCCGATGCCGGTGCTTTTTTCCTCGACGATGGCATAAAAGTTGCGTTCGAACTCCATCACCTCGCCCACCACCAGGTCGGGGTTGCCCCAGGAAGCGGCGTAGCGTTCTACGGCAACGCGGGCTTCCGCCAAGGTGAGGGTCTCTCCGGCCGGCCCTCCTCCCCAGCCGCCTCCGTGGGGACAGAACCCCGTCCCGGCGGCGAAACATCCGCTCGCCAAGCCGGCCCCGCCCGACCACGGCCAGGTGGAGATCTCTGGAGCACCGCCGACGACTGCGGAGGCCAGCAGGCGGCTCAGGAAGAAGGTGCCTAGCACCGCGGCCGGCACCACAAGAGCAATCAGCAATACGAGCAGCCCTTTTCCAAGCGTTGACATCGTTTCCTCCTTGGGGATTTCATCAAATTCAGTATAGGGCCGGGCCGGCCTCCCGGAAAGCGCCAAGCGGCGGTTCCGTCAATGGGCCAAACGGCCTGACGAACCTTTCTTTTTCGCCGAGCACGAGGTGTTCAACCACCACCATCTCCGGCGGGCAGAGGCATCGTACTCTTGGCGTGTACCAGAACCTCTCCATCCCGATGCCCCGATTGGCGTAAGGGGAAAAGGACGAAGTTGGGTTGTGAGGGAATCAGGGCGCAGGACTCCCGGGGTCTTCCGATCCCCCAGGGACACGGACGGCGATCCCTTCGAAGCGGGAGAACGGTTTCTCATCGAAGGTGTAGGCTGAGGTTATTCCCCGTTGCTTCATCCAGGCGGCGTTGTAGGCATCGGCAAAATCCACACCCTTTTCGCCGTACCAGAGGGCGGCCTGGAAGAGGACCTCCGATTCCTCCACCTCCAGGCCCGGTGTGTTCAGAATGGCCAGCAAGCAGTTACTGACCCGGTTCCGTGGCAGGCGATAAAAGGACTCTAGCGTCCAGGCAATCTCGGCGATGACTAGGACATTCACCACCAGGCGGATTTCCCCTCTGGTAGCACGGCGGAGCAACGCTTCCACCGCATCGGCCTGTTCGGGCACATCGTTCGTCAGGTAGCGTAGAAACAGGTTCGTATCGGCAAAATAGGAACTTTCATTCGCTCTGTAGTTCGACTACCACCATCTCCGGCGGGCAGAGGAAACGCACTCTCGGCGTGTACCAGAACCCCTCCATTCCGATGCCCCGGCTGACGTAAAGGGTCGTCGAGCCTATCCGGTACAGTCCGGCCTCGTATCGCTTGCCGTAGGCGGAAAAAGTGACGAGGGCCCCGTAGAACGGCAGCCGAACCTGCCCGCCGTGGGTGTGGCCGGCCAGGTAGAGGTCCACTCCGACCTCGGCCGCCGTCTCCACCAGGTCCGGCGTATGGTAGAGGAGGAGGGTAAAGGCCTCCGAGGGAAGCGTCCCCATAAGTCGCTTGAGCGCCGTCGCATCTCGCTCCCGCTCCCAATTCCTCACCCCTACCAGGTAAAACTCCCCGACGGCCGGCAGGTGCTCGGTCCGGTCATCCAACACGACGATCTCCAGCCCCTCGAAGAGGAGGCGCATCGTCTCCGGGCTGTCCACATTCCCAGAGACGGCATAGACACCCAGAGGAGCATGGAGTCGGGCGAGGAATTCGCGGGCTTGGCTCTGGGCCAGCGGGTCCCGAAGGTTGTCCAGGTTGAGGTAGTCTCCGGTGAGGACGATGAGGTCCGGCCGGAGGGCCTCCATTCGGGCCAGGACCTCCTCCTCCCGTCGGGTAAGGCGTTCGATGTGCAGGTCGCTCAGTTGGACCAGACGGAGGGAGCGGGAAAGGCCGGGGGCGACGATGGAAAGGTGGCTGGTCTGTAGGGAGAAGGGTTCGATATAAAAGGCATCCACCTCCAGGGCCAGCAGGGCCAGGTTGAGGGCCCAGAAGAAAGCCAACCCCTTTCCCCCGGCAGAAGGACGGGAGCAGCCCGTTCGCTGCCCGGTAAAAACCAGGAGGAAAGGAAAGTATAGCCCCAGGCGGGCGACGGCCAGGTAAAGAAGGCCGCTTTCCACCGGGCCGAAGGAAAGGCCCAGGTGAGGCAGGGCATGGATGAGCCCCCCGTCCAGGAACAGGAAGGAAAAGAAGGCCAGGCCGGCCCAACGGACGGGGGAGGGGGAGGAGACCGGCCGGGAAAAAGCCCGCAGGGTCAGGACAGCAACGGCCAGGAGCAGGAGGGAGGGCAGGAGCAGGAAGAGCGTAGGCAGAATCATTCCGGCCTCCGGACCAAGTCCGGGAACTCCCAGCGCAGGTGCAGCGCCCGGCGGGTCTGGGGACGGAGGCAGAAGCGTTCGTCCAGGCGATACCCTACCACCCAGACGATGCCCCGGGGCGAGACCAGGAGCGGTACCCGCCTCCGCAGGGAACGAGGCACCTTCTCGTCTACAAAAAAGTCCTGGAGTTTCTTCTCCCCGCCCAGGCCAAGGGGGTGGAAGCGATCGCCAGGGCGGCGGTGGCGCAGCCAGAGTCGCCGGCCACAGGCCTCGGCATCCAGCCAAACTTCTCGGGGATCGGCCGTGCGGAGGGCTTCCTCCGGCCGGACCTCCTCGGACACCAGAGCATGCCCACCGGGGAGTTCCGTGAGGCCCGGAAGGGCCACCGGAATCGCTCCTTCGCCCAAGTCGGGCCAGGGGGAAACCTCCTCCAGTTCTTCGGAGCGGCCGACGGCGATCTCCTCGTAGCCGCGTCGGGCCACCACGTCTTCCACCAGCGCCACCGTTGCCCCTACCGTGGCTTCGTCCAGCCGGCCGGCGGCCACCAGCGCCTCCCACCCCAGGTTCTCCAGGTGTCCCCGTACCTGCTCCACGGCCCGCCTGAGCGCCAACAGCCGGAGGGTTCGGGGTAAACCCCGCCAGCCAACCAGCGGAAAGCGCACCGTCCGACCTTCTCCACGGGCCAGAACCGGCCAGCGTTCCTCCAGCAGGGCCAGGAGGTCTTCTTCCTCCCAGGCGGCCAGTTGGGCCAGGCGCAGCACGGCTTCCCGAAAGCGCGGGTTGAGTTCCTCCAGGAGCGGAATGACCTGCCGGCGTAGGCGCACCCGCAGGAAGCGTACTTCCTCGTTCCAGCGATCCCGCGCAGGTTGCAGTCCCCAGGCGGCGCAGTAGGCCTCGGTCTCGCTGCGGCTCAGTCCCAGGAGCGGGCGCACCAGGCGCAACGGGGTCGAAAGGGAAAGCCCCTCCGTCATCCAGGGGGCAGGCGGGGAAACGGGCCTCATCCCGCGCAATCCGGCCGGCCCGCTGCCCCGCACGAGGTGCATCAGCACCGTTTCTACCTGGTCGTCGGCGGTGTGGCCCAGGGCGATGGCAGAGGCTTTCAAGGAAGCGGCCAGGCCGACCAGAAAGCGGTAGCGCGCCTGCCGGCCGGCCTCCTCGGCCGAGAGGTGCTCTCGTTCCGCTAGTGCCGGAACGTCCATCGCCTCCACCGTGGCCGGAAGGCCGAGAGCATGGGCCAGCGCGGCAACCTGCCGGGCCTCGGCGGCCGATTCCTCTCCCCGGAAGCGGTGGTCCAGGTGGGCCACGTGCAGCCGGCCGCCGTGATGCGGCTGCAGGACATAAAGGGTCTGAAGCAGGCAGAGGGAATCGGCCCCACCCGATACGGCCACTACCACCGTCTCGCCGGGGGCCCACATCCGACCCTCGGCAACAGCCCGCAGGACTTTTTCCTCGACCTGCCGGCGCACTTCGCTCATCCCTGTCCTCCGAATACTCGCAGAAGTATTATAGCATAGAACGCCGGGGCAGGTAGCCATACAGGGCGGCTTTCTTGCAATTACAGGGCAGAACACCGGCCTTGCTGGTACGCAAGGTCGCCCGGCGGTGAACCGCCGGGCCGAGATTGCAAAGCCTCTTCGGGGCTGAAAGGAGTAGCCCGCCGGGCTTGGCAACCCGAGCCCGAAGGTGAACGTCCGGGCGAGCCGGACTCGCAGGGGAGATCACCCAAAACCGGCGGGCTTGAAAATCTTCGGGCCCGCAGCCGATAGCCCGCCAGGGCTTGACATCCAAGGCTCTTGCGTGAACCGTTTCCTTGTAGTATAATAGAAGAAAATGATAAGGGAGGAGGATGGGATGAGCGAAAAATGGAAGACGAGTCGGCGTACCCTACGCGAACTGCCGGCCGGCGAGCGTCCCCGTGAGCGCCTGGGCGAACTAGGGCCGGCCGCCCTCACCGATGCCGAACTCCTGGCCATTTTGCTCCGCACCGGCGTCCCCGGACATACGGCGCTGGACCTGGCCCGTGACCTCCTGTGCGATTATGGAGGTCTGGACGGGCTGCTGCGGGTCGGTTTCGGCGAACTGGCCCGAAGGCCGGGAATCGGACTGGCCAAGGCCGCCCAGGTCAAGGCGGCGCTGGAACTGGGCCGGCGGCTGCTCCTCCTGGCTCCCGAACAGCGCCGGCAGATCCATACGCCTGAGGACGTGGCGTCCCTCCTGCGGTTGGAAATGGGACACCTGGACCAGGAGCAGATCCGCGTCCTCCTCCTGGACACACGCCACCGCCTCATCCGGCAGGTGCTCGTCTACCAGGGGAACGTGAGCGGCGCTCAGGTGCGAATCGGGGAACTCTTCCGCGAAGCCATCCGCGAGAACTGTCCGGCCGTTCTGGTGGTCCATAACCACCCTTCGGGCGATCCCACTCCCTCGCCGGAGGACGTGGCGATCACCCGGGAGATCGTCGAGGCCGGCCGGCTCCTTTCCATCGAAGTGCTCGACCACCTGGTAGTCGCCCGGCAGGGCTATGTCTCGCTCCGGGAGCGGAAACTGGGGTTTTGAAGCCGTTCAAAGGACTCCGACCCCGATGAGCACTCCCATCAGGATCAAGGCCAGGGCCGAAAGCCAGCGCAAGTAGCGTTCCGGAAGCAATCGGGCCAGGCCCTGCCCGCCGGCTACCCCCAGCGCCGTAAGGCCAGCCATAGCCAGAACGGCCCCGCCGAAGACGGCCCAGGGCTTTTGCGTCTCCGAAGTCCGCACAAAGACGGCCAGTTGGGTCTTGTCGCCCATCTCGGCCAGGGCCAGGAGGATGAAGGTGCTGCCGATAACTCGCCAAACGGGGGCTTGACCGGCAGGGGTCATCTCGGTCGGGCAGGCCTCGTCTTCTTCCCGGCCTCCTCGCAGGCTCTCCCAGAGAAGGTACAGCCCCATTGCCAGGAAACCGCCGGCCGCCAGGTAGCGGATCCATTCGCCCGAAACAAGCCGGCCGACCAGTTGGCCGGCCACTGCGCCCAAGGCCGTGACCCCGGTGATGGCCAGCGAAGCCCCCAGAAAGACGGCCCAGGGCCGGCCGTAGCGACATACCTGGGCGATGACGGCCAGTTGCGTCTTGTCTCCCAGTTCGGCCAGAAAAAGCAGCCCAAAGGTGCTCAGGAACACGTCCCAGTCCACCGAAATCCCCTATTTCTCCATACCGACCTTCCTTCGCACCATCTCCTCTAGCACCCGCCCTACCCGTTCCAGGCTCTCCGGGGATACCTTATCTGCCGTATCGTTCACGGTATGCCAGTAGGGGTAATCGAAGTCGATTATGTCTACGGCCGGAATGCCGCGTTGCAGGAAGGGACGATGGTCGTCAATGATGTTATAGCGCACCGTCGGCGTGAAGACGGCTCTGTAGCCGAGTTCTGCGGCCAGGGCCCAGATTTCCCGCTTCAGGACCGGGTCGGAGGAGGCCTCCCAGTAAAGTTGCTGGCCGGAGTCCCCCACCATATCCACCACGACCACATAGCGGGGAAACTCCTCTGGAGAGAGGCCCTGGGCCAGGTGAGCCGCCCCGACCGACCAGGGCCAGCCGGCGATTTCCCCCTGGTCTTCGGCATCGAAAAAGACCAGGTGTACTTCCAGTTCCAGGTCCTCTTTCCCCAGGACGCGGGCCAGTTCCAGGAGGACAGCCACGCCGCTGGCCCCATCATTGCCCCCGGGGACAGGGTCTTTCCGGCGGGAGGGATCGGGATCGCAGGAGGCCTCGCGGCGGGTATCGTAGTGGGCTCCGAAGAAGACGGCCGGCCCCTTCCCACGTATGCCGACGATGTTACGCACCGGAACGTTGGCATAGGAAAAGCGCTCTTCGTACACCTCCCATCCCTGCCGGCGCAGTTCGGCGGCGATATAATCCCCGGCCCTCTGCCAGCCTTCCGTGCCGGGGATACGGGGACCCATCTCCACTTGCGCCTGGACGTGCCGATAGGCCAGTTCGCCCGAGAAGTGAGCCGGGCTGGACGAGATGCAGCTCGGGGAAAAAACTGCCAGAAGGCCCAGAACAAGTACCAGATGCAAAGAACGACCGTTCACCTGGTTTTCTGCCCTCCTATGGTCGGGTGGCCCATCCGACCTACATCTCAATAGTCAAAAAGGTGCCCCCAGAGTTCCAGACCCGATTTCCAGCAGCCAGCCCCGGCAGGCGTCAGCACTTTGCACATCTCGACAGAGCCCAGCAGGCGAAAGCCGCAGCGATAGAAAAGGGAGATGGCCTCGACATTCCGGGCCACCGGGGCGACGGTCAGAAGACGCACCCCTAACCGCCGGGCTTCCTCCTCTGCCCGCCCCAAGAGCATCCGGCCGATGCCCCGCCCCCGCCATTGTGCTGCCACCACGACCGGCTCGATCTCCGCTTCCGGATCGCACAAGATCAACCCAACCAGGCCAACGACCTCCCCAGCGCATTCCGCAGCCCAGACTCGCTCCGGACTCACCTGAGCGAGATGCCGGTCGAAGCACCGGCCGGGATCGTCACCGCCGATAGAGGGGTCCTGGTAAATTTCACGATGGTGCTGCGTCAGTTCCACCCACAGCGCCCGGCACGCCTCCAGATCGGTTGAGCGATAGGGACGAACGGTCACATCCGTCATGGCCTATACCCGAAACGCCGCCAGCCGGCGCACCGCCTCGTCCAACCGTTCATCTGGGGCGGAAAGGGAAAGGCGGAAGTATCCCTCGCCCTGCTCGCCAAAGCCGCTCCCCGGGGTTAGCCAGACACCGGTTTCTTCCAGCAGGCGCAGGCAGAACTCCATCGAGGTGCAGCGGCCGACCACATTGCCCCAGATATAAAGGCCGGCCTTGGGGGTGGGAGCATAGATGCCCGCTGCCTGCAGCGCCTCCAGCACCCGGTCGCGCCGGCGCTGGTAAATGCGGTTTCGCTCGGCCACCCAGGACTGGTCGCCCTCCAGGGCGGCGACGGCGGCGTACTGGATCGGGGTGAAGATGCCGCTGTCCACATTCGTCTTGACCCGGGACACCGCCTGGACCACCTCGGCGTTGCCCACCACCGCCCCGACGCGCCAGCCAGCCATGTTGTAGGTCTTGGAGAGCGAGTAGAACTCCACACCGATCTCCTTGGCCCCTTTCGCCTGGAGGAAACTGGGAGCCAGGTAGCCGTCGAAGCAGACATCGGCGTAGGCGTTGTCGCTGGCGACCACCAGATTGTACTCTCGGGCAAAGTTCACCACCCGTTCGTAAAAGGAGAGGTTGGCGACAGCGGCCGTGGGGTTATTGGGGTAGTTCAGCCAGAGCAGCCGGGCTCGCTCGAGCACCCAGGTGGGGATGGCCTCCAGGTCCGGGAGGTAACTGTTTTCCTCCAGCAGAGGCACCGGGTAGACATCAGCGCCGGCCAGGATGGCGGCGATGCGATAGACCGGGTAAGCGGGGTCCGGCACCAGAACGACGTCCCCGGGGTTGCAGAGGACGTTGGTCAGGTGCACCAACCCCTCCTTGCTGCCGATCAGGGGGACGACCTCCGTTTCCGGGTCCAGCGAAACGCCGAAACGCCGGGCGTAGTAATGGGCAAAGGCCTGGCGAAGTTCGGGAATGCCGTAGTAATTGGGGTAGCCGTGGTTGCGGGGGTCATGTGCGGCCTGACAGAGGGCCTCGACGATAAAATCGGGTGTGGGCAGGTCGGGGTTGCCGATGCCCAAGTCGATCACATCCACTCCCCTGGCCCGCATCTCGGCAATTCGGCGTTTGGCTTCGGCCTGCAAATACACCGGCAGGCTGGCCACCTTTTGCGCCAATCGCATCTTCGTCCTCCTCGACGAATATTTCACTCCGATGGAACCGGAGGCCATTATACTATGGCCGGCCGAAGGGCGCAAACGGGGCTGGAGCGGAAAGGGCATGTTCATTCAGTTTACTCACTTTGACTTGGGAGAAACCATGTGTTAGAATTTGGGGTGAGGGACAGGATGCGGCAGCCCCAAGATGCGGGAGATGGGTATGAGGGGCCGGCGAATATGGGGTAACCAGTGAGCAAACGACCATATCTCTATGGCAATTTCAAGGAACTTTTGCGGGGGTGGTTCATTTCCTAGCGCAGTTTGGTTTCATTTTTTCGGCATCTTTTTCTGAAAAAAGCCACTGTAGACCCAGGGTGTAAACCGATTTCTGAACCATCTCTTTGCAACGATGGGAAAATCGCTGGAATGTGCCGGTCTTCCACGTTTTATACGCAGCAACTCGCCAAGCCATGGATGAGGTTGTGGAAGCAATCTCTTGTTCGGTCGTCCGAAAGTGAGACTTTTGTCACAGACCAACACGTTTGGACTATGGCATAGGAACGGTAGATTGTCGGCATAAGAGGTGGCGATGCGGAAGAGTGTGTTCCGCCGAGCGACTTGGACACATCGGGCGGCCGATTACTGGGCCCTAACCAAGTTTCGCCAGACGGTCCTGCTTCTCGTTACCGGACTGGCCGGATACCTTTCAGGACGGGGACGCCTGGCCCGGCCGATGGAGGCCCTCTGGATGGCGGCCGGCCTCCTTCTCACCATCGCCGGCTGCACCGCGCTCAACATGGTGTTGGACCGCGACCTGGATGCGCGTATGGCTCGCACTTCCGGCCGGCCACTTCCCTCCGGACGCCTCCACGTGGACCAGGCCACCACCTTTGGCGTGATCCTCTCCCTGGTGGGGCTTTTTCTCTCCTTCGCTCTGGAGTGGCGCTTCGGGACGGTTGTGGCAGCCGGCTTCGTCTTCGACCTCCTGGTCTATACCGCCCTCCTCAAGCGGCGCAGCGCCCTTTCCATTGTCTTCGGCGGGGTGGCCGGCGGGATGCCCATCCTGGCCGGCCGGGTGCTGGCCCTGGGGCAGGTGGACCTGGTAGGGCTTCTCCTGGCCGCCTCCGTCCTTTTCTGGATTCCCTCCCACATCCTCACCCTGGCTCTCCGCTACGGGGAGGACTATCGCCGGGCCGGCATTCCCACCTGGCCCGGAGTGTACGGGCCCCGCGCCACCCGCCTCTTCATCGCCGCCTCCAGCATCCTGAATGCGCTGACGCTGGGCACGAGCGCCGTCCTCCTGCACCTTCGCCCGATTCCCTTGGCCCTGCTCCTGGCGATGAGCCTTGCCCTTGTGGGATTGGCCTTTCTTCTGCTCTTTCGCCCAGATGAGCGACGCAACTGGCTGCTTTTCAAAGCGGCCTCGATCTATATGTTCCTTTCTTCCGTTCTGCTGGCCCTCGGCAGCCTGTTTTGAAGACGAAAAGGAGGTGGTCCGATGTACATTCCTGACGTACTCTGGTGGGCCTATACCGTTTTCCTCGTCGCCGTGGTCCTCTTTATGCTCTTTTTCGCCGCCTCCGTGCGGCAGAAAGGAGGGTAGGGGTGGAACGGCGGGAAAAACTCTGGCTGTTCTTTCTGATTTTGGTGGCCTTGGCCGTCAACGTTGTCACCCTGACTCCTTTGGTGCCATGGCAGGAGTGGCTGTTGTGGTCGTCCCCCCAGCCGGCCCAGAACGTGGACATCGAGTTCGAAAACTACCAGATCCAGTTGCCGCAGCGCCCCATCCGCGTGCGGGCCGGCGAGTTCGTCCGGTTTACGGCCATTTCCAAGGATGTGACCTACGGCTTGGGCGTCTTCCGGCCGGACGGCACACTCGTTTTCCAGATGCAGGTGCCCCCGGGCCGCCCCAATACCATCGTCTGGAAGTTCGACCAGGCGGGCACTTACGACATCCGTTCCACCGAATATTCCGGGCCCAAACACTCGGAGATGTTTCTATCCCAGGCTCTGGTCGTTGAACCGGCGGAGGTGGCCCGATGATGGCGACGGCAGAAACCCCTCGCATCGGCTGGGCCGAGAAGTGGACGCTGCGCTATGCCGTGATGGGGCTTCTCTTCCTGGCCCTGGCCGGCCTGGAAGGCACCCTGATGCGCATCCAACTCTTTTCCCCCGGTTCCCTGCGCGGGATGGAGGAAATCCTCAACCTGATTCGCCCCGCCGGCGATGCCACCTCAGAAGAACTCCATTACGCCATGCTCACCGCCCATCCCGTCGTGGGCATCTACGGCTTTGCCTATCTGTGCGTGATGGGGGCCTTTTACTTCCTGGTGCCGTTTCTCCTGAAAAGGGAAATCCGCCACAAAAAACTGGTGGTGCTCAACTTCTGGTTGCAGACGATCGGCGTTCTGATCTGCTGGAGTGCCGGCTTCTTCGGGCGGTTCAACTCCCTTTACACCCTGTACTGGCCCCTGCCGGTCTCCTACGACCGGGTGCCGCTCATCGGGAGCATCGCCTTCGTCGTCGGGGCGGCGATCATTATGGGGAACATCCTTCTCTTTTCCTTCAATATCTTCAGCACCGTGCTCAGCCGGAATAATCCCCATACCTACACGATCGGGCAATTCCTGCGTGCCGCCTTTGGAATTTCCCGGCTGATGCGGCTTTTCGGGAAAGAGGATAAGGAGGCTCCCAACCTGGACTATAACGGCCTGCCCGTCTTTACCGTGGCGGTGGCGCGGGGTTCCATCGATACCGTCATCAATGCCATCGTCTTGCTCACAGCCGGCGTGCTCATCCTGGTCTACGGCCTGGCCGCGCTCTTCCGCAGCCCGCTCAACCCCGCCGCCGTGGATGCCCTGGTCTACAAGAACTGGTTTTGGTGGGGGCTGGACATGGTGGCCGACGGCAACGTGCTGATGTACACGGCCGGGACCTGGTACCTCCTGGTGCCACTCCTAGTGAACCGGAAGTTGTTCGGGGAGTCGGTGGTGCGGACCATCATTATGGCGGACCTCTTGGTCTCCCTGGGGGTATGGAGCCACCATCTCCTGGGCGACCAGGCCCAGCCGCTTTTTATGCGACTCCTCTCCGGGCAGTTCATCACCTGGGGCGAGTTCATCACCATGGGGCTATCCATCTTCGCCGTGATGATGACGATCTGGCTGGCCCGGCCGGTGCGCCTTACGCCGGCGCTCAAGTTCGTGCTGGCCTCCCTCTTCGGCTTCGTTATGGGCGGGACGGCCGGCCTGATTCAGGCCAACGTCGGGCTGAACGTGGTGCTGCACAACACCCAGTGGGTGGTCTCCCTCCATGCCCATACCCTTCTCCTGACCGGCTTGGGCTCGCTCCTCTTTGCCGTCATCTACGCCCTGGTGCCGCTCCTGACGAAACTGGAACTGCGCAGCCGGCCGCTGGTGGATGCGCACCTCTGGCTATGGCTGGTGGGTTCGGTCGCCATGGCCTACGGCCTGGGCATGGCCGGAAGCCGGGGGATGCTCCGGCGGACGATCTACACCGGGGTGGAACTGGCCCGTTACCAGCCCTACCTCCTGGTGGGGGTGATCGGGGCCGTAGTGATGGCGCTGGGTTTCCTGGCCTTTTTCCTCAACCTGGTCGGGACGCTGGGTTGGAAGAACCTCCTGGGCCTGTTGCGCCCTGAACGGGAAGGCCAGCCGGCATCGGCCTAGCACCGGCCGGCAGGGCAAGGCGGTTCAGGCATCCGCCTGGCGGGCCATCATATGCACCGCCGGCCAGAACAGGGCCACGAAGGTCGCCAGCACACCCAGGTCGGGCACGGCCATGGGGAGACGAGGCCGTCCGACGCGGCCTGCGGCACCTTTCACCGCATAGGTCAGCGGCAGCGTGCGGGCCACACCCTGCCAGATCGGCGGCATGGGGGCCGGGAGCACAAAGATGCCGCCCAGGAGCATCATCAGGAGGCGGATGAAATTGGCCGGCGTCTGAGCCTCAAGGACGAATTACTTCTCATCACCGTCGCTTCGATACAGATCGGCCCGGGTGAGGGGCAACCACTTCGGCCGTCGGGAACGGGCTTGACCAAGAGCGCCTGGTAGACGTTGTGCCGCCCGATCTCAAAGCCATCGGCTGGGCCGGACATGAACAGCCGCCAGATTCGGTGGGTGACCTCGTCTAAGTGGCGCAACACCGCGTTCCGGCGGGCCTCGCCGCCGTACCCAATGGCGCAGGGCGAGGGCGTAGTGCTCCTGCAGCGACTCGGCATCCCGTATCTAAGCCCACCGCCTCGGCCGCCCGGAGCGAACGGCTGATAGGGGGCAGTTCGCCGCCGGGGAAGACATAGCGGTTGCTCTCCCAAAGGGAGAGGGGGACAGGGGGTGAGGGCTTCGGCCGGCGGGCCGGACCGCTCGGCCCAAGGCGTGTCCCGAAACGCCGGCCGGCCTTTTCGCAGGGGGCTCTGCCCCCTGCACCCCCGTCGGGGGGCATGGCATGCCCCCGTGTCCGGCTGCACCCCAGCGCCGGGTCGTACCAGCGGGCGTTGGGGCGCAGCGGCGCTGCGCCCCTACACAGCCCAATCCCCGCCTCCCAACGCTACCCCATGTACCGGTACGTCGTCGGGGTCGTGCCCCAGGGGTAGCGGTCCTCACCCACACCTTGTAGCACACTTCCCCCACCTTCGCCCCATTCGCCCCGTTCGCGGTGATGGCCGTCGAACCCGGAATCGCGTTGAGCGTTCCGCGTTGATCGTTTCCCGATAAGGGAAAAAGGCTAGGGAATTGGAGGCAAAACGACGGTTAGGAGCGGATGCCAGGAATAGGCCCAATGCGGTTGTTCAGGTGCGAAAGAATGTGTCCCTATTATACCACACGGCCGGCCGCTCTGCAGATCCGAAGGCCGGCCG
>JASFBA010000006.1:0-31619 GCA_036172265.1 Chloroflexia bacterium
GGTCAAGCGACGGCTGAGCACCGATCGTCCGTTCGTCTTCCTGAACGCCTGTCGGGTCGGGCAGAGCGGCCTGTCCCTCACCGGCCTGGGCGGCTGGGCAGCCCGGCTGGTGGGCGAGTGTCGGGTCGGCGCGCTGCTCGCACCCCTTTGGTCGGTCAACGACCTGGTGGCCTACGAGTTTGCCCGCACTTTCTACGAGGCCAGCCAAGAAGGCGTGACCCTGGCTGTAGCGCTGCGCCAGGCGCGTAAGCGAATCAAAGAGGCATATCCCAATGACCCGACTTGGCTGGCCTATAGCCTGTACGCCCATCCCAACGCGCGGGTGGTGTGGGGATAAGACAACTTCTTACCGACCTCTGCATTGGCTGCTAAACATCCTCGGGAAAGAGGAGAGGAGCAGGGGGAGGGCCACTTGCCGCAGATGAGGCCGTCTTCTAGACGGGCATAAGGATGAGCGAATGCCGCCGGGAAAGAGGTCGGGCAAGGCTGCTGAGGACCGAGAAGAGGTCGGCATGCCCAACGATGGGGAGGCTGTCCACCCCTTTCCGTCTGGGTGTCGGTGAACAGAGCGGCCGGCCGTTCGAATCCAGCGCCAGGGAGGTAAAGTAGCCCACGTATCCTTCGCTATCCACCCTCTCGATGTGCCAGGAAACGCCGTCGAAAGAGGCGTACTTCAGGTCGGCGTAGGTCTCGTCGTAGTAACTGATGTGCGGCCGGCCGTTCGAATCCAGGGCTAGGGAGGTTTACTTGCCCACTTCTCCTTCGCTATCCACCCTCTCGATGTGCCAGGAATCGCCGTCAAAATAGGCGTACTTCAGGTCGGCGTAGGTCTCGTCGTAGTAACTTATGTGCGGCCGGCCGGAAGGGTCCAGCGCCAGGGAGGTGTACTCGCCCACGGCTCCTTCGCTATCCACCCTCTCGATGTGCCAGGAAGCGCCGTCAAAATAGGCGTACTTCAGGTCGTAGTTGTGATACCAGTCGTAGTAACTGATGTGCGGCCGGCCGGTCTAATCCAGCGCCAGGGAGGTGTACTCGCCCACGTATCCTTCGCTATCCACCGTCTCGATGCGCCAGGAAGCGCCGTCAAAATAGGCGTACTTCAGGTCGGCGTAGGCAGCGTCGTAGTAACTGATGTGCGGCCGGCCCTGTTCATCCAGAGCCAGAGAGCTAAACTGGCCTACGTTGGTCTGGTGGCAACTGCCTTCTACTCTTTCTATCCGCCAAGCGTGCAGGCTTTCGGGAGAGATGCTTTCCACATTGTTCCTCGGAAACATGGATACGGTTTCCGGCTCCCGCAAGCGCACCTCCCGGAAACGTGCCATCTCCTCATCCGGCCCCTGGCCCTGTACCGCCGCCGGCCAGGATCCCGCCAGGAGCATCCCGATCAGCAGGATAGCCACCCATGCCTGCACCCGATTGCACTTCTCGCTCATGGTTCTCCTCCTTGCTTCTCTTTGCACTCGTGACTCCTTATTGCCAATAGACCGTACCAGGCCTCGATCGCGTTTCTGCTCGTTCACGGCTCTTCCTCCTTGGATGACCTTTTGCATCTAGTATTGCAGGAGCCCCTGCCCCCTACGGCTCGGCAGAAGCCTCGCCCTCCCGTCTCCCCGTCCCCCTGTCCCTACCGACTCGGCAGCCTCGCCCTCCCGTCTCCCCATTCCCTTGCCCTACATCCCCTCCAACACCCCCTCCAACTCCCCATACTCCGCAAACACAGCATCGGCCAACCCCCGCCCATCCTCCCGATGGCTCACCCCCAGGAAGAGGATGGCCCGCATCCCGGCGTTCCGGGCACCGGCCAGATCCGTCTCCGGCAGGTCGCCTATATGGGCGGCCTCCCCCGGACGTACCCCCAGCACCTCCAGGGTGCGCCAGAAGACCTCCGGCCGGGGCTTGGTCAGGCCAGCCTCGTCGGAGAAGGTGAGGACTTGGAAGTGGGGAAGGAGCCCGTCCCGCCGCAGGAACTCGCGCAGCACGCGCCCCGGCGTCAGCCCGATGTCGGAGATGAGGCCCAGGCGGTAGCGCCGGGCCAGGCGGGGGAGGACCTCCTGAACGCCGGGCACCGGCCGGGGTGGAGATTCCAGGAGGGCTTCTTGCAGAGGACGGTAGAGGCCGCGCCGCACCCCCTCCGGCAGTTCGGCTTCGAGGAAGGAAAGCATCTCCCCCAGCCATTCCTCGATGGAGAAGGGACGGTTTTCCTGGCGCCAGACCTGCTCAAAGGCCTGCCAGGCGTGCTCGTAGGCGGCTTCCAGTTCTTCCCAACGGCGGGGCCGGCCGGCCTGTCGAAGCGCCCACTCCAGAAGGCTCAGCCGTTCTTCCCGCCCGAAGGCATTCTCGTAGAGAGTGCCCCAGAAGTCAAAGGTCAGAGCCTGTAACATCGCTATCCCTTGGGATAAAATTATACCTCGGCTCTCCCCAAAAGGCAAATTGGACCAGGGAGTCGTTTTGACGCATCCCCGAGGCTATGCTATAATTTGAATGTTTATGGTGTTGGAAACCAAGAAATCACCGAAAGGAAAACGCTATGCCGATAGGATATTTTACCTTTGTCCTACACTCCCATATGCCCTACGTCCGACAGGCCGGCCGCTGGCCCCACGGCGAAGAAATGCTGCACGAGGCAGTGGCCGAGACCTACCTCCCCCTCCTGAACGTCCTCTACGACCTCCGCGCCGAGGGCATCCCTTTCCACCTGACCATCGGCATTACCCCGATCTTGGCCGAACAACTGGCCGACCCCGATGTGCTGGACCACGTAGAGACCTTCCTTCTCCAGGAACTGGAACAAGCCCAGGAAGATGTCGCCCGTTTCTCTGCCCAAAAGGGGGATCAGGCCGCCCACTTCCTCTACCTGGCCCGCTTCTATGAGGATTGGTATACCAACATCTTGAAGTCCTTCCGCGAACGCTTCCGGCGGGACCTGATAGGCGCCTTTCGCCTCCTCCAGGACGAAGGATGGATCGAGATCGTCACTTGCGCCGCCACCCACGCCTACCTCCCGCTGGTGGAACGCGATTCTACCATTTACGCCCAGTTGAAGGTCGGGGTAATGAGTTATCTGCGCCACTTCGGCCGGCTGCCCCGGGGCATCTGGCTGCCGGAGTGCGGCTACCGGCCGGCCTATTACAAAACGTACCAGGGCCAGGAGATCCTCAAGCCCGGCCTGGAGGAGTTTCTGGCCGAACTCAATTTGCGCTACACTTTCACCGATACCCACGGCATTGAGCGCAGTCGGCTTTCGGGCAAGGTGCTCGGCGACATCATCGGCCCCTACGGCGGCCCCCCGAAGCGCAAACTGGTGGTGCCGCCGCCCGAGGGCGAAGAGGCCGTCGAACGCACCACCTTCCGCCCCTATTATATCCAGTCCTCCAATGTGGCCGTCTACGGACGCGACGAGCGCACCGGCAAACAGGTCTGGTCCGCCTCGGAAGGCTATCCGGGGGATTTCCTCTACCGAGAGTTTCACCGCAAGGACGACCGTTCCGGCTTGCAGTACTGGCGCGTCACCGGGGACCGGGTGGACCTGGGGCAAAAAGACCTCTACGACCCCTACCATGCCTTCCGCCAGGCCCAGAGCCACGCCGCCCACTTCGTCGAGGTGGTGCGGGAGCACCTGGGCAGTTACTACCGGCGCAGCGGCCGGCCAGGCATCATCGTCGCCGCCTACGACACCGAACTCTTCGGCCATTGGTGGTTCGAGGGCCCCCTCTGGATGAAGGAGGTCCTCTCCCGCCTCAGCCGCGACCCGGAGGTAGCGCTCACCACGGCCGGTCGGTACCTGGAGGAGCATCCTCCGGAAGAAGCCATCGTCCTGCCGGAGAGTTCCTGGGGCAAGGGCGGAGACCATTCCACCTGGCTGAACCCGGATACGGAGTGGATGTGGCCGCTCATCCACGAAGCGGAGCGGCGGATGGAAAGCCTGGTGGCCCGCTTCCCCGATGCCCAGGGAGAGCGCCTGGAGGTGCTCAAACAGACCGCCCGGGAGTTGCTCCTGCTGGAAAGCAGCGACTGGCCTTTCCTCATAGATACCCGACAGGCACCCGAGTACGCCGCCAACCGCTTCCAAGGCCATTTGGCGCGCTTCAACCGCCTGGCCTTGCTGGCCGAGAAAGAGGTCCTGGACGAGGAAGACCGGAACTTTTTCCGGGAATGCCTGCGCCTGGATAACCCCTTCCTGAATATGGATTACCGCCTCTTTGCCGATCGGGAATCGTCGCCCGTCGATCGCCCCGAGGATGGCAACGTATGAGGGGAACAGGGTATTTTTGACCCTTCGAGTGTTGGTTGTTCCAGGAAGGCAAACCCAAGTCGTTCGAGAGGGAATCTTCGGTCGAGTTTTATTATGTCATCTATCCCGTTTTCCAACCGTGGAGCCCGCAGAGAACACCGGGTTCTCTCTCGTTTTCCCTGGGGTATAGGCGGGATACACTCTACCTTTGCGGCAGCAACGTCTAAAAGGACGGCCATCGGAAATTTCCTGCGCCGGGCCTTTTGGGGCTGGCCGTTCCTGGGGCTTGTTCTTGCCACCCTGTTCGCCGTGACGGCAGCCTACCAGTTCGATACCCCTTACGAGATCAGGGTGGGCGGCTACTATGATCGGGTCTACATCCAGGGCTTTCACGAACGGGAAACCCTCATCCCCGGAGGAGAGACGGAATTTCGCTGGAGCAGGGGATGGGCGAGCCTCGCCTTCCCCGGCGTGGGGGCGCGGGACCGTATCCTAGCCCTTCGGTTGGATGGAACTCGGCCGGCCGGATTTCCTCTGCCAGAAGTACGCCTCTCCGCCTGCGGTCACTTCCTGGCGCTGGTACAGGCCGGCCCGACCTGGCAGGAGTACCGGCTGTGGCTCCCGGCCTCGGCCTGTGCCGGCGGGACGGTCAGGCTCGAACTGGAGACGGATACCTTCAGCCCGGCCCGCCAAGGTGCCGGAAACGACCCCCGTGAACTGGGCGTGGCTATAAGTCGAGCCGTACTTCTGCCGGCTCGGAGCCCATTTTCCCCGGCTTGGCCGGCCTGGGATCAAGGGGGTTGGAGCCTTCTTTTCATCATCTCCCTCTACCTGGGGTTCGTGTGGCTCGGGCTCAAGCCTCCGTGGGCGGCCCTGCTGGCGGCCCTGCCCCTGGCCCCACTGGCCTGGGGGCTGGCCATCCACCGCCTCTGGACAACGATCTATACCTCCCGTTTGACCACTGTGGCCCTTCTGGGGCTCTTCCTGCTCCCTCTCGTGGGGATGATCTTCCGTCGCCTCCTGGCCTGGGGCAAAGTATCCATGGGGGAAAGGCCTTTCCGCTTCCTCCTGGCCGTCTTCTGGGTAGGTTTTCTCCTCAAGGCCGGCGGGCTGTTCTATCCCTTTAGCGTGGCCATTGACCTCCGCTGGCACCTCCAGCGGGCCGCTGAAATCGTGGACGGCCGGCTGGCCGAACTCTACCGGCCAGGGGCCTTTTCCGAATCGGTCATGCCGGAGGAGTGGGGAACGGAAAAGCCGCTCATCCCTTACTCGCCCTTTTACCACCTGACGGCAGCCCTCTTCTTCTTCCTGCCCTGGCGTCCTTACGACACGGCCAATGTCCTGAGCGTCCTCCTGGACCTCAGCCGGCCCCTTCTCCTGTACTTTCTGGCCCGGCGGCTGGGGCTGGACGAACGGACCGGGGTCTGGGCCGGTCTCCTCTACGCCCTCCTCCCGGCCACCTTTCTGCTCCACTCCTGGGGCAACATCCCCACCACCACCGGCCTCTGGTGGACTCTGGCGGCCACCTGTTACCTGGTCGGTGCCTGGGAACGGCTGCGCCACATCCGCACCTGGGCCGGCCTGGTCTTTTTCCTGCTGGGAGCCCTCCTCTACTATACCGTGGCCGCCACCTTCCTGGTCGTCTTTCTGGGCATCCTCCTGGTCGGGCTGGCTTTGAATCGCCAGGAACGACATGCCCGGCCGCTGGGTGCGGTGGCCCTGGCCCTGCTGGCGGCGCTTGGATTGGCCACCGCCATCTACTACGGCCAGTACATCGGCCCGATCGCCGAAAAGACGATCCCGCGTTTCCTCGAATCGCTTCGTCAGGGAGGGGCGGGATTGGGCGTGCGACCGGTTTCCTGGCCGGAGTACCTGCTTCAGCATTTGCTCCGGCTGAGCGGCCTCTCCTACGGCCTGATCGGACCGCTGGCGCTGGCCCTGGGGAGCACTTTTCTCCGCTGGCCGGAGGGAGAAACCCGGCCGCTGCGCCGCTGGGTGCTCCTGGCCTGGTTCGGCACGGCTCTGCTCTTTTTCCTTATCGGCTTCCGCGTGGATATGGTGGACAAGGAGATCTGGTTCGTCCTGCCGGCCGTGGCCCTCTGTGCAGCGATGGCGCTGGAATGGCTCTGGCGACGTGGACGGGCCGGCCGGGTCCTGGTGATCGGGCTGCTTCTTTTCCTGGCCGCCGCCTCGCTTTACACCTGGGTCTTCCGCCTGAGCACTGTAACCCAGGAGTGGACCGCCCATGATGCCCGCATCGTCGGCGAGGTTGCAAAGCCCGGCGGGGCTACGGAAACCCCTGAGGCAGGGACAGGTTCAGAACCCTGGCCTCTACCCCTATCTCGGGTTCGCAAAATGCCTCGCCGTATGGCCCTCTCCGCGCCCTCGGTCGAGGGCCATGGGCCAGGGCGATCGTGCCGTTCGTGCAGGAGCAGGGCAACTCCGCCTCTACGTTGGGGAAACACGACCGGACACCGGCAAATGGGTGAGAGTTCAGAACCCGCCCTTGCGTGTCCGCGTCGGAGGTATTGAGCCTCCGGCATAGGTAGTTGGAAACTTTGTAAAAACGGTCCACCTATGGTATGATAGTCTCTAGCAATATGGAGGAAACGATATGCGCGCCCTAGAAGATATCCCCCGCGTCCCGCTCATCCTGGAGCCGACGCCGCTGCATTTCCTGCCCCGCCTGAGCGCCGAAGTGGGCCTGCAGATCTGGTGCAAACGGGACGACCTGACCCGCCTGGCTCTGGGGGGAAACAAAGTGCGCAAACTCGAGTTCCTGCTGCGCGAGGCGCTGGATCAGGAGGCCGACACGGTGATCACCATCGGTGCGGCCCAGTCCAACCACGCCCGGCTGACCGCCGCCGCAGCCGCCTCCCTGGGGCTGCGGACAGTCCTGGTGCTGGACGGCCCCTTCATCGGCCAGGGGCAGGGCAACCTGCTCCTGGACAACCTCCTGGGAGCCGAGGTGCGCCTTTTTTCCTGGGAAAAAAGGGAAAACGGGGCGGCCGTTTTGGAGCAGGTAGCCGAGGAGATCCGCGCTTCCGGCCACCGACCCTACGTGATTCCACTCGGCGGGAGCAACGCCCTAGGAACGCTGGGATACGTCCTGGCGGCCCGCGAACTGACCCGCCAGGCGAAAGAAAAGGGCCTGTCGCCCCGGGCCGTCGTCTGCGCCACCAGTTCCTGCGGCACCCAGGCCGGCCTGGTGCTGGGCCGGGCCCTTGACCACCTGCCTTTTGAAGTGGTGGGCATCAGCGTGGGGGAACCGGCGGCAAACCTCGCCCGTGTAGTGGCCCGGCTGGCTTCTGAAGCGGCGGAACTCCTGGGAGCCGCGCCTGTCCCCGAGGACGAGGTGACCGTCCTGGACGGCTATGCCGGCCCCGGCTACGGCCGGCTGGACCCGGCCACGATCGAGACCATCCGCCGGGTGGCTTCCCTGGAGGGAATCCTTCTGGATCCGGTCTACACAGGCAAGGCCATGACCGGCCTCCTGGACCTGGCCCGCCGGGGACGGTGGAAGGAAAGAGAAACCGTCGTCTTCCTCCATACCGGCGGCATCCCGGCCCTCTTTGCTTACTGGGAGGTATTGGGTTCGGCGGGTGATCAGCAGGGTAGGTTTTGAACTTGCCCGATGAGGAGGAAAACTCATGCCCATTTGTCCGCAATGTGGAACCCGAAACCCGAAAGAAAATACCGTCTGCCGTTCCTGCGGCGCCCTGCTAGAGGCACCGCCGGCCCCTCTTCCGACGACGCCGGAAGAGTCCCCGCCCCCGCCGGCTTCGGAGGAAATCCTTATCGGTCGGGCAGCGGCCTTTGGCCTGGCCGCCGCCGTCGTCCTGGGCGGCATCTGGTTTGCCCTGGAGTATTTTACCCACCAGCCGTTGCCTTTCCTGGCCCTCCTGGTGGGTTGGGTGGTGCCTGAGGTGGTGATGCGAGGGGCCGGCCGCAGGCGCAGCCGAGCCCTGCAGTGGCTCGCCCTGGGACTGACGTTCCTGACCATCGCCGGAACGCTCCTCCTGCTGGCGGCAACCGACCCGGCCGGCTTCTCCGTCGCCCTGGGAAACCGCCTGCAGGACGTCTTTTCCCTGCTCCTTTACCTTCTGACCCTTATGATGGCCTATTTCTCCCCCGCTCCTCGCCCGGCCCCCCGTCCCCAGCCTCAGGAACAGGAAGTCAAGAAAGAGGAAACGGCGGAAGAAGAAAAGCCGGCCGAAGAAGCCGCGGCCGAAGAGGAGCCGACGCTGCGCTGCGTCCGCTGTCAATCTCCCACCACCGAGGAAGAGGCCCTGATGCTGCCGGCCCGTCGCGGACAGGTGGCCGCCCTCTGCCCCAAGTGCGCCGCCGAGATCGAGGCCCGCTTCGCCGCCGAAAGTGAGGATATCCAGGTCGGCCCGGCCGTCCTCTACGGCCTGGGAGCAGCCCTGGCCGGCGGCGTTATCTGGTACCTGGCGGAACGTTTCTCCGGCATGGGACTGGCCTTCCTGGCCTTTATCTTCGGCTGGCTGGTGGCCGAGGCGGTGCGGCTGGGGGCCGGCCGTAAGCGCGGCCGGGTGCTCCAGTGGATCGCCCTGGGACTGACCCTGGCGATGATCGTGGGCACCCAGATCGCCCTCGCCGCCACCGTCCGGCCGGCCAGCGATGGACGCCCCGCCTGGTCACCAGACGGCACGCGCCTGGCCTTCCAGTCCGATCGCAGCGGAAATTGGGAGATCTACGTCCTCCAGGCCGATGGCAGCAAGGGGATTCGCCTGACGAACCATGCCGACGCCGACATGGCCCCAGCCTGGTCGCCCGAGGGGAAGCGTCTGGCCTTCCAGTCCGACCGTGGGGGAGGGTGGAACCTCTATACCATGAACGCCGCCGACGGCACCGAGGTGACCCGATTGGCCGACGGCGAGGAGCCGGCCTGGTCGCCCGATGGGAAGCGCCTGGCCCTGGTCGTCCGCTCGGACGGCAACACCGAAATCTACGTAGTCAATGCCGATGGGAACGGCCTTTCTCGCCTGACGGAAAACGTCGCGGGCGATGAACACCCCACCTGGTCGCCGGACGGCACGCGTTTGGCTTTTGCCTCGGAACGCGATGGAAACTGGGAAATTTATGTTATGAATGCCGACGGCACGGGGGTATCTCGTCTGACAGACCACCCAGCCGCCGACCGCTCCCCGGCCTGGTCGCCCTCAGAAGAGGCTATCGCCTTTGTCTCGGAGCGCGACGGCAACGCCGAAATCTACCGGATGAACATCGAAGGGGGCAGCCTTCGTCGGCTGACGGAGGAACCGGCCGAGGACAGAGACCCGGCCTGGTCGCCGGACGGCACACGCCTGGCCTTTACCTCGGAGCGTGATGGGGATGCCGAGATCTACCTGATGAACGCGGACGGGAGCCAGCCGGCGCCCCTGACCCGCGATCCGGCCGGCATCCCAGAAGTGCTCATGGATCGGTTGCGGGACCCCTTTACTTTGCTCCTCTTCCTCCTGGGGCTGTTCCAGGCCTATAGCACGCCGTCCCCCCGGAGGCTTCCTCGCCGGAAACAGGAGGGTCCGACGCAGAGACAGCAGGATAACCCCACTCCATAGGTATCAAGCCGAAAGTTCCCACCCCTGGTGAGAGGGGTCAGGGGAGGGGGAAGAGCGACGCCGGCCGCCCTTCTCTCCCTCGTGCCCCCCATCCAGGGGGAGGGACGCCGGTCTCCTGCCTTCGGGTAAGACAGCCATCGGGCGAGATAGGCGAAGGAAAAGGGGAAACAGTACCGGTTCGCCGGGGCGTACCGTCGCTGCGCTCTTTGCCCCGCTTGATACGTATGGGGCGACCACCAGGGTCGCCCTTTCGAAACCGTTCGAGACCAAAGTCGCAGACGGCCGGCCGCCCCTTTGTTATCATAAGGTAACTATTCAGCCTGCGCCGGTCGAGCAAAGACACAAATCAATCTGCCGCTACTTTCAGGAAGCGGGCGAGTTCCCCCAGCACCGGCGTGCCCTCCTGGGGGCGCTCGCGGCCGTAGAGTTCCACCGCCCGGCTCCAGGAAATCTGGAGGTGCCGACGGGCCCGGGTGATGCCCACGTAGAGGAGGCGCAGCCGTTCGGCGATCGTCTCCCAATTGGCCTCGCGGGTGGCCTGGAAGGTGTCCTGGGGAGCGTCGGGGTCGCCCATCAGCCCCCGCAGTTGGGCCTGCACCGTGGCGGTGGGGTTCCCGCCCAGTTCCGGGTAACTCCCCAGGAAGGCCTGTTCCAGGTCGTGCGGCACCCAGAAGCGATCTATCCCGGCCAGGCAGACGAAATCCCACTCTAGCCCCTTGGCCCGGTGCTGGGTGGCAACGGTCACCCGGCCGGGTCGGGGAGTAAAGCCCAGGTCGTCCTCGCTCAGGCCAACGAAGCGGCGCTGCCCCCGGGCGATACGCTCCAGTTCGGCGGCCAGGTCGGGCAGGCGCAGGGTGGGGTCGGCTTCGGCCTGGTGACGGAGGTAGGCGGCGATCTGCTGGGATGTGGCCAGGTCGGCCGGCCGGGAAAAGACCTCCGAGGCCAGGAGCAACACCCACTGCTCGATCGGCAGCGGGGCCGCCAGGAGCGCCCGGCGGAGGAGTTCCAGGAAGGGGGCGAGGATTTCCAGGTCCTGGGGAGAAGCCCGGCCGGCCGGAAGAGCCTGCAAGGGCTCTTCCCCGGTGGCCGGGAAGAGGAGCACCTCCGGACGGCGACAACTGCGCAGGAGACGGAAGAGGCGCGGCCGGGCCTCCTCACTTGGGAGGGCCAGCCAGCCCTGTTCTACCAGAGATTCGAAGGCGCAGGCCAGGGCATCCCCTCGCTGAGGAGCGGCGACGAAGGAAAGAAGCGCGGCCAGGACACCGGCCACCCCCCGGGCCTGGGAGGAACTCTCCAGGAGTTCGTCATAGGGAAGGCCTCGCGCTGCCAGCACCTCGGCCATGCGGTAGCCGACCTCGTTGGTCGGCACGAGTACGGCCAGGGTGCGCTCGGGATAGCGTCGGCGATACCGTTCCAGGAGCCGGGCCAGCCGGGGCAGTTCCTCCCCTTCCCGCCGGGCATAGCCGCGCACATGGATGGCCACATTGTTTTCCTCATCCGGCGGGTTGGGCTGGGGGTCCCCCGGAGGAGCCGGCTCCATCGCTTGCCGGCGGAAGGTTCGCTCGCGCACCTCCGGCAGAGGATGGCACTCGCAGACCCATTCCACGAGGTGATTGGCCAGCGCCATGATGCGAGGGGCACAGCGCCCGGTCTGGGCCATGGTGATGGTACGCACCTCGGGGCGCTCCATAAAGGCGCGGAAATAGCGCGGATGAGCGGCGGTGAAGGTGCTGGTGATGGCCTGATTGGGGTCGCCCACGCGCACCCAGTTGCCCTGCGGGCCGGCCAGGAGGGAAAGCAACTCTTCCTGCAACGGCACGCTATCCTGGGCCTCGTCCTCCAGGATAAAGGGCCAACGCCGGCGCAGCCGGGCCAGGAAGTCGGGATAGCGTTCCAGGAGGTCCACGGCCCGCCAGACCAGGTCGTCGAAATCCAGCCCGCCGCTGCTTTCGACGTACGACTGGTAAAGGGCATAGATCTCGGCCGTTATACGCAGGAAATCGAGGGAAGATGGGCCGGTCTCCTCCGATCGGGAGGGCAGGCGGGATAGAATGGCCTGGGGACGCCAGCGGCGGTTCTTGGCCACTTCGATGACGGCGGCGGCCATCTCGCGGAGCCGTTCCCGCCAGAAGTGCCGAGCCTCGGCGCTCTCCTCCTCCAAGAGGAACTCCCAGACCCAGGGGTGCTCCTCCAGCCATCGGTCCAGGGCATGTTCCAGGAAGGCCTGGCCGGTGCGTTCGTCCAGGACGGGGAAATCGGGGACGACGCCGGCCAGGCCGGGCTGTTCCAGGACGATCTCGCGGGAGAGACTGTGCAGGGTGCGCACCTCGTAGCGACCCCGACGCACCCCCTCTTCCTCCAGCCGGCGGGCAATGGCATGGGCCAGGTTGTCCACCGCCGAGTTCATGTAGGTAACCACCAGGACGGCGCTCTCTTCGGGGAGGCCGCGGGCCAGGAGGTGGGCGGCCAGCGCGGCCAGGGTCACGGTCTTGCCGCTTCCGGGGACGGCCGAGACGGCCAGGAAGCCTCCCTCATAGGCCAGCACTTCCGACTGGGCCGGGCGGGGGCGGAACATCTACTCTTCCTGTGCCGACAGGTAAAAGGTCATGCTCTCCAGGGCCACCAGCGGCTCCATCTGGCGAACCCATACCCCCTCGGGCACGCGCAACGTCACCGGCGCATAGTTGAGAATGGCCCGCACCCCGGCCTGAACAAGAAGGTCGGCCACCTCCTGGGCCTTGTCCGGCGGAACGGCCAGAATGGCGATGCGGATTCCCAATTCCGGGATGAGCCGTTCGATCTCCTCATCGGCGTGGATGGTCAGCCCGCCGATCGTGGTGCCGATCTTGCGGGGATCGCTGTCGAAGAGGGCGACGACCTGAAAGCCTTCTTGGGCAAAGTTCTGGTAATGAAGCAAGGCCCGTCCCAGGTTGCCCAGGCCGACGATGGCCATCGGCCAGGTCCGTTCCAACCCCAGGATGTGCTGCAGGTGTTTCAGGAGGGTCTCCACAGGGTAGCCGATGCCCTGCTTGCCAAAGCCGCCGAAGAAGGAGAGGTCCTTCCGAATCTGGGCCGCGGTCACGTTGAGCATTTCCCCCAGCAGCCGAGAGGAAACGGTCTTCCGGCCGCGGTCTCGGCAGGCGCGCAGGGCATGGTAGTACTGGGTCAAGCGGCGAACGACAACATCCGGAATAGGGCGCTGCTGGGCCATCTTTTCCTCCTTGATGCTCGGCTTTGGCCTTACTATATCGTGAAAGTGGGTACTTGTCAAGCGCGGCAAGATGTGGTATAATAAAAATAACAGGCGATCCCACGTTCCCGCTGGCAGGAAGCGGCCGGCGTGGGAAGGGGCAGGGGTTAGGCCTGCCCCGGCTGGGCCCGTGGCGCAACGGCAGCGCAAGTGACTCATAATCACCAGGTTCCAGGTTCGAATCCTGGCGGGCCCATAACTTTGCCGAAATCATCGGAGTCTCCTAACATTTGGATGCGACGCTTAGCCCTTTTTCTTTTCTTGTGGGTGGTTCTCGTCGGGTGCATTCCAGCCGAAGAGTTTCCTGCTGCTCCTGAACTGGAACCCACCTTTACCCCCGCGCCTACCTATACCCCATCTCCTACCCCGATTCCGACGATTATCCCGGCGCCGACGCCCCCTCCCTCTCCTACCCCCTCTCCCACGCCGGCCATCCTGCGCGGAAGCCTCGCCGCCGAACCGCCCCAGGTCTATCCAGGCCGTACCTTTCTCGTCCGGCTCTACGCCTCCCTGCCGGCTACCATCGCCGTTTCTCTGGACGACCAACGGCTTCCCCTCTTTGCCTCCGGCAAAGAAAGGGAATATGTCGCTCTGGTGGGCTTCCCGGTCTGGACCAAACCCGGGTCGCGCCTCCTGACAGCCGTCCTCCGGGATGGGCTGGGACAGGAAGTTGTCCTGAGCCAAACGGTGCAAATCCTGCCCATCGAATACCCCGTGGAACACATCCAACTGGCCCCCGGCCGAGGGGCGCTCTTGGACCCCAAGATCCTGCAGGCAGAACGGGAGCGCCTTCTGCCGATTTGGTCTCTCCTAAGCCCGGAGCGCCTCTGGGAGGGCTCTTTTATCACGCCTACCGAAGGGGTCATTTCCTCTCCCTTTGGCGCGATGCGCTCCTACAACGGCGGCCCGGTGAGCGACTATCACCAGGGCATAGACTTCAGCAACATCACCGGCACGGTAGTGGTGGCTGCCGCTCGGGGCCGGGTCGTCTTGGCCGAGCGGCTTCAGGTGCGTGGCAACACGGTAATCCTGGATCACGGCTGGGGAGTGCTCAGCGGTTATTTCCATATGTCGGCCATCGAGGTCCAGGTGGGAGACATCGTGGAACAGGGACAGCCCATCGGGCGCATCGGAGCCACCGGGCTGGTCAGCGGTGCCCATTTGCATTGGGAGATACGGGTGGGGATGGTGCCGGTGGATCCGAAGGAGTGGGTCTGGCGGGCCTTCCCCTGAGCAGGAGAAGACAACCTAACCCCATGCCCAGCGCGGCCAGGAGGTAGGAAGGCCCCGCGCCTAAACTACCCCAGAACAGGCCTCCTCCTCCCTCTCCCACCGCCGCCCCGGCCAGCATGCAGGCGTCAAAGAGCCCCACTGCCCGCCCCTGTTGCTCCTGAGGGACGCACTCCATCGCCAGAAGCGTGGCGTAGAAGCCGGCCGAGTTCCCCAGACAGTAGAGGGCGTAGAGCGGGTAGAGGAGTATCACTTCCTTCGGCCAGGGAAAGAGGAACCAGGCCAGGCCCATCAGGGCGTACCCGCCGATAACGATTCTCCGGCGTCCGATGCGGTCTCCCAGGAGGCCGGCCGGCCAACTGGAGAGGAGCCAGGCGGCGTTGTAGATGGCCGGGAAGCGGGAAAGCACCTGAGGGCTTCCCCCCAGGCGGGGGTCATAGGCCAGGAAGGAGGGGGCATATCCCAGGACCGTGACCACCACCACCGAGGCACAGATGTAACGCAGCGAGGCGTTCCGAAGGAGGGCCGGCCATCCTCGTCTTCCGGCCTGCACCTCGGTGGAGCGCACCGGCCGGCCGTGAGGAAGCAAGATAAACATCGGGAGAAAAGCCAGGAGGTACAGCCCGGCCTTGGAGAAGAAAACGGCCGGCCAGCCGGAAGCCTCGGCCAACCATCCGGCCAGGAGCGCTCCGCCGACGGCTACCAGGGAGTAGACCGTGTCGAGGAAGCCGACCGTATTCCCCGTTTGCCCTGCAGCCGCTTCTTCCACCAACCGCAGGACGGCCGGGTGGGAAGCCATCTGTGCCCCCTGGATCAGGAGGAAACCCGAGGCGGCGACCGGCCAGGTAGGGGACAGACCCTCCATCACCAGCCCCAGCGTTGTCAGCGCCACGCCGCCCAGGAGCGTCGTCCGCGCCCCCAGTCGGTCGGCCAGTTGTCCGCCGAAGAGCGAACCCAGCGCAGCCGTCCCCCAACCGAGGCCCAGCACCAGGCCCATTACCTCCGGACCGGCCTTCAGGGAGAGCATAAAGGCGCCGAAGAGGGCCGTGCCCACTTCCAGCAGGCCGGCGCAGACCTGGAAAAAGGCCAAGGCCAGGACGGTGGGATGACGCAGGGTCCGGATCATTCCCGCTCCAGTTCCAGGGTATAGCCGAGGAAGGAGTTTCGGCGCTGCCGGAAGCGCAGGCCGGCCTGTTCGGCCCGATGGAGCATCGTCGAGGGGAAAGAGTAGTCGGGGTCGGGGAAGTACTCGGTGATGATGACCCGTCCGCCAGGCCGAAGCACCCGGCGCGCTTCCTCCAGCGCCCGCACCGGATCGGGCACCTCGCCCAACACGGCAACGAAAAAGGCGTGGTCAAAGGACCCCTCAGCCAGCGGCAGGGCCTGGGCGTCGGCCACCACCACGTGCACCCAGGTGAGCCCCTGGAGACGGGCCTTTCGGGCCACCAAGGCGGCCAGGCGGGGGGAGATTTCGACGGCGCATACCCGGCCCTGAGGCCCCACCCGGCTGGCTGCTGCCAGCGTCCAGAAGCCGGGACCGGGGCCAACCTCCAGCACGTGCATCCCCGACCCCAGTCCCATCCGCTCGAGGTTCTTCTCGGGAGGCATGATCAGCCGGCGCAAGGGGTTATCCAGCAGGCGGGCAATACTGGCGGGGATGGGAAACGGCCTGAATTTGCGAATCAGCCGGGCCGGCCCAAGAAAGAAGAAAAGATAGGCCCCCAGTGCCAGCAAAAGTCCCCATCCCAACCAGCGGAGCACTGTCGAAAAGTCCATAGGTCCTCCTCGGGAAAACATCAACGTGCCAATATGCGAACGCTATTCAGGCTCGGACGTAGTGCATTCCCCCCACGTGCCGCACTAACCCCTTGAGTTCCATAAGCGTCAGAGTGCTGGAAAGGAGGGGAATCGGCAAGCCGGATTGCAGCCCCAGTTCGTCAATGTGGAGCGGTTCCGCCGAAAGGAGGCCCAGGATAGTGGCTTCCACCGCACTTTCCGGGACGATCTGGCGGGCCTCCTGCTGTTCGACGGCCCGGGTCAGGTGCAATTCTTCCAGGATGTCCTCAACACCGCGTACCAGACGGGCCCCTTGGGCAATCAGGTCGTGGCAACCCCGGCTGGTCGGGGAAAAGATAGAACCGGGCACGGCAAAGACCTCCCGGCCCTGTTCGGCGGCAAAGTCGCAGGTGATGAGTGCTCCGCTCCGTTCCCCGGCCTCGACCACCACCACTCCCAGGCTCAGCCCGCTGATGATGCGATTGCGCGGGGGAAAGTTGCGCGGCTCGGGGAGGGTCCCCGGCGGATAGTCCGAAACCAGAGCGCCATGGGCGACGATCTCCTCGGCCAGGCGACGATTGCTGGGCGGGTAGATCCGATCCACCCCGCAGGCCAAGACGGCCACGGTCCGGCCTCCGGCGGCCAGGGCTGCTCGGTGGGCCTCAGTATCAATGCCGATGGCCAGCCCGCTCACCACGGTCACGCCGCTGCGGGCCAGGTCGCCGGCCAGACGACGGGCAACCTCCCGACCGTAGGTGGTGGGGCGGCGGGTGCCCACCAGGGCAACCATCGGTTCGGCGGGGTCAAGCGTCCCCCGCAGGTAGAGGACAGGAGGGGGAGCGTAGATGTGCCGCAGCCGTTCGGGGTAGCCGGCGTCCTCCCAGGTGAGCAGGGTGATGCCCAGACGGTGGATGCGCTCCATTTCGTCGTCCAGCGAAAGGCGACGACGGGCCTCCAAGAGGCTGGAAATGGAGGCGTCGTCCAGGCCGGCGCGGACGAGTTCCTCCACGGGGGCGTTCCAAGCCTGTTCGGGACTGCCCAGATGTTCCAGCAGCCGGCGCAGACGTATCGGTCCGATGCCCGGGGTCAGGCTAAAGCCCAGATAATACTTCTTCGTCATCGGTTACCCCATTTTGTCCCGGCTCGCAACTGCCCAGCCCCATCCCTATGGAGGCATAAAGGCATCGAATTTTGAAACCACAGAGGCACACAGACACCGAAATTTTTGAATTCTTTGCGCTTTCATAACAGGGGGTTGCCCCAGATCCCCCTTTTGTCCTGGGGCATTATACCATGTCCCGTCTCCCTTGTCTAGAATGCCGTATGCGTGTCTGTTCCCATTTAGGAGGTCAGAGAAAACATCGGGATAGGAGCAGGCGGGAATTGGGCTCATTTTCGCCTCCCCAGGGCACGGATAATGCGGCTTGACCTAAGAACCCATCCGAAAACTCTTGTGGGAGGTGTTTGCGGGTGGGCGAAGGCACTGCCTTCGCCTACCCATCGGGGTTTTCGGATAGGCTCTAACCTGAAATAGACACGACCGCATGCAACTTGCGTTCCCTTTTGCCGTATGATAGAATGGTTCCAGGAGGACACGATGCAGCGGAGATTGGCGCAAGTTGTCTTTTTCCTGGCCCTCTTTTTTCTGGGGTTGATCGTCCCCGCGCCGGCCTTAGCCCAAGGGACGCACGTGGACGTGCTTACCGTGGATGGGGTGATCAACCCGGTGACGGCCGGCTACATTTCCTGGGGCATCCGCACTGCCCAGGAGGACGGCGCCGTCTGTGTGATCATCCGCCTGGATACCCCCGGCGGCCTGATGGATTCCACCAACCAGATCGTCCAGGCCATCCTGAACTCTGAGGTGCCGGTGGTCGTCTACGTCTTCCCCCGTGGGGCGCGGGCGGCCTCAGCCGGCGTCTACATCACCTACGCCTCCCATGTAGCGGCCATGGCTCCGGGCACGCGGATCGGCGCGGCTACCCCGATCTCCATCAACGAGCAGGGCGAACCGGAGAAAATCCCTGAGGAGTTGCAGAGCAAGATCGAACAGGACGCACTGGCCAGCCTGCGCGCTTCTGCCCAGGAACGCGGACGCAACCTGGAATGGGCGGAAAAGGCGGTCAAAGAAGCCGTTTCGGCCACCGCCAGCGAGGCCCTCGAAATGGGCGTGGTGGAGATCGTGGCCAACAACCTGGGAGACCTCCTATCTCAACTGGATGGCCGGACGGTTGTACTGGCCTCTGGAAAGAAAGCATCGCTCCGTACGGCCGGCGCCTCCGTCACTGAACTGCCGATGTCCTTGATCACCCGCTTTCTCCTGGTGATTACCGATCCCACCATCGCCTATCTCCTCCTCAGCCTGGGCTTGCTGGGCCTGTGGATCGAGTTTTCCAACCCCGGTGTTTCCCTCCCCGGCGTCCTGGGGGGTGTCTGCATCCTTCTGAGCCTCTACGCCCTGGGCACTCTGCCCGTCAACTGGGCCGGTGTGCTCCTCATCGTCCTGGGCTTTATCTTCTTCGCTTTCGATATTTTCACGACCAGCCATCTTGTGTTGACCACAGGAGGAATCGTGGCCTTGATCGCGGGATCGCTTCTGCTTTTCCATTCGGCAGAACCGTACCTACAGGTGGAACCTTGGGCCATCGCTCTGGTAGCCGGCCTGGTCCTCCTCACGGTGACCCTTATCCTCTACGCTGCCATCCGCGGACAGCGCCGGCCCGTTGTCTCCGGCCCGGAGGCTCTGGTCGGAATGACCGGCACGGTGCGCCAGGACCTATCTCCGGAGGGGATGGTCTTTGTGGATGGGGCTCTGTGGCGGGCCCGGTCTGAGGAGGGAACCATCCCGGCCGGCGAACCGGTCGAGGTCATTTCCATCGAGGGGCTGCTCCTGCACGTACGCCGGCCTCGGGAAAAACGGCCCTGACCTCCGGCAGGACCACTTCGGCGAATCGACCACAAGGAGGGAACGATGGGCGGCAGCAACTGGGCCCTCTTGGGCGTTGTTGTTCTACTTGTGCTCTGGCTACTCTATTCACGGAAGAAATAGACTTGAGGTTCGAAGGCGCTTCTTGGCGTAGAAAAAGGAGGAAATTATGGACACCGGCGGTTGGATTATCTTAGGAATCATCGTCTTGCTCGTGCTTTGGCTTATCACCGCAGCGGTCAAGATCTGCCGGGAGTACGAGCGGCTGGTCATCTTCCGCCTGGGGCGATTCGCCGGAGTGCGCGGGCCCGGCTGGGTCTGGATCATCCCCTTCATCGAGCGGGTGGAAAGACGGGTGGATATGCGCATCCTGACCATGGATGTGCCGGCCCAGGAGATCATCACCCGCGATAACGTCACCATCAAGGTCAACGCCGTCCTCTACTTCAAGGTCGTGGATGCCCGCATGGCCGTCATCAATGTGGCCAACTATGTGGCCGCCTGTTTGCAGATTGCCCAAACCACCCTGCGCGATGTGGTGGGGCAGTCGGAACTGGACGAACTCCTGGCCCATCGCGACCGTATCAACACCCGGCTGCAGCAGATCATTGACGAGGCCACCGAGCACTGGGGGGTCAAGGTAACCATCGTGGCCGTCAAGGACGTGGAACTGCCGGCCGGGATGCAGCGGGCCATGGCCCGACAAGCCGAGGCCGAACGCGAGAAGCGGGCCAAGATCATCCACGCCGAGGGCGAGTTTATGGCGGCCCAGCAACTGGCCGAGGCAGCCAAGGTCATCGGGGCCATCCCGGCGGCGGTGCAGTTGCGCTACCTGCAGACGCTCACCGAGATCGCCGTGGAGAAGAACTCGACCATCCTCTTCCCGCTGCCTATCGAACTCATTCGGCCTTTCCTGGAGATGGCCAAGGGCGGGGGCTAGGATGTTCATCGCCGGCCGAGGAAATCCCACCCCCTTTGAGGAATGGCGCGGCGCGGTCGGTGCTCTGCTTTTGCACGGCTTTCCCGGCTCGCCGGCCGAGATGCGCGAACTGGGCGCATACCTGGCGGAGCGGGGCGTAAGCGTCATCGCCCCGCTTCTCCCCGGCCACGGCCGACAGCCGGAGGCGTTACGGGGTGTACGCTGGTCGGACTGGGTACGGGAGGCGGAAAGGGCGCGGGAGCGTTTGCGGGCGCGCTGCACCTCGGTCTTTGCCCTCGGCCTTTCCGCCGGGGCCGCCCTCAGCCTTTACCTCGCCGCCCGGACATCCTTTTCCGGCGTCGTCGCCGTCTCGCCGGCCGTGAAGTTGCGCAACCCCCTGACCCCACTTATCCCTGTCGCCCGCTTTTTCCTTCGCTGGGTCATCTTGGGCGAGGATCAGGACCTGGCCGACCCCCACGGGCCGGAACGCCAGTGGTACTATACTCGGGCACCGGCCTCGGCCGTGGCCGAGATGTATGCTCTGCTCCGGGCCGCCTGGAGGGCGGCGGCCCGTGTGGAGGTGCCCGTGCTCATCTTTCAGGGCCGGCGCGACGGCGTCCTGCGCCCGGAAGGGGCCGAGGCCCTCCTCCGGCGGCTTCCCTCGGCGGAGAAGCGCCTGATCTGGCTGGAACGTTCCGGCCACAACGCCCTGGTGGACGCAGAACGGGAGACGGTTTTCCGCGAGGCCTATGCCTTCATTGAAGCGGTTAGCAAGGAGGTGATGTCCTGAGCACCTGAGGACGCACGCTGGCTATCCCTTGAAGCCGAGAGAGGAGGAAGCCCATGGTCAAGAAGTTTCTACCGATTCTCCTTTTGCTGGCCCTGCTGGCCGCCTTTCTGCCCTCGGCCGTCTGGGCCGATGGGCCCTACACCCTGACCATCCTTCACACCAACGACACTCACTCGCACCTGGAGGAGTTTGACTCCAGTGGCACCTCCTGCGATCCAGGGGAAAAGTGTTACGGGGGCGTGGCCCGGCGGAACTATATGATCAACACCATTCGAAAGGAGGGAGGAAACATCCTCCTAGTGGACGCCGGCGACGCTTTCCAGGGCACCCTTTACTTCAACCAGTTCCATGGCATCGCCGACCTGCACTTTATGAACCACCTGGGCTACCAGGCCATGGCGGTGGGGAACCACGAATTCGACCTGGGTCCTGGCCCGCTGGGGCACTTTGTCACCTACGCCAACTTCCCCCTCCTCAGCGCCAACCTGGATGTTTCCAAAGAACCGGCCCTGGTCGGCAAGATCAAGCCCTACACGGTGCTGGAGATCGGGGGGGAGAAGATCGGCCTCTTCGGCCTGACTACCGAGGATGTGACGGTCATCTCCAACATCGGCCCCAGGGTCAAGGTGAAAGATGCCTTTGCCGCGGCGAAGGAGGCGGTAAGTGCCCTTCAGTCCCAGGGGGTGAACAAGATCATCGCCCTTTCCCACCTGGGCTATGACCTGGACAACCTCCTGGCGACCACGGTCTCTGGAATCGACGTAATTGTGGGTGGGCACAGCCACACCCTGCTGGGAACGATGTCCGGGGCGGCAGGGCCGTACCCCAACCCGATCGTTTCCCCGGCCGGCGAGCCGGTGCTGGTGGTACAGGCCGGCCAGTGGGGACAGTACCTGGGCCGGCTGAACGTGACCTTTGATGCCAACGGTGTCCTCACCGGCTACAGCGGCGCGCCGATTCTCCTGGACGCCTCGGTACCCCAGGATGTCCAGGTCCTGGAGATGATCAACACCCTCTTTGCCCCCGCCCTCTCCACCTTGAAAGCCACGGTCGTCGGGCAGACGGCGGTGGAACTGGTCGGTGAGCGGAGCAAAGTGCGCAGCCAGGAGACGAACCTGGGCAACCTGGTCTGCGATGCCATGCTCTGGGCAACCCGGAGCGACAAAACCGAGATCTGCATCACCAACGGCGGCGGCATCCGGGCCTCCATCAAGGCTGGCGACGTCACTGTGGGCGATATTCTCACGGTGCTGCCCTTTGGCAACACCCTGGTGGATATGGATCTCACCGGGGCGCAGATCATCGAGGCGCTGGAAAACGGCGTGAGCAAGGTGGCCGAAAAGGCCGGCCGCTTTCCCCAAGTCGGCGGGCTGCGCTTTGCCTATAACCCCGACCTCCCGGCCAACTCCCGCATCATCAAGGTCGAGGTGCTGGTGGACGGCAAGTACCAGTTGCTCGACCGGAACAAGACCTACCGCATCGTCACCAACAACTTCATGGCCGGCGGCGGGGACGGCTACAGCGTCCTCACCAAAGGGGCCAACCGCTACGACACCGGCCTCCTTATGTCCGACGCGCTTATGGATTACATCAAGGCCTACTCCCCGGTCAATCCGCAGGTGGAGGGCCGCATCACCGTTTCGGCCGCGCTTCTGCCGGAGACAGGGGCGGTGCTGGTGCTGCCCTGGGCGCTGACGGGCGCGGGCGTGTTGACCGGAGTCGGGCTAGCGCTGCGGAAGTGGGCCGGCCGGCGTAATACCGTTGATCGTTGAACGTTGGCCACCTCCTGGGTAGGGACAACCCCAGGGGTCGCTCCTACGGAAACCGAACGGCGTCCCGGCAGAGCGACCCTTGGGGTTGCCCCTTGGGGCAGCCCCAGCGGAAACCGAACGGCGTCCCGGCAGGGGCAACTCTTGGGTTGCCCCAGAGGTGAGGTTGAATGTTGTCCTCTTCGAGATGCGGTCGCCTTGTCTGGGCCAGGCTGCTCCTTGTGCTCCTTTTGTCGATTTCCTGTGGGGGAGACCGCCGGCCGATTCCCCGGCCTTCGGAGGTGCCCACGGCCCCACTCTCTGCCGGCCAAGCCACCCTTTCCCCGGCCGACCTCCTGCTTGCTCCGGGCGATATATTCATCTACCCGGGCCCGGAACGCTATAGCGGGGACATCCTCTCCTTCGACGTTATCCCCCGGAATATCGGTTCCATTGCCCCTTCCGCCATCCTGGTCCGCCTCTACCGCCTGGTGGAAGGGCACCGGGAGGCCATCGCCGAAGGGCCGGTGGGATTTCCGGCCTTTGACAGACAGCCTCGGGCCCGCCTGATCTGGGCCTGGGATACCCACGGCCTGGTCGGGAAGCAAACCCTCGTCGCCTGGCTCGACCCCGACGACCGTATTCACGAGGGCGATGAGGACCCAACCAACAACCTCCTGACCTTTACCCTCTCCCTCTCTCCGACGCTCGAACTCCCCCCTCCGGAACGGGGATCGGCCTGGATGACAGAGACGACGGCGTGCTGTGTCCTCCATTACCTCAGCGGAAGTGCCGCTGCCCGCGACATACCGACGATCACCGCCGTTGTGGAGGAAACGGCTGCCGAAATAGGAAACCGCCTGGGCGTCTCACCCACCGCACCGCTGGAAATCCACTTCCTCAGCCGGGTAATCGGCCAGGGGGGATATGCGTATGAAGGGGTTGCCCTCTCCTACCTCGACCGGCACTATGCCGGCCTCGACCTGCGACTGGTGCTGCGCCATGAGATCGTCCACGTTCTGGATGCCCTGCTCTTCCAGGTCTACCCGCCGGCCCTGCTCCGCGAGGGACTGGCGACCTATCTTTCCGGCGGCCATTACAAGGAGGAAGCGATTCCTCAGCGGGCCTCCGCCCTCCTGCGGACGGGGCGGTATATCCCCCTCAGGATGCTGGCCGAGGACTTTTACGCCCAGCAGCACGAGGTCGGCTATCTGGAGGGTGCTGCCCTGATCGCCTATCTGGTGGACACATACGGTTGGAACCGTTTCCTCCATTTCTATACCTCCTTTGGGGAAAGCCCCTCGGCCTCGCAAGCCTTAGAACAGGCCCTGGAGAAAAACTTTGGCCAGGGATTGGAAGAGGAAGAGGCAGACTTCCGGGCCTGGCTCGAGGCCCACCCCCCCACGCCGGAGCAGGTCCGGGACCTGGAGGACACGATTCGCCTTTTCGAGACCATGCGCCGCTACCAGGAACGCTACGATCCGGGAGCACACTGGTGGAGCGGCTGGATGCCCGATCCGGCAGAGGGCGAGAGACGGGGCATCGTGGCCGACTTTATCCGCCACCCTCGAGCACCGAAGAACCTGGCTCTGGAGGCCATGCTGATGGCTGCCCAGAAAAATTTGGTGGCCGGACAGTTCGAGCAGACGGAGGCGCTCTTGGACGGCATCGACCGGGTTCTGGAAAGCGGGGACTTTTCCGGCCGGCCGGAGGCCGACTACCTGGCGCTGGTGGAGGCGGCGCAAAAGGCCGGCTACGAGGTCCAGCGAATCTCCCTAGACGGCGAACGGGCGGTGATATGGGCCATTGCCCGCTGGCCGTACCTGGAGGAACTGACCTTTCAAAGGACGGCATCTGGGTGGACACCGATAGCCGTCGGCCATTAAGGAGGCCTTTATGGATCGTCTGTCCCTCATTCGATCTCTGCTGATCCCCAACACGACAAAGATCCTCCTCTTGGTGCTGGACGGGTTGGGCGGGCTGCCGCTGGAAGAAGGCGGCCCAACCGAACTGGAGGCGGCCCACACGCCCAATCTGGATGCCCTGGCCGCCCGGGGCATCTGCGGGCTGAGCACGCCGGTTGCTCCAGGGGTTGCTCCCGGCAGCGGCCCCGGCCACCTGGCCCTCTTCGGCTACGACCCGCTGGCCTACGAGATCGGCCGGGGAGTGCTGGAGGCGCTGGGCATCGGCTTTGAACTCCAGGCTGAGGATGTAGCCGCCCGGGGCAACTTCTGCACCCTGGACCCGGAGACGGGGGTCATCCTGGACCGACGGGCCGGCCGTATCTCCACCGAGGTCTGCGCCCGACTGGTGGAAAAGTTGCGGGCCATTCGCCTGCCGGGGGTGGAGGTCTTTGTAGAGCCGGTACAGGACTATCGCTTCGTCCTGGTACTCCGCGGCCCAGACCTTGCCGACGGCCTGACTGAGACCGACCCTCAGCGTACCGGCGTCCCACCCCTCCCGGTGCAGCCCACCCGGCCGGAAGCCGTCCACACGGCCGAACTCCTCAACCGCTGGCTGAGGGCCGCCTTCACTCTCCTGGCCGACGAGCACCCGGCCAACGGCTGTACCCTGCGCGGCATTGCCCAAAACCCCGGCCTCCCACCGATGCCGGAGGTCTACGGCCTGCGCTGCGCGGCCATCGCCACCTATCCGATGTACCGGGGATTGGCTCGACTGGCCGGCATGGAGGTCCTTCCTACCGGGAGCACCATCGAGGATGAAGTACAGACGCTCCGCGAGCACTGGGGAAACTATGACTTTTTCTTTTTCCATGTGAAAAAGACCGATAGCGCCGGCGAGGACGGCGACTTTGCCCGCAAGGTACAGGCCATCGAGGAAGTCGATCGGGCGCTTCCGGCCATCCTGGAACTCGGGCCCGATGTGGTCATCGTCACCGGCGACCACGCCACACCGGCCCTGTGGAAGGCCCATTCCTGGCACGAATTGCCGATCCTCCTCTGGTCACGCTACGTCTGCCCGGATGGGGTCACCCGTTTCGGCGAACGAGCCTGTATGGCCGGTGGGTTGGGGCACATTCACCACCTGGACATCATGCCGCTGGCGCTGGCCTATGCCGGCCGTCTGACCAAATTCGGAGCCTAAGGGGATGAAAACTTTGAAATTTGATATTCGGAACCTGTGGTTTCTCCTGCCGGCACTCGTTGCCCTTTTGCTCTACCTGCCGGCCTTCAACTTCCAACTGGTCTGGGATGACACCCTCTTCCTACGCGACTACCCGACCTACCGCGATCCCGGCCTTTGGCCAGCGGCCGTCTTCCGCAACTTTATCCTCTCCCCCAACTACTTTCGCCCGCTGGCCCTGCTTACCTTTGTAGCCGAGTTGGGCCTGGGAGGAATCAACCCAACGTTGTTCCACCTGACCAACGTCCTGCTCCACGTCCTCAATACCGTCCTGGTGACCCTGCTGGCGGCGCACCTCTTCGGCCTTGGCCGCACCTCCGGGCTTCGCCCGTTTCTGCCGGCGCTTGCTGCCGGCCTGCTCTACGGGTGTCATCCGGCCCTTCTGGAGGGAGTGGCCTTTATCTCCGGCCGTTTCGACCTCCTGATGACCACCTTCCTCCTCCTAGCACTCCTAGCCGATGGGAGAGTACGCTCCCGATGGCTGCGGCCGCTCCTCGTGGGAGGGGCCTTTTTCCTGGCTGCGCTCTGCAAGGAGATGGCCGTAGCGTTGGTACCGGCGCTCTTTTGCTGGCATCTGGCCCGGCCGGACGAAGAGGACAACCGGTCCCCATGGCACAAGTTCTGGGAACGCGGCGATGTCTGGGTGTACATCTCTATCCTGTTCGCCGGATCGGCCTATCTGGGACTGCGTTACGCGGCGCTGGGCTATCTATGGCTTCCAGAGGCCGGGGAGGCGGCTCTGGTCGGAGCACCACCCAACCACCTCCTCCTCATCCTGAAATCGCTGGGGACGTACATTCTGCTTATGGTGTGGCCTTTCACCCTCCTCAGCCCGATTCACTACAGCGAACGGCCGGTGTCCCTAGGCGACCCTCTGGCCTGGCTCAGTCTGGTGCTGCTCGTTCTGGTCGTGCTGGGGCTGGTGTGGTTGGTACGTCGGACGCGGCCGGCCGGGTGGCTGGCCCTGGCCGGAGTGCTCACGCTCTTTCCGGTGGTGAACATCCTGCCGCTCGAACTGGGCGGTGGGGCCTATGTGGCCGAGCGTTACCTGCTCTTCCCGCTCCTTTTCGTTTCGCTTTCGGCCGCCTATCTCTTGAGGCCACGGCCGGCCGAAGAAGAAACGGCCGGCATCCGGCGCCTCCCCTGGAAAGAGGCTCTGTTCCTCCTCTACCTTCTGGCCGACCTGGCGACCATCCAACTCACCCTGCCCCACTGGCGCCACGACCCGACTCTCTGGCTCTGGGCCGAACGTCGCTCCCCCCGCTCTGCCCTCCCGCCCACCAACCTGGCCCTCCAGTATGTCCACGAGGGCCGTTACAGATTGGCTTTGGAAAAGGCCGACCAGGCCATCGCCCTCGACCCACAGAATGCGGAGGCTTACGATAACGCCGGCCTGGCCCTCTTCCACCTGGGCCGGTATGCCGATGCCCAGAAAGCCTTTGAGCAGGCAACGAAACTCCAGCCGGAAAGTGCGCTCTACTGGAATAATCTGGCCGGAGCGTTGCGCGAGCAGGGCCAGTTGGAGGAGGCGGAGAGAATCGTGCGGGAGGAGGCTCTGGCCCGCGATCCCGCCCTTCCCGTCGGCCACCTCAATCTGGGCCTGATCTACATGCGGATGGACCGGTGGGAAGAGGCTATCGGGGAATTCCGCCAGGCCCTGGCCCTCTTCCCGCCGGGGGAAGGTACGGCCAACATCTGGGGCGACCTGGGGCAGGCCCTTTTCGCGGCCGGCCGCTACGCCGAGGCTCAAAGCGCCTTTGAGGAGGCCGCCCGTCAGCAGCCACGGAATGCCTTTTTCTGGGCCTGGGTGGGATGGGCCCTCCTGGAGCAGAACCGACTGGCAGAGGCCGAAAGTGTCCTTCTCCAGAAGGCCCTGCCGCTGGATGCTTCGTTTCCCTTCACCCGGCTGGTCCTGGGCGACCTCTACCTGCGGGCCGACCGGCCGGACCTGGCCTCTCAACACCTGTCCCAGGCTGTGAACCTGTTGCCCGAAGGACAGCGCGCCTCAGCCGAGGAGATGCTGAACCGGACTCGGGATCCCGATCGCTGGCTACGGCTGGGGGACCTTCTGCTGGGGCAAAACGATTTTCAGGGGGCGTTGCGGGCCTTTAACCAGGCGGCTACCCTTGGGGCAAAGCCGGCCGATGTATCGGTGGGGTTGAGCGCAGCCTATATTGGGATGCAGGACTGGGTCTCGGCGAAGCGGGTGCTGGACGAAGCCCTTCAAGCGGCCCCGGAGGATGCCCGGCTCTATAACAACGCCGGTGTCGTAGCCCGCGAACAAGGCGACATCGAGGCGGCTCGGCAGTACTTTTCTCGGGCAGTGGAACTGGCCCCGGATTGGGATTTACCACGCCGGAACCTGGAGGCGTTGCCTAAGTAGGCTTGTCTCCTCGTCCCTTTGTCTTCCCATCCCCCCATCTCACCCCATTAACCCGTCCACTGCCTCTCGGTCCAGCCTCCTCAACACGGCTAGGAGCAACTTCAGGGTATTGTCGTAGTCGTCGCGGCGGATGATGCCGGCGTGGCTGTGGATGTGGCGAGCCGGTACCCCTAACACCACGCAGGGAACGCCGGCCGCGTGTATATGGATCATCGCCCCATCGGTGGCCCCGCCGGGCATCAGGCTGAATTGCAAAGGAATCCCCTCGGCCTCGGCCGTTTGAATGACCAGGTCGCGCAGGCGCAGGTTGGGAATCATCCGGGCATCGTAGAGGAGGAGCGTGGGCCCTTTCCCCAACTTGACCGCCGATTCCTCCGCCTTGATGCCGGGGACATCCCCGGCGATGCTCACCTCCAGGATGATCGCCACGTCCGGGTTGATCAGGTAGGCCGTGGTCTTGGCCCCACGGGTGCCCACTTCTTCCTGCACCGTACCGGCGATGTAGAGGGCATTGGGCCGTTCTTTTTCCGCAGCCATCTCCCGCAGCGCCTCCAGGGCCAGGGCACAGCCCACCCGGTCGTCAAAGGCCTTCCCTAGGTACGAATTTTCCCGGCCCATCACCGTGAAGGGGCTGACCGGGACGACGGGATCGCCCAGGCGAATGCCCAAGGCTACTACCTCGTCCTTGCTGGAAGCGCCCACGTCCAGGTACATATCCCTCTTCTGCACCACTTTGGAGCGCTCTTCCTGGTCCATCAAGTGGGGTGGCTTGGCTCCGGTCACCCCGATCACCCGTCCCTGGGAGGTGATAACCTCCAAGCGCTGGCCCAGCATGACCTGCTCCCACCAGCCGCCGAGCGGTTGCACTCGAAGGAAGCCGTCATCGGTAATATGGCTTACCATAAAGCCGATCTCGTCCATATGGCCGGCCAGCATCACCCGGGGGCCGCCTTCCGGCCCCGGCAGGCTGGCAATAAAACTTCCCAGTTGATCCTGGGTGATCTCGGCCACACCATCGAGGTATCTCCGCATGACAGCGCGTACCTCTTCCTCGTAACCGGGCACACCGGCTACTTCGCTCAGTTCTTTGAGCAAACGTTCTCGTTCGTCCACTGTAATCTCCTTAGGCCGTTTCGCAACGTGCCGCGTATCTTGAGCGAATCGCTGGTATCCGAACTTTCAATTGTACTTGCCGTTCGGAGGCCCCCCGATTGGCCGGTTCAGACCTCGATGGGTCCTTCCAAGAGGGCCACCAGCAGGCGCACGGCGCCGGCAACGTCTTCTAGGTCCACCATCTCCGAAGTGGTATGCACGTACCGGGTGGGGATGGAAAGCGTCCCCGCCGGCACACCGCTGCGGGCGGTCTGGATGGCCCGGGCGTCGGTCGTCCCGCCCAGCAAAACCTCGCGCTGGTAGGGAATGGCGCAGGCCTCGGCCGTGTGGATAAGGAGTTCCTTCACCCCGGGGTGGGCCAGCATTCCACCGTCCATCACCTTGACGGCTGGCCCTTTGCCCAGGACAACCGCCATGGGACGGGCCTCGGGGGTGTCCCCGGTGCCGGTTACGTCCACAGCGATGGCCAGGTCGGGGTTGATGCCATAGGCTGAGGTCGTCGCCCCGCGCAGGCCCACTTCCTCCTGGGCCGTGAAGACGAAGTAGACCTCGTGCGGGCTGTGGGAGAGAGCCCGCAACACCTCCACCAGGACGGCGCAACCTACCCGGTCGTCCATCGCCTTTCCCACCGCCCGGCGGCCGGCCAGGGCAAACTGGCGATCCAGGCAGGCGATATCTCCCACGCGGACCATTTTTTCAGCCTCTTCTCGACTGCCGGCTCCGATGTCGATGTACATCTTGCGCAATTCGGTCTCGTTCTTGGATTCGATGGGCTCCAGCCCGATCACCCCGATCTGGCCCGAAGCGAAGCGGACGCGCTGTCCGGTCAGGGTAAGTGGGAAAAGCCCGCCCACCGGGGCAAAGCGGAGAAAGCCCTTTTCGTCAATGTGGCTGACGACCAGGCCGATCTCGTCCATATGGGCGGCCAGCATGACGCGCTTCCCGCCTTCTGTCCCGGCTCGGGCGCGCACGATCAGGTTGCCCAGAGCATCCACCCGCACCTCGTCGGCCAGGTCAGCCACCAGACCGCGCAGCGTTTCGCGCACGGCATCCTCGCGCCCCGAAGGGCCGTAGAGTTCGCATAATTGCTTCAGCAGTTCCTGCAAGGGAAAGCCTCCTTGTTTCGCCGCAAATCCGGCTTCAGTGCACCGGTTCTCCGCGCCGGTTGGCTTCGGATTGCAATAGTTTCAAATCGGCATCCACCATCATACGGACGAGTTCCTCAAAATTTACCGTGGGTTCCCAATGGAGAACACGCCGGGCCTTGCTGGGATCGCTCACCAAAAGGTCCACCTCGGCCGGCCGGTAGTACTTGGGATCCACCACCACATAGTCCCGCCAGTCCAAACCCACATGGGAAAAGGCGACCTCGCAGAGTTCACGCACCGAGTGGGTTTCTCCGCTGCCGACCACATAATCGTCCGGATGGTCCTGTTGCAGCATGAGCCACATCGCCCGCACGTAATCGCCGGCAAAGCCCCAGTCGCGCCGGGCATCCAGATTCCCCAGCCGAAGTTCACTGGCCAGGCCCAGTTGTATACGGGCTACTCCGTAGGAAACCTTCCGTTCGACAAACTCCAGGCCGCGCCGGGGCGAACCATGGTTGAAGAGGATGCCCGAACAGGCAAAAAGCCCATAACTCTCCCGATAGTTCACCGTGATCCAGTGGCCGTATACCTTGGCCACGCCGTAAGGACTACGGGGGTAGAAGGGGGTGTTCTCGTTCTGAGGAACCTCGCGAACCTTGCCGAACATCTCCGAGGAACTGGCCTGGTAGAAGCGAATCTTGGGGTCCACCAGGCGGATGGCGTCCAACAGGCGGGTCACACCTAACGCCGTGACTTCGCCGGTGAAGACCGGCTGCTTCCAGGAAGTGGGGACGAAGGACTGCGCAGCCAGGTTATAGACCTCGTGAGGGCGGTACTCCTGGAGGATGTCCACCAGGGAGACCTGATCCAGGAGGTCCCCCTGCACCAGGGTCAAGCGATCCTGGATATGGGCAATGCGGTCAAAATTGACGGTGCTGGAGCGACGCACCATGCCGATAACCTCATAGCCCTTTTCCAGGAGAAATTCGGCCAGGTAAGAACCATCCTGACCGGTGATGCCGGTGATCAGCGCCCTAGGCATTCAGACCTCCTTGTGTAAAGCCGCGTCCATTATACCACAAAGGGTAGGAGATGCAAACCGGGGGCATTTCGGGACACGCCTTGGGCCGAGCGCCCCGGCCCGCCGGCCGAAGCCCTCACCCCCTGTCCCCCTCTCCCCTTGGGAGAGGGGGAACCCTCGGCCCGGCCGGCCGGCCCCCTCACCTTTTCCTGGCGGCTGGCCAACGCCGGTCTCCCCGCCGAGGTCGAGGCCCTGGCCCTCACGCCAGCCGGCCTCTACGCTGGCACCTGGGACCAGGGCATCTACAAGAGTACCGACCCCGGGGCGACCTGGATCACGGACAGCGCGGGCATCACGACGCCGCATGATAATCCCCGGTCAGGAGCAGCGTAGGCGAAAACGGGGCGGCAGTCAGGGC
>JASFBA010000007.1:0-68438 GCA_036172265.1 Chloroflexia bacterium
CGGGGCCGTACACCGTCGTCCTGACGGCGACCAACTGCGGCGGGAGTGGCCTGGCCACGGCCCGGCGCATCCTGGAGGTTGGGGCCTATCGCATCTACCTACCGCTAGTAGGGCGTTCGTGGTAACATGCCGGGGCGACCCTTGTGGTTGCCCCGGATGGGCAGGCGACTACCATCGGGGTCGCCCCTGCGCCGGATGCACTGCGGGTAGGGGCAACCCTGGTGGCTATCCCGGACGGGTTTGTAGGGGCGGGGTTACCTCGCCCCTACAAACCCGGTGAGCGGTTCTATAAGATGAAATGCCTACGTTTCCTCCTGGTCTTTGTTCCCCTGGCCGTAGTGGCCGAGGTCGGTTTCCGGGAGACGGCCTGGGGGACGCAGGCCGTCTTCATCGCCTCGGCGCTGGGGCTCATTCCCCTGGCCGGCCTGCTGGGCGAGGCCACCGAGCATCTGGCCGAACGGGCCGGCCCCAAACTTGGGGGTTTCCTGAACGCCACGCTGGGCAACGCCGCCGAACTCATTATCACCATTGTGGCCCTGCGGGCCGGGGAACTGGAACTGGTCAAGGCCTCCATCACCGGTTCGATCCTGGGGAACCTTCTCCTCATCCTCGGCTTCAGTATGTTCCTGGGAGGACTGAAAAACGGGCAGCAGTTTTTCGACCGGGATCTGGCCGGCCTGAGCGCCACCATGATGGCCCTGGCGGTCATCGGCCTCAGCATCCCCACCCTCTTCTTTCATCTGCACGGTGCCCACGTGGATATGCCGCTGGAATACCTGAGTTGGGGCGTGGCCGCCCTCCTCCTTCTCCTGTACCTGGGCAGCGTGCTCTTTACCTTCACCTCGCCCCTCCTGGACGATGAGGTTCATGCGGCGGAGGCCGGGCGGTCGTCCCATCACCGTCTCTGGAGCATCTGGGTGTCTCTGGCGGTGCTAGCCGGAGCGACGGTGGCCACCGTCTTCCTGAGCGAGTTCCTGGTGAGGGCGGTGGAACCGGTAGTGGCGGCCTGGGGGGTCAGCCCGCTCTTCATCGGGGTCGTGCTGGTGCCCCTGGTGGGGAACGTGGCCGAGCACCTGGTCGCAGTCCAGGTGGCGATGAAGAACCGGATGCAACTTTCGCTCACCGTTTCGCTGAGTTCCAGCCAGCAGGTGGCGCTCTTTGTGGCCCCCCTTCTGGTCTTTGTGAGCCTGGCCATGCACGGGCCGGCCGGAGCGATGGACCTGCACTTTTCCGTCTTCGAGGTCATCTGCCTGGGGTTGGGGGTGCTCCTGGCCGCGCTCATTTCCATAGACGGCCGCTCGCACTGGCTGGAGGGGGCCGCTCTCCTGGCGGTTTATGCCATCATTGCTCTGGCCTTTTTCTTCCTCTAGGATAAGCCCAGCAGCCGTCGGGCGACCTCCACCGCCGTCGCCGCATCGGGGGCATAGCCGTCGGCGCCGATCTCCTCGGCCCAGGCCTGTGTGACCGGTGCCCCTCCGACCATCACCTTCACCTGGTTCCGCAGGCCGGCCTGCTCCAGCGCCCCGATGGTCTTTTGCATAGCGGGCATCGTTGTCGTCAGCAGGGCGCTCATCCCCAGGATCTCCGGCCGGTGCTCCCGGATGGCGGCCACAAAGCGCTCCGGAGCGACATCGGTGCCCAGGTCTACAACCTCGAAGCCGGCTCCTTCCAGCATCATCCGCACCAGGTTTTTCCCGATGTCGTGTAGGTCCCCCTGGACCGTGCCGATGAGGTAAGTGCCGACGCGGGGCACCCCGGTCTCTGCCAGGAGCGGCCGCAACACGGCCATCGCCGCGTGCATCGCCCGAGCGGCCAGGAGCACCTCCGGGACAAAGAGGACACCGGATTTGAAATCCTGCCCCACCCGGTCCATGCCGCCGATCAGGCCAGAAAGTACCTTGGCCGGGGAAAGGCCTTGCTCCAACGCTTGCCGTACCAGCTCAGCAGTCTCGAGGTGTTTTCCTTCGTAGAGACTTTCCCCAATCTGCTTCAGGATGTCTGCCATGTCGGACCTCCTTGGGTGATGGGTGCCTGTATCCCGTGTGTGGGGGAGGGCCACCGTCCTCACCCCAGCCATAGGGCCAATGTCCATCTTTCAGGGGAGCGCTTGCCCAGCCCGGGCATCGGCCTCTGCCACAATGGCGTGGAGTGTCTCCCGGACGTCGGGCGAGAGCGGGGCCGGCCGGTGGGTGGACAGGATGTTCCGGGCCACCTCTCGGGCCTGGGAGACGGGGTCAGGCCGGCCGGCTTCGGCCCAGGCGGCGTAGGAATGCCGGTCGAAGAGGCGCGGATACCAGACCTCCCGGCAGTGCCGGGCCGTATGCGGCGACTTCAAGAAGTTCCCACCTGGTCCTACCTGGTGGATCGCCTCCAGCGCCAGCGTTTCCGGGGTGATTTCGATTCCCTGGAGCAGCCGCCGCACCAGGCCGATCACCTCGTCGCCGATGACGATCATTTCATAAGAGCAAGTGAGGCCGGACTCGATGTACCCCACGTCGTGGATCAAATTGGCCCCGGAAAGGGCTGTCCAGAGGATCCAGAGCGCGCTCTCGACCCCGGCCTGGAGGTCCGGTTGCTTGGAGTCGGAGCAGCCGGCAAAGCCCCAGGCCGGGAGGCGGTAGTAGTTATGGGCCAGTTCGGCCATGGCCATGCAGTGGAGCATGAATTCGGGGCCGGCATAGACGCCGACCATCGTGCGCATGTCGAGCGGCCCGCTCCCCGAACCCCAGACGAAAGGGGTGCCCGGCCGGCGCAACTGAGCGATGACCAGGCCGCTCAGCACCTCGGCGCACGCCATAGCCAGGCTGCCGGCCGGGGTAACCGGGGCCGTAGCGCCTTCCAGAGGGCCCGGCGCATAGACCAGGGGCAACCCCCGGTCGGCCATCCGAAGCAACTTGTGCAGGGCGGCCTCGGAGTGGCGCAGCGGCGAGGAGGGCTCCAGGTAAGCCAGGAGGAACGGCCGGAGCGCCAGTTCCTGCGGCCCGCCGGCCACCGCCTCGGCCATGGCCAGGATGTCGGCCACGCCTCCCTCGTCCCAGGCGGTGAAGACGATCGGTTTGACCGTGTTCTCCACCATCGCCAGGAAGGCATGGCGGTCCGAGGTCTGGGGAGGGACGTCGGAAGGCAGGGCCATGGACATCACGAAATCCAGATGGGGCAAGGCATCCACCAGGCGGGCGGCGTTTCCCACATCGGAGAGGAGGGACGGCCGGCGTTCGCCCGTCTCCAGGTCCAGCGTGTTCGGCAGATCGGAGCCGGTGCCAAAGTAGCAGCGATGTCCCTCCAGGAAGGCATACGGCTCCCCGGTGCGGTCGCAGAGGACGATACGGGAGGGTGCCTTCCCCAAGGCCTGTTCGACGACGGCGGCGGGGAAACGTACCAAATTTCCGTCCGTCACCGTACAGCCGGCCTCCTGGAGCAACCGGAGGGCTTCCGCTTCGTCCACCCGGACGCCGGTGCGGCGAAGGATTTCCAGGGCGGCGAGATGGATTTCCTCCAGTTGGGCATCGTCGAGGAGACGGTAGCCGGAGGGTCGAGAGGAAGGCGGCTCCTTTCCGTACAGTTTCGTCATCGAAAGCCTCCTGCCGTTCGCCCCGGATCAGCCGGGCAGGGAGTGGGCCGTCGCCGTCAGGGTATCTATGAGGCGGGGGTTCGTGTCCGGCGGGAAGGGGCTGCCTGTGCTCACCACAAAGCCGCGCGCCCGGGCACCCACGGCTGCCTGCCGGCGCACCTCCTGGGCCATCTCCTCTATCGTGCCATGGAGGCCGAAGCGGATGGTGTCTATGTTCCCAAAGACCGTTGCCCGGCCGGCCACCCGCTCGACCACATCCTCCAGTTCGATGCGGAACGCCTTTTTGCTCTCCTCTACGGCAATGGCATCCACTTCCAGGCCGACGATGCGCTCCAGGCGGGGGATGACGTCGCCGCAAACGTAATGGATGGAAAAAAGCCCCAGGGAGCGCAGGTGGTGAAAATAAGGCCGGTTGTAGGCAAAGACGAACTCATCATAACTACGCGGCGAGATCGTATCCGCCCCGGTAAAGACCTCCTCCACATAGACCCCGTGAATTCCTACGGCTGCCCAGGCGGCCATCTCCTCCTGGGCCTGTCGAACTTTGCGCTCCAGGATACGGTGGAGCAGTTCCGGGCGGTCGTGCTGGATGAGCATGAGCCCCTGAAAGCCCAGCAGGTCGTAGGCGCTGGAGAAGGGGGTATCCAGCACCGTGGAGAGAAAGTAGCGTTCGCCGTAGTCGGCCACCACCCGGCGCGGCAACTCGAAATCGCCCCGGGCCAGCAGTTCCTCGCACTTTAAGATAGGCAAGCGGGCTTCTACATCCTCCAGGCCACGCCATTCTGCCGAGAGGTCCCACCGGTCGCTCCGGGCGGTATCGGAGGCGGCCAGGGCCGCGTCGCCACGAGGTAGGGGGACCTGGTCCATCGAGACCTCTTCTCCGGACAGGCGGTCCCGGTAGCAGAGTGTTCCGTCCTCGCGGCAGACGATCTCGGTGCGCTCGGCCCAGGCGCGGCTGGAGCCCCGGTCTATTTCCATCCAATCCGGCCGCACCTTGAAGATGCCGTAGGACTGGTAGAGGGCCTCGGCCCGGAAGCGGGTGTCCTCCTCGTGGTCAACCGGGTAGACCGTGCGGCCGCGCATCCGGCGGCGGTAGAGTTCGATGTAGTAGGCGCGTTCGAAATCGGCCAGGAAAAGGCTCAGGTAGGCCGGCGCGGCGGGGAGCACGTCCACCTTTTCCCCGCGGAGCGCCCGACACATCCGTTCGATGCCTTCACCCCTCACTCCTCACCTCCTTGCCCCTTCTCCCTTCGGGAGCGGGGAGAGCAACTGTTTCAGCCAGAGGGGTTTGATTCACCCACTCGGCAATCTCCCGCTCCAGGGCGGCAATTTCGGCCTCCAGCCAATCCAGATGCTTCTGGATGTAATGCCGAGCGGCCTTCGGGGCTGTGCGCCGGTGCTGCACCTCCGTTGCCCGTATGTCTACCAACTGCCGTCGGCGAGCGACCAACATCTCCAGATGACGGGTCTGCTTATCGGGCAGGACGGTCACCGGCGGCCGCATCTTCTGGCCGAACTCCGCCAGAATGCGGGCATCCAGGGTGTCCGTTTTGGCCAAGACCCCGGAGGCACGGGCGAAATCCCGCACCTGGCGGGGGTTGACCCGGCTAAATGGGAAGCCGGCACGGGCGAGGGCGACCATCAGGTTCGCTTCCAGCCCGCCGGTGGCCTCAAAGACAACGAGGGCGGGCGAGAGCCCATGGAGTTGGGCCAGGAGCCGGTTCAGCCCTTTGTCAGTATATGGGAATCGTTGGGGGGCCTGGTCGGGCCCAAAGGCAACGTCCAGATGCTCTTTCGAAATATCAATGCCCACAAAGAGTTCGTTAGTGTTCATTGTGTTTCCCCCTTTATAGTTTTGTGATGTCCATTCCGGTATACGGGCTTGGGAGCCCAGGCGACCGTTCGGACTGTGGGGAAGAAGGGGTACGGCGACCCGGCTCTCCCACGGTCTTATCACCTGGGGGAAAACGGCCTGCCGCACCCGCTAATATTATACCACCCGCCATTATACCAGGGGAAAAATCCGGAAGTACCGGGACTTCCCTGCGTCTCCTCACCTGGTCAGGACCTCCTCGATGCGTTCCAGTGCCCAGTCCAAATCTTCCCTTGTTACCACCAGGGGCGGAGCGAGGCGGATGACGTGGTCATGGGTTTCCTTACAGAGCAGGCCGTGCTCCTTGAGCGCCTCGCAGAAGCGCCGGGCTCCGCCGGCCTCGGTCCTGAGTTCGATTCCGACGAGCAACCCCTTGCCGCGCACCTCCCGGATGTACTCGCTTTCCAGGCGCGAAAGCCGGCCCAGGAGATACGCCCCCAGTTCCGTTGCTCGTTCGGGCAAGTTCTCCTCCACGATTACCCGCAGTGCCTCTCGGGCCACGGCGCAACCCAGCGGGTTGCCGCCGAAGGTGGAGCCGTGGTCGCCCGGACGAAACACCCCCAGCACCTCCCGTGAGGAAAGGACGGCCGAGACTGGGTAAAAGCCGCCGGAGAGGGCCTTGCCGAGGATGAGGATGTCCGGCCGTACCCCTTCCCAGTCGCAGGCCAGGAGTTTTCCGCAGCGGCCCAGGCCGGTCTGAATCTCGTCGGCCACCAGCAAGACGTTATGGCGGGTGCAGATTTCCCGCGCCTGTCGAAGATACCCCTCCGGCGGGACGATCACGCCTCCCTCGCCCTGGATCGGCTCTACCAGGAAGGCAACGGTGTAGGGGGTAATGGCCTCCTCCAGGGCGTGGGCATCCCCGTAGGGGATGGTCACGAAACCGGGCGTGAACGGGCCAAAGCCCTCACGGTACTGAGGTTCGCTGGAGAAACTGATGATGGTGATGGTGCGGCCGTGAAAGTTTCCGGCGCAGACGATCACCTCGGCCCGGTCGGCCGGCACTCCCTTGACCGTATAGCCCCACTTGCGCGCTGCCTTCAGCGCCGTCTCCACGGCTTCGGCCCCCGAATTCATCAGAAGCACCATCTCATAGCCGGTCAGTTCGCACAACTCCTTTTCCAGGAGCGGCAACTGGTCGTTGCGAAAGGCGCGAGAGGTGAGGGTGACCCGGCCGGCCTGCTCTATAAGTGCCCGCAGGAGGCGCGGATGGCAGTGCCCCTGGTTGACGGCCGAGTAGGCACTCAGGAAATCCAGGTAGCGCCGCCCTTCCACATCCCACATCCATACCCCCTGTGCCCGGCAGATGACCACGTCCAGCGGCCGGTAGTTGTGGGCACCGTAAGTTTCCTCCAGGTCAATGTAGTCCTGTGTTTTCATTCCTTGTCTCCTGTAGCGCAGGCTTTAACCTGTGCGCTTGTGTAACCGCAGGCTGAAGCCTAGGACACCGTACTCTCCGGGTCATATACCAACACCTCGTCGCTGCCGTGAGGCGATTCGGCCAGCAGTTCGCCCCGGGCATTCACCACGAGCGCGCCCCCAAAGGCGGCATCGTCCACCGTGTCCTCCAGTGAGTTGACAAGGAGGGTCAGGCAACCGACCCGTCGTGCCGCCTTCAGGTAGACCTGGCGCTCCTCCTGTTCCCAGCGGACCCGGTTGGGGGAGGTGCCGTCGAAAGAGCGGGCCATCGGAACGACGAGGAGGTGAGGCCGGCCCAGCCGGGCGACTACCCCCTCGTCGAAAAGGTCCCCGCAGATAAGGATCCCCAGCCGGCCGAACTCGCTCTCTACGGTGGTCGCTTCGCTGCCTCTTTGAAAGGGCGGTTGCTCCACGTTCTTGCGGTGACGGTGTCGGAGGACGCCCCGGCGGTCCAGGAGGACGGCAGCACTGTAGACGCCTTCTGCGGTCTGTTCCAGCAGCCCGAAGCATAGCCAGGTGCGGTGACGACGGGCCAGGCCGGCCATAGCCTCCACCGTCGGGCCCGGAATCGGTTCGGCAAAGCGCCGAAAGTCCTCCTCGGTATAGAGGTAGCCGGTAAAGGCACATTCGGGCAAACACACCAGGTCGGGTTTCAGGGGTTGAAGGCTTTCCAGGCGCTCCTGAAAACGGTGCCGGTTGAACATGGGGTTACGCACCTGGACCTTCAGGGGGAGAAGGCAGATTCGCATAGGCACATCTCGAACGTCGGCCTTATTTTTTCCGGAAACCGAAAAGCCCTCGCCGGCCCTTTTTCTGCTCCTCCGGCTGAGGCTGTTCCTCGAAGGTGATGCCCAGCCGGCGGAAGGCTTCTTCAGCCGTCAGGATGGCCCCCTCTTTGGCCGGAGGTTGGGCTTCCTCTGCCGATTCCGGGATCGGCCGCAGGGGCAGGGTCACAGTGAAGGTGCTCCCCATATCCACCTGACTCTGGACCTCGATCGTGCCACCGTAGAGTTCGGTCAAACCGCGGGCAACGGCCAACCCCAACCCGGCTCCCTGGCGCTCCAGGCCGGCCCGGGTCAGTTGGTAGAAGCGGTCAAAGATACGCTCCTGCTCCTCGCGGGGGATGCCGATGCCCTGGTCGATCACCTGGAGGCGCACCTTCCCGTCGGCCCGGCGGACGCGGACGGTAACTTGTCCCCCCTCTGGCTTGGAGAACTTGACCGCGTTGTGCAGGAGTTTCTCGACAATCATCTGGAGGTGCTCATCGAGGATGGGGAGTGGAGGAAGGTTTTCTTCCACCTCGACCTGTACGGTCAGGTTGCGCTCGGCGATGTCCGGCTGTAGCGACCGTACGACGGCATGGATCGGGCCGGCGACGTCCCGCGTCGGCTCGGCATCGTGGGCTTCCCGTTCGGCCACCCCCGATTCTAGTTTGAGGATGGCCAGAAAATCGCGCACCAGGCGATCCACGCGGTCTCCCCCGCGCCGGACAATGTCCATGAATTCGCGCAACTCTGTAGGGTCATAGGAGATATTGGGGTTGGTAAGCAAGGCGATGCAGGTTTTGATCATGGTCAGGGAGGTGCGGAATTCGTGGAAGAAGGGGCTGAGAAGTTCGGGGGAGAGGGTGGTCAGAGAGACCGAGCGAACAGGTGCGCTCTTGGAGCCGGACCGCGAAGCCAACTCTTCTGTGCCCATGGCATGACCTTTCCGAAATTCGGGCTGACACAGCCCCATTCTGGCTGCCAACCCGATGGTTCAAGACAGGGTTGGTATCTATTTTCATTATACCGCGAAGTGTCCTATTTCGTCAAATAAGCGTAGGAGCGGCTTCCCAAGCCGCTCCTACGAAGTTGGACTTGTTGTGGAGGCAATGGGCATTACCGGGCCCGGCGCAGGAACACGAACCCGGCCGCGGTCAGCAAGCCGAGGGCGCCGGCGACGATGGCGGCGACCCAGCCCGCAGGGAGAGAGTCTCCCCTGGAGGTTGTCGCTGGAGTGGGAGTTGCCGGGGGGTAGGGAGTGAGGGCGGGGCCGGCCGGCGATGTGATCGGGGGAGCCTCCTGGGCGACGACCTCATAGGCCACCCCATCCAGGACGACGATGACGCGCTCACCTACGGCCAGGTACTTGCCCCATTCGGGATGGGCGCTCACCAGGGCAAAGTAACTCTCGCTGCCGAAAGTGACCGGCGTCGTGGGCATACCCTGACGGTAGGTCGTATCGGTCCAGACCCCGTTTACCAGGAGGAAGGCCTTGTCGGCCACCTGTCGTAACGTTGCCTGTTCCATCCCGGAATAGCCTCCCTCCTGGAGACGCTGGACCTCCAGGCTATAGTCCACACCACCCTTGCCTTCCATAGGGGCCGCTGCAGGCAGAGCCGTGACCATTTGAAGCCTGAGTGAGGTCTGTCCCTCCTCGGTCAAGATGCGGTCGGGCTCGTCCACCAGGAAGGAGGTGTAAGGGGTGATGATGCCGTAGCGCAGGCTCAGTTCGACGATCTCGTCTACCACTTCCCGGTTTTCTCCGTGCAATCGGATCTCGTTCAAGAGGTAGCCGATCTTGCGCGAGGCCCAGAGGCGGGGGAGAAAGTCGTTGCGGGTGCTTTCGCGGGGGAAGGTGAGGTCCTCGTAGCGGTAGGTGCGTTCCTCTTCGCCGGCCCTGCCGCGCAGGGTGACGGTCGTGGTTCCGCCCTCGCGGTAACGGCCGGCCAGGACAAGTTGGCTTCCCAGGAAGAGGTCGGGAAGTGGGTTGGGGTAAAGGTCGTACACGGCGATGCCGCCAAAGTCGAGGGCGGGGCCGGCCAGCACCGGTCGGTTGATCTTCGAGTAGAAGGCGGAGAGGCGCTCCTCCAGGTTTTCCCCGGGGAGGATGTAGGTGCTAGCCCCGTGGTTCTCCACAGCCAGGGCGTCCAGGAGGACGCTGTTCACGTCGTAGCCGACGCCGAAGGTAAAGAGCCGGATGCTCTCATGGCTGCGCTCACGCACAAGGGCCAGGAGGCGGGCTGGGTCCTCCTCGCCCACCGTGGGCAGGCCGTCGGTGAGGAAGAGGATGACCTGGGGACGGCCGGAGGTCCTGTCGGCCAGGTCGAGCGCCTGCCGGAGGGCACCCTCGATGTTGGTGCTGCCGCCGGCCGAGAGGTTCTGGACGTAACGCCGGGCTTCGGCCCGCTCGGAGGCCGGCCGAAGTTCCGGGGCGTAGGTCGAAATGGAGGAATCGAAATCCACGATGGCGAAGCGGTCCTCGGAGTTGAGATGTTCCAGGACAAAGAGGAGCGCCGCCCGGGCCTGCTCCATCTTTTCCCCCGACATGCTGCCGGAGGTGTCCAGGACAAAGATGACGTCCTTGGCTACCACTTCCTGGGTTTCTTCCTCGACCGGTGGGGCAACCAGGAGGAGGAAGAAGCCGTCCTCGCCCTGAGGATGGTAGGTGAGCAGGTTGAGGCCGATGTCTTCCGGAGAGATGGTGTAATAGAGGACAAAGTCGCGGTCGGGGAGGACATCGCGGGCCTCGTAGCCGACGATGGCGTGATAGTCATCGGGACGGTCTACGGAGACGCTGTGGCTGGGGGAGTAGACGGCCCGGAGCGGTTCCCGTGAGGTCAGGCGTATGGTGACGGCGACATCCTGGAGCGGCTGCGGGGAAAGGCGCTCCGTGCTCAGGGGATAGACGTATTCGACCAGGCCTTGATCCACCGGAAGGACCTGGCGGTATTCGATCTGGATGCGCTTTTCCTCACCCGGGGCGATGGGAAAGATGCTGGCCTGGAAGGTGTTGCGACCAACGTATTCGAGCAGGGCGGGATCGCGGTGTTTGCGGACGATGGACTCGTAGATGGCGCGGGCTTCCTCGCGGCTGAGCACTCGGCCCTCCAGGGGCTTGCCATCCATATACATGACGAAGCGTTCGATGCTGGCTTCTTCAGGGAGGGGGAAGATGTAGATGCCCTCGACGGCGAAGCGGTTGTCGTTGCGGAAGAGTTGGTCAATGCGGGTGGTGGCGACCTGGTCCTCGATAGTGACTTCGACGCGGTGATAGATCACGGTCAGGTAGGCCGGCCCTTGGGGGGGAGGCGGGTCAATGATGATGACGCCGTCGGCGCGGGCCGGCCAGGGGAGAAGGAGGCCGACCAAAAGGACGGCCGGCAGAAGGAAAAGGAACCGTTTCATCATGCACCTCCTGATATCCATCTTCTGTCTTCTGGGGAAAATCGCCCCTAAGGACGCCGGTAGCCGAGGGGGGGTTACCTATAGGGGCAACCCTTGGGGTTGCCCCCGTGGGTGAGCAAGGTGGTCCGAGATCGAGCGGCATCCCCGGTAGGGGCAACCCCGGATAGGCGACCACAAGGGTCGCCCCTACGCAGTGGCCCTACGGGCCAGGCGGTGCCGCAAGTCCAGGATGAGGTAGACCAGGAGAGGTGGGACGACCATCCAGAAGACCACCAGGGCATCCATCTGGTAGGTGGTCTCCCAGGTGATGCCCCACCAATACCAGATAAAGTTCCAGCCCAGGTGGGCGAGTTCTCCGGCGCAGGCGGACAGCGCCAGGGGCGTGAAAATCCGCTCATCGCCCCAGAGGGCAAGGATGGCGATGGAGAGGAGGAGATACCAGGGCCAGTACCAGAAGTTGGCCAGGAGAAGGTAGAGGAAGAGGGCGCTGGAGCATTTTTCCAGGAGGGTTGTCCAGGGAGAAGGTTCCCCTTTTCCCCATCCTGTCAGGAGCGCGCTTCCTGCGCCCGCCTGGGTGCCCAGAAGGAGGCCCAGGAGGAGGCTCAGGGGAAGGCCGGCCAGCCTTCCCAGTTCCTGCCCCCAGCGCTCCCCCAGCAGTCCCCATCCTCCCAGATACCACCAGAGAAGTCCTCCCAAGGCACCTGCCATCCCTCCCCCCACTAGGCCGATCTGCAGGGCCAGTTTCCGGCCGGGCCGGCCCAATCTCCAGAGGGCCCGCCCTAGGAGGAGGAGATACCCCAGAATAAAGAGGCCCAGAAAAACGCCCCGTACCAGGTCGTTGATCGTGCCTTCCGCCAGGTAAGGAAGGAGTGCCTCCCGGCCGACACTGGCGACGGTCATGCGGAACATATCCACGCGCCGGGTAAAGGTGCCGGCGATTTCCGGCCATCTCCAGAAGAGGGCATAGTGCTCGCCGACCAGAAGGAGCGCCGGAAGGAAGAGAAGGGGGCTATAGACCAGCCATTTTCTCCCCTTTTCCCCGGAAAGGAGATAGAACAGAAAGAAGGGGGCGAAGAGGACGGTGATGAACTTGACCAGGATGGAGGCGGCCAGAAAGATCAAGGCTATCCCGCCGTAAAGCAGACGAGGGGTCGGTCCGGAAGAAGGGCGGGCTTGGCCGAGCATCCAGAAAGCCCCCAGGAGGAAGGTGGCCATCAGCATGTCGTTATGGCCGTTGCCCAAGCCCTCCATGAGCACCAGCGGGTTCCAGGCAAAGAGGAACGTGCCGGCCAGGGCCTGCTGGGGGGCGGTGCGGCGGAGGGTGTCTGCCAGGAGGAGGAGGCTCACGAGGTAAGCAGCCGAAGCCAGGGCCTTCTGGGCTACCATATTAGGCCAGAGGGAATTTCCGGCCAGGCGGGTGAGCAGGGCGCTCAGCGCCTCCCAGAGCGGTCCGTAGGCGGAGGTCGTGCTGCGCCACGAGACATAGTCCGTCATGGGATCGCCCGGGTACTTTTCGGGGGCATGGACGTAGGGGTTGCCGCCGTAGAGGGCGGTTATGCGCCCGCGGGCGATATAGTCGTAGAGGTCCAGGGAGGTGATGGGGGCGACGAGGAAGTTGGCCAAGGCAAAGAGCAGGGCAAAGGCGAGGACAGCGGCCCACAGCCGCCGCTCGTTTCGGCCCCGGCAGAGGCGATAGGCCAGGCCGTAGAAGAGGAAGAGGCCGGCCGTGGCCAGCGCCGTGGCCAGGGCCACGCTGCCATCGCGTTCGGCGATCAGGCCGATGCCGATTTGCTTGAGGTTGTGGTAGCGTTGCAGGGAAAAGGGGAGAGAAAAGTGCAAAACGTAGAGGGTCAAGGATGCGGCTCCCAGAGCCAGAAAAAGGGGGAAGCGGACGCCGTTCCTTCCCCGCCGAAACAGGACCGGCAGCCAGACACCCAGCGCCAGGCCCAGGAGGAGGGCCCCGGAGATTGGAAGCCAGAACCGCATTTCGGCGGGCAGGCCGACAGGAGGTGGAGGTTCGGCAAACGGTTCGACCGGTGGGGGTATGGGCCGGGCCTCGGTCGGGGAAAGTGCCGGCCAGCCGCAGGTCAGGACGACCAGAGGGGGAACCCAGAAGAGGAGGACAGCGGCGGAAAGGCCGGCCCACAGAACCCACCTTGGACGTGACATCTTACCTCCTACATCGTCCACGGCTTGCGGGAGGGTGCAGGTCCGTAAAGGGTACAGTCCGCACCGGAGGCATTCTAGCACAGGCGGCCGGCCGGCGCAACGCGGTTGCAGGTCTGGGCGGATTGTAGTATAATTTTTCCGACGATTCGATAGGAGGAAATGGTGAAACTGGCGATTGTTGTGCTGTCCAACGCCCAGGCCGACGAGGCGGTAGAAGCCCTTTTGAAGGCCGGACATCGGGTTACCCGGCTGGCCAGCACCGGGGGACTTCTCCGACAGGGCAACACCACGTTGCTTGTCGGGGCGGAGGACAAACATATGGAAGAGATTATGGACATCCTTCGCCAGCAGGCTCCCGGGGCGTTGATCGCCATATTGCCTCTGGAGCGTTATGAACACTTCTGAGGTGGAGGACATAATGGCCGAGATTACCTTACAAGCAGAACGACGAAAAGTTGTCGGCAAGCGGGTACGGCGTTTGCGCCGCTCCGGGTTGGTGCCTGGGGTCTTCTACGGGCCTCGGGTGGAACCGCTGCTCGTTCAGGTCCCGCACAAAATGCTGAGCGAGGTTTACCGGCAGGCAGGGAGCAGCACTCTCATCCAGGTGGTGCTGGACGGCAATACCTACCCGGCTCTGATCCGCGATCTCCAGCGCGACCCGATCAGCCAGGAGATTCTGCACCTGGACCTGGAACGGGTCGACCTGGACCGGCCGATTACCACCCAGGTTCCCATCATCCTGAAGGGCATTTCGCCTGTAGTGGAGCAGGGCCTGGCGGTGTTGACGCACGGCTTGGAAGAGATCGAAATCCGCTGTCTTCCCACCGCCGTCCCTGCCCATGTTGAAGTGGATATTTCCGTGATTACCCGGCCGGACCAGGCCATCCACGTCGGCGACCTGGTCCTTCCTCCGGAGGTGCATCTCCTCACCGATCCCAAGGCGATCATCGTTTACACCACGCCGATTCGCCGCCTGGAGGAAGAAGAGAAGCCGGCCGAGGAAACGGCCCCGACCGGTTCGGCCACGTCCAAGGAGGAATAACCCTTTCCTCCGTTTAGAAGAAAAGGAGTAAGCCGTGTTCGGCCCCGAACGTTTCCAGCAGATTGCCGAGACCGTCTTCCGGTACTCCGGTGCCGACCAGACCGAGGTGGTCTTTATGGCCGGCGAGGAGAGTTTGACCCGCTTTGCCAATTCCTACATCCATCAGAACGTTGCCCGCAGCAATGCCCAGGTTTCGGTGCGGGCCGTCGTGGGTCGGCGCACCGGCGTGGCTTCCACCAATGACCTCTCGGAGGAAGCGTTGCGCCGGGTGGCCGAAGAGGCATTGGAGATTGCCCGGATGCAGGTGGAGGACCCCGATTTCCGTTCCCTCCCTGGGCCGGCTCCCATCCCGTCGGTCGAGGCCTTTGCCCCAGGAGTGGCTTCTTGCCCGCCCGAGGAGCGGGCCCGGCGGGTGGGAACGATCTGCCGACTGGCCAGAGATCACGGTCTGCGGGCCAGCGGGGCCCTTTCCACCGGCTGGGGCGAGATCGGAGTGGCCAATTCTCTGGGTGTCCGGGCCTACTTCCCGCTCACTCGGGCCGAACTGAACACGGTCATCCTGGGAGAGAGCGGTTCGGGGCATGCCATGGCCATCGCCACCGGTCTGGAGGAACTGGATGAGGAGGCTGTGGCCCGGGAGGCCATTGACAAAGCGCTGCGCAGTACCCATCCCATTGAAATTCCCCCGGGTGAGTATGAGGTCGTCCTGGAAGAGTATGCGGTCGCCACGATGCTAAACTATATGGCCTACTTGGGCTTCTCGGCCCTGGCCCTGCAGGAGGGGCGCAGTTTTATGCGGCTGGGAGAACGCATCGTCGGTCCGGAGGTCACTATCTGGGACGACGGTTTGGACTCCTCCGGCCTGCCTATGCCTTTTGACTTCGAGGGCGTGCCGAAGCAGCGGGTAGACCTCATAGTCGAGGGCGTGGCCCAGGCGGTAGTCTATGATTCGTACACGGCCGGCCGGGAGGAAGGACGCTCTTCCACCGGCCATGCCCTGCCGGCCCCCAACACCTTCGGTCCTCTGCCGCTTAACCTCTTTATGGCCCCGGGCACCACTCCTCGGCAGGAGTTGGGCCGCTCCATCGAGCGCGGCCTCTGGATCACCCGCTTCCACTACGTCAACCCGGCCCATCCTAAGAAGGCTATTCTGACCGGCATGACGCGGGACGGCACCTTCCTCATCGAAAACGGGGAAGTTGCCCGGCCGGTCAAGGACCTGCGCTTTACCCAGAGCGCGCTGGAGGCGCTGAGCGAGGTGGTTGCCATAAGCCGGGAGACGCGGCTGGTGCCCGGCTTCTTTGGGGGCACCCGCGTGCCGGCTCTGCATTTGCGTCGTTTCCGCTTCACCGGGGCGACGGTATAATCTCCGGAGGAAATATGCCGGACCTGTACTGGTGCCGCTGTCCTTCGCCCTGGGGCTCGCTACGCTTGTTGGCCACGGAGCGCGGCCTGTGTCGGGTGATCCTTCCCACCGAGGAGGGGGTAGAACGCTGGGTGGCCCGCTTCCTGCCCGGCCACACGGCCGTCGAGGGGGGCCGCCTTCTCCAGGAGGTGGCCGGGCAGATAGAGCGTTACCTGGCTGGCCGGCTGCATGCCTTTGACCTACCCCTGGACCTTTGCGGGACCGCCTTTCAGAAGGCCGTCTGGCAGGCTGTGCAGGCCATCCCCTACGGCCAGGTGCGGAGTTACGCCCAGGTGGCTGCGGCTGTGGGCCGGCCACAGGCGGCCCGGGCCGTCGGAGCGGCTGTTGGGGCCAATCCGCTGCCCATCGTCATCCCTTGCCACCGGGTCGTTTGCGCCGATGGCTCTCTGGGCGGCTACGGCGGCGGAACGGAGATGAAACGAGACCTGCTTCGCCTGGAAGGTTGCAACGTGGCATCCTTTGTGTTAAAATAAGGATGGGTCCGCAGGCGGCCAGACCCAGAAGGAGGAACGAGTGGCTACGCGCACTGATGAGATGGTCAAGCTGCTCAAGGAACTCCAGATGACCACCCCGGACGTCGAGGCCTCAGCGGTGGTCAGTGTGGACGGGCTGATCATTGCCTCGGCCCTCCCTGCCGATGTGGAGGAGGACCGGGTCTCGGCGATGAGCGCGGCCATGCTTTCCTTGGGCGAACGAATCGCCAGCGAACTGCGCCGGGGGGCACTGGATCAGGTTTTCGTGCGCGGCGAGGAAGGGTACGTGCTCCTGATGTCGGTGGGGCAGGAGGCCGTGCTGACGGCACTGGCACGCAAGAACGCCAAGTTGGGCCTGGTCTTCTTGGATATGAAGCGTACGGCGGCCGAACTCCTCCGCCTGTTGGCCTAAGGGATCAAGGCCGACACAACGGGGCTATTGCCCCACTGTGGGATCCCTACCTTCCAGCAGTTTTTCCCTCCGAGCCGGAAGGCGGTTCGGACGAACCGCGGCCGCAGGCGCAAGCGCAGTCGCTACTTTCCCGTTCCTTTTCTCCCCTCAAAGCGGCCCAGAGCATCGCCGCTGCACAACCCACGCCGCTATCTACGGAGATCGCTCCGGCCGGGCAGTTGCGCTGGCAGGCTCCACACTCCATACAGGCCTCCGGGTTGCGCAGTTCGGCCGCTTCCCGCCCAGGAGCAAAAACGCCGTGCGGACAGACGATGGAGCACAAATCGCAATTGATGCAGAGGTCGGGGTTGTAACGCAAAGTATTGGTTACAGAGGTCTGAATCATCCGAAGCCTCCTAACCTTTCGACGACAAACGAGGTCAGAAAAAGGACGACGCCGGTGGCAAAGAGGCCGGCCATCAGACGGGTGTAGCGGAGAATCTCCCGGCGTACCCCGCTCCGCGAGGTGAAGGGGGTCGAACCGGTGAAGTTGAGCGCCAGGAACGCGGTTACGGGAGGCAAGACCAGCAGGAAGGCCAGGGCCATAAGGACCCGCCACCAGGCTGGTGACCCGCCCCCCTCAAGTACCCCCAGCGCGAAGGGCAGGGCCACTGCCCCGCCCAGGAAAAAGCCTTTGCTGCTGAAATCGCGCGTAGGCAACCAGGGCAGAAGGATGGGAAAGAGCACCACCCCGGCCAGCACCGCCGCTACCGTCGCCGCTACCGCAAGCCAGCCACCCAGAAAACGCACCACCACGGCTACCAGAAGAAGCGGTAGGAAGACGTGGACAACTTCTACCGGAATCAGCACCAGGCGGTCCGGGAGGTCGAAACGCACCCGACGCATCTCCGGCGTGGCTTGATGGGTCTTCAAGTACTCCGGCAGGTCGGAGGCACGCACCGGGCCGTATTCCACCCGGAAGCCGCAGCGCCGCCGAACCTCGTGCGCAGAGACCCCGGCGGCACCTAACTGGGGCAGGATGAGGGTACGGTGGCGGACTAGATCGGCCAAGCCGGTGGCCTCAACCCGCCGTACTACTTCATCGGTACTGAAGGTGCCTTTGCCGGCCGCGCACCAGACGTTGATACCTTCGGTATCCAGGACCAGGATGTAGCCGTCTATCCCGGCCAGGGCCGAGCGCAGGGCATCGAAGGAGAGGGTGTAGTTGGCGGTGACGAAGACGGGCGATTCGGGTGTAGGATTCCCCAGAGCATATAGCCCCGGTCGGATGCGGTGTCCTCCCCGACGGTAGCCCAGCCGGGCCAGGACGTGATCCCAGCGATCAGCCCAGGTCAGGGTGGATGTCGTGGGGATGATGGAAAGGTCCGGTGGTGTCATCTCGATACTTTTGTCCATATCTCAAATCTCGTAACCTGGGCTTCAGCCTGGGCTATTGGCACAGGTTGAAGCCTATGCTACTCGGCCAGCAACAGGCGCAGTTGCCGGGCCGTCTGCACGGCCTGGCCCTGCCAGTGGTTGTTGGCGAAGATAAAGACCGTATCCGCCTTCTGCTCCAGGTAGCGAATCTTGGGCAGCCACTCGTGCAATTCCTCGTCGCTGTAAGTGTAGTCGTAACGCTCCCAGGCTTCCTCGTGCTGCCACCACTTGGCTGCGTTGCGTCCGTGGAAACGGACGTAGGCGATGGGAGATGTGGCCTCGGCCACCGGGGGGAGCAGCCCCTTCAGGCGGGGCTCGTCCACGCAGCAGAAGCCGAATTGCAGCCGGCGCAGCAGGTCGAAGGTATCCTCGTTCACCCAGGCTGCATTGCGGAACTCGATCACCACCGGCAGTTCGCCGAAGCGCTCGCGCACCCGATGCAGGTAATCCCGGTTCTCCCGATTGGGGCGAAAGGACCAGGGAAACTGGGCCAGAATACAGCCGAACTTGCCCTCCTCCCGAAGTGGGCGGAGGGCCTGGATAAATTGGGCAAAAGCCGCCTCGTTTTCCTCGCGCCCGTGGGTGAGTTCCTGGCTGGCCTTGACGGTGAAGAGGAAGCCGGCCGGCACCTTCCGGGCCATGGCCTGGAGGGTATAGGGGTCGGGGAGGCGGTAATAAGTAAAGTTTACCTCAACGGCATCAAATTCACGGGCATAGTAGGGGAGCATATCCCGTTCGAGCATGCCCTCTGGATAGAAGGGGCCAATCCAATCCTGATAACTGTAGCCGCTGGTGCCGATGCGGATCATCGTCTATCCCTCCACACAGAAACGCCGCACCACCTCGTAGAGCACCCGCAGGCTGAAGCGCAGATTTTCCAGGGAGATGCGTTCGTTGTGGGCATGGGCCAGTTGCAGGGGGGAGATGCTGCCCTCCTCCCGCATAGGGCCAAAGCCGTAGGTGGTAACGCCCAAGGGAACGAGGTGGCGGGCGTCGGTAGCGCCGCAGACCATCATGGGAAGGAGGATGGCCTGGGGTTCAAACTCCCCAAGGACGGCCTCGATGGTGCGATAGAGAGGGGTATCGGGGCCGGCCTCCAGGCCGGGGGAGTATTCCTCGACCTGGATCTCCACGGCCGGCCCAACGACCTCGCCGACCTCGCGCAAAAACTGCTCCGGGTATTGATCGGGCAGGATACGTCCGTCTACCAGGGCCTCGGCAGTGGAAGGGATGACGTTGACCTTCTGGCCGGCTTGCAGGACGGTGGGCGTGGCCGTGTTATGGAGCATCCCAAAGATCATACGCTGCCAGGCCTGGGTAATGGGCAACTGGCGCAGAAGGAAGGCACTGGCCGCCGGATCCAAGAGGCCGCGGACCAGAGTAGCCGTCTCATGCCCCTGTCCACGGGCCAGGCCTTCGACGAAACGCTTGGTGGTACGGGTCAGGTGCATCGGCAAGGGGGTGCGGCCCAGTTTGAGCACCGCTTCGGAGAGGGCGACGACGGCGTTTTCTTCCTGCGGGATAGCGCCGTGGCCGGCCTGTCCACTGGCCCGCAGGCGCAGCCAGCAGACCCCTTTTTCGGCGGTCTGGCAGGTGAAGTAGGTCTGGCCGCGCAGTTCCAGGCTGACACCGCCGCCCTCATTGATGGCATATTCGGCCCGCACCAGGTCGGGGTGGTTGACCACCAGCCAGGCCAACCCCTTGGAACCGTGTTCCTCCTCGTCGGCACAGGCGGCCAGGATGAGGTCGCGTTTGAGCGGGAGGCCCTGGCGGTGGAGGAGCAACACGATCATCAACTCGACCGCGGTCAGGTTCTTGGTGTCCACCGTGCCCCGGCCCCAGATGTAGCCGTCGGCGATGGTGGCGGAGAAGGGGGGGTAGGCCCATTTGTCGGCCTCGGCCGGGACGACATCCAGGTGCGAGAGGAGGAGAAGCGGGGCGGCTTGGCCGCTACCGCGCAGGCGCACCACCAGGTTGGCCCGCTCAGGGGCGGATTCCAGGACGAGTGGATCCAGCCCCTCGCGGGCCAGAACGCCGGCCAGGTATTCGGCGGCCGGCCGTTCGCGGCCAGGCGGGTTGGTGGTATCGAACTGTACCAGCGCCCGTAGGTGGGCCACCGTCTCCTCGAACGCCTGATCCCAGTTGACCTCGGCCATAGTATTTCCCTTTCGTCTAAAGTTTCTCGTCGGCCCTATTCTACCACAAAACCGGCCGGAAACAAACCGGCGCACGATGGATGCGTGTTTCTGCTCGGACGAGTCGATGATGCCCAACTCCAAGATTGCACTCCTGGTCCAATTTGACAAGAGGGGGTGCTGATGGTATAAGTGTTGGAAAGGACATCCTTTGCTATGGGAACAAGGGTGAAAGATCGAAACCGAGGCAGGCGGATGGTTGTCCCCTTCTACCGGGGCCGGCCTTCCATGGGCGGAGGAAGCAGCAATGGATTTTTATAAACACCCAACCGCACTGGTGGAATCCACCCATATCGGCAAAAACACCCGCATCTGGGCCTTTGTACACATCCTCCCCGGCGCGGTCATCGGCGAGGATTGCAACATCTGCGACCACGTCTTCATTGAGAACGATGTGGTCATCGGCAATCGGGTAACCATCAAGTCCGGCGTTCAATTGTGGGACGGCATAACGATCGAGGACGACGTCTTCATCGGTCCCAATGCTTCGTTCAGCAACGACCCCTATCCGCGCAGCAAGCACCACCCGGCCGAACTCGCCAGAACTCTGGTTCGCCAGGGAGCCTCCATCGGGGCAAACGCCACGATACTGCCGGGGCTAACGATCGGGAGAGGGGCGATGGTCGGTGCCGGCTCCGTGGTCACCAACAACGTGCCGCCCTTTGCCATCGTGGTCGGCAACCCGGCCCGGATCAAGGGCTACGATTCTGCCTACCGCCAGCACCTGTCGCCGGGGATCTCCAACGAGGTGAAGCCCGTGGAGGAACTGGCGGTCCGCGGAGTGCAAGTCTACCACCTGCCGTTTATTCCCGATATGCGCGGCAACCTCACCTTTGCCGAAATCGGAAACGGGCTTCCGTTTCTGCCGAAGCGGTACTTCCTGGTTTTTGACGTCCCCAGCAAAGAGGTCCGCGGCGAACATGCCCATCGCACGCTCCATCAGTTTCTGGTGTGTGCGAAGGGATCTTGCTGCGTGGTCGTGGACGATGGGGAGAATCGGGCCGAAGTTGTGCTCGATTCGCCGATGATCGGGGTGTATATCCCCCCGATGGTCTGGGCCGTCCAGTACAACTATTCGCCTGACGCCGTTCTGCTCGTCCTCGCCTCCGACCTTTATAAACCGGAGGACTATATCCGTGACTATGAGGAGTACCTCCGAGAACTCGGCCGACAACATCGTTCCGAGGAATAACCACGATTTGATGCCCGTGCTTTCCGGGAGGAAACCCCGATGGCGCTGATTTCGGTGATTGTGCCGGTTTTCTGCAACGCTCCCACCCTGTCCGGGCTCGACCTGCGATTGAGGAAACTGGCCGAGAGCCTTTCCCCGCACAACGTTGAGTTTATCTATGTGGACGATGGTTCCACCGATGCCTCTTTCCCAACCCTTGTCCAACTGGCCGAGCAGGATAAGCGGGTGCGCGTCGTCCGGCTGACGCGAAACTTTGGGTCGAATGTGGCCATCCTGGCCGGAATGAATTACGCCACCGGAGATTGTGTGGGATTTATCGCCGCCGACCTGCAGGACCCTCCTGAAACCTTTGCCGAGATGGTCAAAAAGTGGGAGGAGGGGGCCAAGGTTGTCCTGGCCGTTCGGCGGAACCGGCGCGGCGACCCCTGGGCAACACGCTTTTGGGCACGAATCTTCAACTGGCTGTTCAGCCGGCTTGTTTTTCCGGGCATCTCAGCCGAAGGGGTGGGATTCTTCCTGGTCGATCGCCGGGTCGCCGACATCCTGATCCGCTGCGAGGAAAAGAATACCCATCTCATCGGCCTGGTCCTCTGGACGGGGTTTCGGCCTGTTTATGTAGAATATGACCGGGTGGCCCGTGAGGGTGGCAAATCGAAGTGGACCTTGGGGAAGCGGCTCAAATATGCTATCGATTCCTTTGCCGCGTTCTCCTACCTGCCGGTGCGCCTGGCCTCGTTTCTGGGCATCCTCCTGGCCGGGATGGGCACCGTCTACGCCGTCGTGGTCATTTTGCTCCGCATCCTTCACAGTATTTCGGTTCAAGGCTGGACAACCTTGATGATCGTGCTTCTGCTCGGTTTCGGCATTCAACTGACGATGCTGGGTGTGATCGGCGAATACCTGTGGCGAACGCTGGACGCCGCCCGGCACCGTCCCCCTTTTGTGGTGGACACTGTGTTCCCCCCTCTCGAGTGCCCTTCTCACGGTCAGGCGTCGAAGACGTAGAACGGCTTGGGCGAATTCCAACCTAACCCGTAACTCCCCACCTGGTTCCAAGTAGGACCACTCCGCAGGAGTTGTCCTACTTTAATTGTACTTCGCCGAGGTCAAGGGCGTCGCCCAGGGCTTTGCCATCGGCTGTATAGACCGGCAGCCGCTGCATGGTGATCGGGTCATAGACGGCGAGGATCAGCCGATACCGCCCGCCGGCCGCCTGGGGAGAGATACGCACCGGCAGGTCATCGCATACCTCTTCTCCCCGCCGCCAGGTGGTGGTGGGGTGTCCTTCGCCGCCTACCGGCAGGTCCACCTGGCCGAGGATCCGGCCGTCGGCGATGACCTGGGCCGTCGCTGCGTAATTGGCCGAAACTGGGGCCTCGGTCCGCCACTCTACGGCGAGTGGAAGGACTTCTCCCGGGGCAAAGGGGCCTTCGGGCCGCTCATACGCCATCAGTTGGAGTTCTTTCCCAAAGCGAAAGCCGGCCGGCGTGGCGAGGGGACGAATATAGAGCGGCACAGGAGAGGTGGGCTCGGCCGTAAGGTACTGCACCTGTCCCTTTTGCCAGTCGAAAAGCGCCACCGGAAGGGCCTGAAGCGCCTGTCCTCCGTAGTAGACCCACAGCGAAGCAAAGTAGGTGCCCTCCTCCGCGGCCGGCCAGTCCTCTTGCCCCCGATGAGGTGGCAGCAGCGAGGTCGCATCTCCGGCGCGAAGGGCGGCTTCCCGCTTCTGCAGATCGATCTCCCATAGGACCTCACCGGAGGTGAGGGTGACCGGCCCCCACCAGGCGTAATGCGTGGCCTCGGCATAGTCGTTTTCCCACACCTCTAGCGCGGCCCGGAGCGCGCGCCGTTCCGGGGTGTAAAGTTGGATGTCCAGGTGAAGCGTCGTTCCCTCCACGTACACGCGGGGGGATAGAAGGGCGGTTCGCGGGACACTTTCCACCAGCGGGCCGGCATTTTCGACGACCGCTGCCCAGCAGAGGGAAGCCCTGGCGCTCACCGAAACCTCGACCGTCGTCGGGAGGCGATGTAACGCGCTGCGGTAGAGGGAAAAGCCGGCCGGCAACGCCGCCTCCTCATCCCGGCCGTCGCCCCAGTGCAGGCGAAGGGGAGTCTCCTCGTCCGCGCTCCAACCCAAGAGCAGGGCCCGGTTCCCCTCGCCCTCCTTCCCGGTCGGCGATAGGCTCAGTCCGTTCGGCTCGGCGTAAAGGAGGAGAGGGGTGTTCGGGTCCAGCGCCCGACATCCGCCCGAACCGGCCAGCCGTTGGGCTGTGAGCGGGGTACGTACCAGTACCGGCCCGGGACCCGGGCAGGCTCCTTCGCGCAGGTCGAGGAAGGCCCGTTGTTCGGGATTTCGGCGGTAGAGCGCCATCCCGCCGGATTGCCAGACGCGGTCTTCCGGGGAAAGGCCCAGAAGGTAGGGGTTATCGTCGAGGTCGAGCAGGGCATAAGAGAAGGCCTCTCCGGGAAGGCAGTAGGCCATGCTGCTATAAGCGCTCGAGAGGGTCCCTCGCAGGGGATGATCCCGGAAGAAGTAGGCTAGAAGGCCGGTGGCCGGCCCGATGTGCTCGAGGTTATCGGTGAGGTAGACGACCTCTCCGGCAGGCACCAAGGTGGTTGCCTCTTCCACTTGAAGCAACTTGCGGTCGAACAGGGCCGGCCTTTCCCAGTAGCGGGCGATGATCCGGCCGGAGGACCAGCCGACAAGTCCCAGAAGGAGCAGGGCAATGGCGGCCGTTACGCCGGCTAAGGTGCGGCGACCCCATCGGCCCTTCGGACGCGGCATTTCTGTCAGGCCCTGCCCGGCAAGGCCCAGCAGGAACGGCCCAACATAGGCCGCCATCTTGGGGTAAGCATAGGGGTAAGGTCGGGAGCGGTCTAGCACGGCCGCGGGGATGGGCAAACCGAGGCTTTGGAGGGAGGAGAGGAATGGGAAAAAGGCCCCCTGCAGCCAAAGGAGGTACAGGAATCCGGTAACCGCCACGGCCAGCCACTGCCAGCGCCAGGGAGAACGGACAAGGGCCCAGAGGCTTAGGAGGACGATGAGGATCAGGGCGCCCCAGGACAGGATTTCCAGGAATCCGGGAAGGGGCTCGGGTTGCGGAGCAAAAGGGGTCAGGCCCAGCGCCTCCGGCCAGGAGATGATACGGGAAAGCCATCCCACGGCTTTGGGCTGGATATAGCGCTCTGCCAGGTCCAGGCCGTAGGAGAGGATGGGCCCAAAGGCCAGCAGGATAGCGCAGGCCACCGTGCCGAGGCCGGCCAGAAGGAGCGGCAGGCGACGGCGGGTTCGCAGGAATTCAACCAGAGCCAACGCTCCGGCCGGGGGGAGAAAGGCCGTGAGGGCCGGGTAATAAGAGACCAGGAGGGCGGAAACGGCCAACCCCGCAGCGATGGCTCTGCGTCCACCGGGCTGTCGGAGCGCATCAGCCAGGAGAAGGAGGCTCAACGGAACCAGAGGCAAAGAAGAAAGTTGCATGCCAAAGTTGAAAAAGGTCAGCCAGAGGGAAAGGGCGTACAGAGAAGCCAAGGTGGTAGCCAGAACAGCGGCTTTGCGGGACATTCCCAAGGTGTGGCGAAAGAGGAGGTAGAGGGCCAGGACGCTGAGGGCGCGCAGCAGGGCGAGTGTGGGAGCAAAGGAGCGGAGGGCATCCTGGCCGGCAAGTTGTTGCCAGACTCCCTGGGCGATGGAAAAGCCCGGCGTCACCGCGATTCGGGTGAGGTCGAGATTGAGGTCCCGGAGTGGGTTAGGGGGCATGGAGGCAATTCCCTGGACCGGGACACGTACCAGGTATTCGGCAAGTGGAAGGTAGGCCTCGATGTCCCAGTTTTCCCCGATGATCGTCGTATAGCCATAGTTCAGGAGTGGCAGGATGCTGAGGAGGAAGGACAGGCCGGCCAAGAGGACGGCCCAGCCGTGCTCGTGCAAATCCAGGTGCAACCGCCGGTCCCGGCATCGCCACAGGGCCAGGGCGTTGAGCAGCGTGCCCATCCCCAGGGCAACGAACAGGACCTGTTGCAGGTTGAGGATGGTCGTTATACCATAGTAGCCGATGAGCAGAAGGAGGGCGTAGCCGAGGAGCGGGGCTAGCAGACCTTCGTCGTCGCGGCGGTCGGCCGGCAGGAGGAGTTTCACCAGGCCGTAACCCAGATAGGTGGAAAAGGCTAGCGATGCCAGTACCAGCAAAAGCAGGCTCAAGACGAACAATCCGACCTCCTCTCCAAAGCCCCACCGGCGAGCAGGGCCGTTGGGATACGGTCAAGAAACTTTTTCCCCATTGTACTACTACCTTCCTGGTTTGGGCAAATGGGGATAGGACGCTGGGGAATCGTGTTTGTCGGGATGGCAGGACTGTGATAAGATAGAGATACGTTGGCAACCAGGAGCAGTTTCCAGGTAGCAAGTCCGAAGATGGATCGAAGCCAAGCCTCCACCACTTTTATTCCGGTCACCCTGCTCGGCCTTTTTCTCCTTTCCGCCGCTACTCTACTCTTTGAGATCAACCTGACGCGCCTCTTTTCGGTGGCCCAGTTCTATCACTTTGCTTTTATGGCGGTCAGCCTAGCCATGCTGGGCTATGGGGCCAGCGGGACGGTGCTGGCCCTTTTTCCTTCCTGGGCCCAGCGCCGGCCGCTTCCCTTCCTTGCCCTGGCCTGTGCTCTGAGCAGCGTCGGGGCCTACCTCCTGAGCAACGCTTTCCCCTTCGATTCCTTTACCATCGTCTGGGACCGCCGGCAACTTGTCATCCTGGCGCTGGACAACCTGGCTCTGGCCGTCCCCTTTTTCTGTAGCGGGGCCATCCTGGGCCTCCTCTTTATCCTGGAGCCAGGGGCTTCCGGCCGCTTCTACGCTGCCAACCTGGCCGGATCGGCCCTGGGATGCCTTCTGGCCCTGGTGGTTCCGCCCCTTCTCGGCGGCGAAGGCACCGTCCTTCTGAGCGGGCTTCTTTCTGCCCTGGCAGTGCCGGCCCTGGGGGGCGGCCGTTTCTTACGTGGAGCGGGGTTGAGCGTTGCGGCGCTTTACCTGGCCGGCTTGCTCTTTTCCCCTCCTTTCCTGGAGGTGGGCCTTTCGCCCTACAAGGGTCTCAGTTACGCCCGCCAATTTCCCGATTCGAGCGTTACCTTCCGTCGCTGGAACAGTTTTTCCCGCGTGGATCGGGTGCAGAGTTCGGCCATCCGCTCTCTGCCCGGCCTGAGTTACGTCTATCTCAAACCCCTGCCACCCCAACAGGGCCTCTTTGTGGATGGAGATGACCTGAGCGCGGTGCTGGAACTTGACCCGGGGCTGTTGGAAGAAAAACCCCTGCCCTCTGTGCTCGATTTTACCCACTACCTGCCCACGGCCATCGCCTACCAGTTGCGTCCGGGTGGACAGGCCCTGATTCTGGAGCCGCGTGGGGGACTGGAACTCTGGGTGGCTCTGGCCCAGGGAATGGCGGGGGCAACTGCCGTGGAGTCCAACCCCCTCGTCGTCGAAGCGGCCGGCGCGATCTACCGTCATCCTCGTGTTACGGTGGCGATGGAAGATGCCCGCAGTTTTGTCCGGCGCACCCCCGAGCGCTACGATGTGGTGACACTGGCCCTGAGTGCGCCTTACCGTCCCATCCAGTCGGGAGCCTACAGCCTGGTCGAGGATTACCATAATACTGTTGAGGCTTTTGGCGACTACCTGGCACGATTGCGACCGGGAGGCATCCTGGCCGTCTCTCGCTGGCTGCAAATGCCGCCCAGCGAGGAGTTACGCACCTTTGCCCTGGCCCTTACGGCGGTGGAGCGGGCCGGTGGGGACCCGGCCCGGCAGGTGGTGGCGTTTCGCGGCTATGCCACACTAACCTTGCTGGTAAAAGCCGAACCGTTTATGCCGGCCGAACTTGGGGCCATCCGCCGCTTTGCCAACGAGCGAGCCTTTGACCTGGTTTATGCTCCCGACATACGGCCGGAGGAAACCAACCGCTATAACGTTCTCCGCGAGCCGGTCTACTACGAGGCCTTTCGTAGCCTCTTGGAGACGGGGGACCGGCCGGCCTGGTATGCGGCCTATCCTTTCGAGGTGTCCCCTCCGGAGGACGATCGCCCCTTCTTCGGGCACTTTTTCAAGTGGTCCCAGATCGGGGAGGTGGTGGCCGAAGCGGGCCGGCGGGTGGAGCCGTTCGGCGGAGCCGGGTATCTGGTGCTGCTCCTCCTTCTGGCTCTGGCCCTGGGTGCGGCCGGGGTGATCGTCTTGCTGCCTCTGGTGTTTCGGCGGGGGGGCCGGCCGGCCGGCCCTTTGCCGGGTCGGTCGCCTTCTTTCCTTTCCATCCTGGCCTATTTCGCCTTTCTCGGCCTGGGCTATCTCCTGGTGGAAATCCCCCTGATCCAGCAGTTCATCCTCTTCCTGGGACATCCGGCCTATGCCCTGACGACGGTGCTCTTTGCCCTGCTTTTTTTCTCCGGCCTGGGGAGCGCCTTTTCTTCCCGCCTGCCGCTGCGGCCGGCGCTGGCCCTGCTGCTCCTTGTGCTCCTTCTTTACCCCTTCATCCTCCCTGCGCTCTTTGCCCTGACGCTGGGATGGCCCCTCTGGGGACGCCTTTTCCTAAGCGTGTTTGCGCTTTCCCCGGCCGGAGTGCTCATGGGCGTCCCGTTCCCGGCCGGCCTGCGCCGGCTGGAAAGGCATGCCGGCCACCGCATTCCCTGGGCCTGGGGGGTCAACGGGGCGGCCTCGGTCGTGGCCGCGGTGTTGGCGGCATTCCTTTCCCTCTCCTTCGGCTTCCGTTGGGTGCTCTTCTCCGGCGCGTTCTGCTACGCTCTGGCCTGGGTTTCTGCCGGTCAAGGCCTGGGGTTGCCTCCAGGCGGCGACTCCCCGTAGCCGGTGAGCGGAACAAATGAAACATAATCCAAAGCCTCGGCCCGCACTTCGCCGGCCTGTTGGGTGAAACGCCACAGTGTTTGCCAGCCTCCGCGGGGGCCGATGGGGATAACCAGTCGGCCGCCCTCCTTGAGTTGCTCCACAAGCGGTGGCGGCAGGTGGTCGGGGGCAGCGGTGACGATGATGGCGTCGTAGGGGGCATGCTCCGGCCAGCCGAAGTAGCCGTCGCCCTGGGTGAGGTGTATCTGGCCGTAGCCCAACCTCCGGAGGCGTTCGGCGGCCTGGGAGGCCAGTTCCGGGATGATCTCGATGCTGTAGACCTCCACATAGCCCAGTTCGGCCAGCACGGCCGCCTGGTAGCCGGAGCCGGTGCCGATTTCCAGGACCTTTTCCCCCGGCTTCAGTTGCAAGAGTTCTGTCATCCAGGCGACGATATAGGGCTGAGAGATGGTCTGGCCGTAGCCGATGGGGAGCGGGCGGTCGTCATAGGCCAAGTCCAGGTAGTCAGCCGGTACGAAGAGGTGGCGGGGCACGCTCCGCATCGCCCGCAGCACGTCGGGGTTGGAGACGCCCCGGGCGACGATGGTTTCCTCCACCATTCGCAAGCGCTGTTCGGTATAGAGGTCCTGGACAGTGGGAGAAGGGAGAGGCGGCGGGGTCACCGGAGCGATCGGAGGAGCACAGGAGAGAGCCCCGATAACCAGGATGAGCAAAGCCAGATCAAGGTATATGCGCATCTTTTCCCTAAAACGAGACAAAGACCTTAGCCAGGCTTTCCCCGTAGACGGCCAGTTCCCAGGAGCAGGTATAGCCGAACGGGGTGATGGCCACCTGGTGGCCGTTCTTCTGGAGCCGGACGGCCAGTTCCTCCAGGAAGGCCTGGGCAAAGTCGGGGGGCGACTTGCTGGAGGAGAGGTGGGTGAAAGAGTGCAGGACGACGGTACGAAACCCCCGCTTGCCGGCCAGCCATTTGATCTGCTTGAGAAGGCGGGAGAAGACGGAGGCGCGCTTCTGGACATCTTCCTCCTCGCAGTGGACGAAGACGACCACGGCATCCCGCACTTCCTGCGGCGGCGGAGGAGGGCCGGCCTCCGGGATGGTGGGAGCAAAGGGCGCATAGGCAAAATGGGAGGAAAGGAAGAGCAAGGCTTTCACGGAACCTCCACTACGGCTCGGCCGGCGCGGCTTCCTGGGGAGGGCGGTAGGGGAAGGAGACGATGGCTACGGTCCATTCGCCGTCACGTTGGAGGGAAAAGGTGCCCCCCAGATCGCGGGTGACCAGGGCCCGGACGATCTGCAGTCCTAGCCCACCCTCGCCTTCTACGCCTTCCTCCGGCCCCTGGCCGTCGTCCCGCACCTGAAGGACCACCTGCTGGTCGGCCAGGTAGGCGTCTATGACCACAGTACCCTGTTCCCGGTGGGCGAATCCGTGGGAGATGGCGTTGGAGAGGAGTTCGTTAACCACCAGAGCCAGCAAGGTGGCCTCTTTGGAACCGATGGGCAGGGCCGGCTCCTCAACGGCCTGACAGCGCAGGTTCAGGCCGGGTCGAATCAGGTGTGCGCTGGCCACTTCCAGCACCCGTCGGGCCACGGCCTGCACGGTGGTGACGCCGAGCGTTTCCTGGCAGAGGAGGTCATGGACGGCGGCGATGCTTTGGATGCGTGAGGCGCTTTCCAGGAGCAGGCGTATCCCACGGGGATCGCGCAAACGGCGCATCTGCATATTGATGAGCGAGGCCACAGCCTGCAAATTATTGCGCACCCGATGGTACATCTCTTGGAGGAGAGTGGACTTCATCTCCAGGGTCCGACGCAGTTCGCTGTAGAGACGGGCGTTCTCGATGGCTAGGGAAGCCTGGTCGGCGAAGATGCTCAGGAGGTCCACGGCTTCGGGGGAAAAGCCCTCCGGGCAATCGGTATGCAGGCAAAGGGTGCCCAAGGGTTCTTCTTTTCCTCGCAGGGGGATGCAGAGCATGGCGGAAAATTCGGACCAGCGGGTTGCCTGTCCGGCCTCTGTCTCCTCGTTGGCGGAGATAACGATGGGCCGGCCGGCGGCGGCGATATGGGCATGAATGGCTTCGTTCCGCAGCCACCACCGGAGGCGGGCCGCCCGGTCGTCGTCCAGTCCCCAGAAGGCGACGACGGAAGGTTCATACTTCGGAGGAAGCCACTCCACGATCACGGCCAGGTCGGCCTGCCCCAATTTGGCCGCCTGTTCGGCGATCAGGCCTAGCGTCTGTTCGAGTTCCAGGGTGCCGGCCACCATAGCCGAGACCCGCTGGAGCGTGGTCAGTTCGTCCACCTTACGGCGCAGGCGCTGGTCGGTCTCCTGGTAGAGCCGGGCATTCTCCAGGGAGATGGCCATTTCCCCGGCCACCGTTTCCAGGAACTTGATTTCCTCGGGCGTATAGGTGCGCACCTCGCGGGTACGCACGTTGATCACACCGACCAGTTTTTCCACCGTGTAGAGGACGATGGGCACGGAGAGGAGGGATCGGTAGGGGTCTTCGTGCAGGATCGGTTCGTAGAGGAAGTGGGGGTCCTGGCGCACGTCGGCGACGGCGACCGGCCGGCCCTGCTGGGCGGCCCAGCCGGTAACCCCGTTTCCCAGCCGGATGCGCAGCCGGCCTTCGGCCTCCGGGTTGAGGCCGACGGAGGCGCCCAGGATGAGGGTCCCCCGCTCCGGTTCAAAGAGGTAGAGTTCACACACCTCCACCTGCATAACCTCGGCCACGGTACGCACGACCAGATGGAGCGTTTCATCCAGGTCCAGCGAGGAGTTGGCGGCGCTGATGACCTTGTGCAGGGCGGCCAGTTCGTTCATCCGGGCGGTCAGTTCCGCCGAACGGCGTTGGGCGGCGATTTCCTCACGGCCCTGGACATAGCCGGCCAGGAGTTCGGAGAAAAAAGCCAGGCGCACCGTTTCGGCCTGGACCTCTTCGCCCGCAGGGAGGGAACGGAGGTGGGTTGAGAGGGCACGGACGGCAGCGATGGACTGTTCGGCCAGGACGGATACGGGGTGTTCCTCCTCAGCCCAGCGCCGGCCCTCGGCCTGAAGGAGGGCGAGGGCCCGGGCCGGGTCGTCCTGAGCAAGGGACTGAGCCATCACCTCGAGCAGGCGGCCTGTCCCCTCCTGGCTTTCGGAGCGGGCCTGGTCCAGGGCCTGAAGCAGAAGGCTACGGGCCTGGGGTGAAAGTTCCTGCACGGCATTCCCTAGGACGCACCGATCCTGATCCACAGGCACACCTCTGTGCAAACTCCAACGGCGGAGAAACCACAACCGTTGTGGCTAAAGCTATTATACCGCAGGTGGAGAAGGCTGGCAAGAAAACCTTTATTTGACGCCTTCAGCAAGTGCCGGTATAATAGGGTATCTATGGAAACTTGGCCCGGAGGAGTGCATCCGGGTGTAAAACGTCTTGTGGGGGGCACAATGCCAAAACGAACATACCAGCCCAAGGTTCTGCGCCGTCTGCGCAAGCACGGCTTTCGTGCCCGCATGAAGACGGCGGCCGGCCGTAAGGTGCTCAGGTCCCGCGCCCTGAAGGGACGCTGGCGGCTCACCGTGAGCGAGGAGCCGCGTGGACGTAAATAGGGTCGCACCACGGTGCGGCCAAACGCTTCGGAAGCGCCAGGTTGCACCACAGTGTGGCCGGATCGGGAGCCCGGGGTGGAACGTCGCTACCGTTTGCGCGGGAGGAAACGTTTTCAGGAGGTTCGTGAACAAGGCCGACGTTGGGTCCACCCCCTAGTTGTGCTGGGAGGGCTTCCGAACGAGGTTGGAGTTACCCGGTGTGGTTTCATCGTCAGCCACAGGCTGGGCGACGCCGTAGTGCGCAACCGTATTCGGCGGCGGTTGCGGGAGGCGGTGCGATTGTGCTACCACCAGATTCGGCCGGGGTGGGACCTGGTCTGGATTGCCCGTCCACCGATCGGCCAGGCCGACTTTCCGGCCATCTCCGCCGCGGTGGAGGCGCTTTTGCAACAGGCCGGCCTGTGGGATGCCGGCGAGGATAGCGGTGCGTAAGGTTGCGCTTCTCCTGATCCGGCTGTACCAGCGGACACTCTCGCAGGTCCTCCCTCCGACCTGCCGCTTCGTCCCCTCCTGCTCGGAGTACGGCTACCAGGCGATTGCCCGGTACGGCATCCTGAAAGGAGGCTGGCTGGCGCTTTGCCGAATCGCCCGCTGTCATCCGTTTCACCCTGGAGGATACGATCCGGTGCCCTGAGGGGCAGGAGGTTTCGATCGTTGGGTACCATCTGGAACGGTTTTGTCGTTGCTCTGGAAGAAACGTTAAAGTTCTTCTGGCAAATCACCGGGCAGGACGCCGCGCTGGCCATCGTTCTCTTCACCATCGCCGTCAAGGTGGTCCTCCTTCCGCTGACGGCAAGCCAGTTGCGCTCGACGCGGGAGATGCAGAAACTTCAACCCAAGGTGCGGGAACTGCAGAACCGCTACAAAAAAGACCGTCAGAAATTGAACGAGGAACTGATGAAGTTGTATCGGGAGCATGGGGTCAACCCGGCGGCCGGTTGTCTCCCTTCCCTGCTGCAATTTCCCATCTTCTTCGGGGTTTACTTCGCCATCCTGAACCTCACCCGGTCCCTGGGACTGAGCACCCTCCTGGGGCGCTGGGTTGGCTTCTCCAGCGCAGAACTTCTAGGGCTGGGGGCGATCCCGGCCAACATCCAGGAAGGCCTTTCCCACGGCCTCCTGGCCCACCAGGCCGTCCTGTGGATGGAGAGCCTGGGCAAGCCCGATCCCTTGCACATCCTCCCCATCCTGGCCGGTGTCCTGCAACTTTTACAGCAGAAGATGATGACCCCTCGCGACGCCGATCCCCAACAGGCGGCGATGAATAACGCTATGCTCTTTATGCCGCTCATGATCGTCTTCATCGGCTGGACCTTCCCGGCTGGCCCGGTGCTCTACTGGGTGATCCAGAGTTTCCTGGGCATCATCCAACAGTACCTGACCTCCGGCTGGGGGTCGCTCAAGGACTGGCTGCCCTTCCTGCCTGAGCGAAAGGTTGCCGAACGACCCAGACGTGCTTCTCCGCAACGTTCCCCAGAGGAGCGGCCACGCGGCTGGTTCGCTCGCTGGGTGGACCGGATGCTCACTCTTCAGGAGGAGGTTGCCCGAAAGGAAGGCCTCGCCGGGTCGGGAGAAAGTTCCCCGGAGACAACGCCGCCTGCTCCGCCTCCTGTGCCGAGGAAGCGCCGTAGCAGCCGTTGAGAGGAGGCGCAAATGAAGCAAGGCATCACCATTCGCGCCCAGACGGTGGAGGAAGCCGTCCGTCTGGCCCTAGAGCACCTGGGGTTATCCCGCGAAGAGGTCGAAGTTCGGGTGCTGGAGGAGCCCGGGGCCGGGCCGGCCGGCAGCGAAGAAGCCCTTGTCCAGGTGACCCCCCTGGTGTCTCCGCCGGAGGAAGAAGTTGATCCCCGGCAGGTCGGCCTGGAGGTGTTGGGCGAACTCCTACGTCATATGGGAATGCAGGCCTACCTCAGCATCGGGGAGTATGCCGTCGAGCCGGGGGAGGCCCGGCCGATCCTGGAGGTGACGACAACGAACGAGCGCGACTCGGGGTTGCTCATCGGCCGGCGGGGAGAAACTCTGAACCGGCTGCAGTTCCTGGTTAACCTGCTGGTCAACCGGAAGTTGCATCGTTGGCCCGGCCTGCTGGTAGATGTGGAGCACTACCGGCGGAGGCGCGATGCCTCCCTGCAGGATCTGGCCCGCCGCATGGCCGAACGGGTCATCCGTACCCGACAGCCGATCACCCTGGAGCCGATGCCGGCCTACGAACGCCGTATCATCCACCTGGCTCTGCGGGATAACTCCCAGGTGACCACCCAGAGCACCGGCGAAGGGGATAGCCGCAAGGTGGTCATCTATCCGGCCGGATGGGAACTTTCCCCGACTTCCTCGTCATAGGGCACGTCACGCATGATCTTCAGCCGGACGGCACCCTCCGGCCGGGCGGCACCGCCCTCTATGCTGCACTTGCGGCGGCTCGCCTGGGCTATCGAGTGGCGCTCTACACCGCCGCTGCTCCGACCGGAGCGGAGACGTGGTTGGTTCCCTTGCATCAGGCCGGAGTCGAAGTGATGTGTCGTCCATCTCCCGTCACTACCACTTTCCGGAACTGCTATCGCGCCGGCCGTCGCCAGCAGAGGATTCTCCACCGGGCCGAAGCATTGCCCCGGGAGGAGCTGCCGACCGGTTGGGAGAGGGTTCCTTTGGTCCTTCTGGGCCCGGTGGCTGGGGAAGTTTCGCCGGCCTGGGTCGAACGCTTCCCCTGCTCCCGAATCGGGGCCTGCCTGCAGGGCTGGCTCCGTGGTTGGGGAACTTCCGGGTGGGTGCATTTCGTCCCCTGGGCCGGGGCGAAGCGTTACCTGCCTTTCCTGAGCGCGGCTTTTTTGAGCGAGGAAGATGTACGGCCGCGGCCGGACCTGGTCCAGGAGTATGCCGCCCTCTGCCCGCTCCTCATTTTGACGCGGGGAAGGGAGGGGGCCCTCCTTTTCCATGGCAGTCGGCCGGAGGAGATTCCTGCTTTCCCGGCGGTCGAGGTGGACCCAACCGGTGCGGGCGATGTCTTTGCCGCCGCTTTTCTCCTGCGCCTGGCCGAGGGGGCGGAGGAGAGAGAAGCGGCACGCTTTGCCGCCGCTGCCGCCGCCCTGAGCGTGCAGGGGCTGGGGGCTGAGGCCGTCCCCGACCGGCCGGCCGTCGAGCGTCTTTTGTGGGGGGAAGAAGGTGTGGACGTTCCTGCGTAACTTGCGCTTTCTGCCCCGCTATCTGCGTCTGGCCTGGGTCCTGGCTCGACATCTCCTGGGCGAGATGGCCCGGCGAATCGTACTGCGTCGCCGGCCGCTCCGTCGTCCCCTGCTCTGCCGGGCGCTTGTGGACCTGGGGCCGGCCTACATCCTCCTGGGGCGCCATCTGTGCCGGCGGACCGACCTTTTGTCGGCCGAGGTGTGCCGGGAACTGGCCGGCCTGCCGGAGGGCGGGTCACCGATGCCCTGGGAAGAGGTGCGTCGGGTTGTGGAGGAGGAACTGGGCCGGCCGCTGGAGGCGAATTTCTCCGAATTCTCTCCGCAACCCTGGCGGTGTACCTGGCTGGAGCAGATCCACTCCGCCCGCCGGCCGGATGGCGAGGAGGTGTGGGTTTACGTGCCGAACCCGGCGGTCCGCCTCCACCTGGGACGGGAACGGGCCTTTTTCCGCGAGGTCGCCCGTTGGCTCGATGGGCGTCGGCCGGCGGGCGGAGACGGGCCGGCCGGCCGGGCCCTGGCCCTGTGGGAGGAAGTCATGCGCCAGAGGCAGGATGCGCGGGAACGGGGCCGCAACGCCGAGCGCTGGCAGGGGCTTGGGGGAGGTTCCGGGCCGATGGCCTTTCCCACTGTGGACTGGGAACGCACCGGCGTCCATCTCCTGACCTGTCGGGCCCGGCCGGCCGGCCCGCTGGGGAAGTGGGCCGCCACCTGTCCGGGGGACTCCGAGACCCCCCTTCACCTCCTGTACCGCTTCTACGGCCGAGCCGTCTTCGAGCACGGCTTTTACCCGGCGCTGCCCGAGGCGGAAGATTTCCTGGTGCAGGAGGACGGCCGGCCTGTCTACATTGCCCTGTCTCCGGTCGGCCGGCTGGATCGCGCTGTCCGCCGCTTGCTCCTGCGCCTGTTGGAGAGCTTTTTCCTGGGGGAGGAGATGGAGGTTCTGGAAGCAGCGGCTGCGCTGGGGCTTCTGGAAAAGGGCCGGCCGGCCGGGCCGTTCCGCCAGGCAGTACGGCATCTATTCGACCGTTATCAGGACATCCTGCCGGCCGAGGTGCGTTTTGAGGAGATTGCCCGCGACCTTCTGGCGCTGGCCGGCCGGGGTGTCCTGATGTTGTCGAACGAGATGCTTCTTCTCCTCCTTACCTTGTGGAATGTGGAGGAAATCGGGCGTAGCCTGGCCCCTCAGGTGAGCCTGCTTCAGGAGATGGCCGAGCCGCTCCAGGCATCCATCGCTGCCCAGCATTCCTGGACGGTTCGGGGCGAGCGTCTGCTGCGGGCCGGCCGGTCCTGGCTGGAGGCGCTGGCCGATTTCCCGGAGGAGGCGGGCCGCCTTCTGTGGATGGTAGGGGAAGGGGACTGGCAACTCGGTATGGAAGTGCGCAACTGGGAGAAGCCGGTGCGCCGGCTGGAGCGGATGGCCAACCGACTGGTGTTGAGCATTTTAGGGGCCGGCCTGGCCATCGCCCTGACCCTTCTCCTGACGGTTCTCCTCCCTGCCGGGAGCGTCTGGGGCTGGATCTCGGCCGGCCTAGTTCTGTTCTCCCTTTTCGTCCTAGCCCTGCTGCTCCTGGCCTCCTTCCTGACCCGGTCGTAGAGGCGACCCGGTGGGCCACCCCGACTACCGCACTAGACACCGGCAAATTAGCCTATGTCACCATTGCTTATCGCCCGTGCTGCACCGAGGTGCCGTTCCGCCGGCGATTTCCCTGCCCGAAGGCCCCGGGGGAACAGTGGGGGGGGCGGATTCTGAACCCGCCTCCCCCACCGGGCAAGATTCGGAGTCCGCAGCCGTAGTTGCCTCTACCGCGAGCGCTGGAGGGTGATGTTCAGTTCATAGGGCGATTCCATGTCTTCGGGGACGGCAATATCGTCCTCGGCGATGGGGTCATACCCTTGGGCCCCGATGATGATGCTGTAGCTTTCGCCGCGGACCAACGGAGCCGAGAGTTGGTAATTCCCCTGGCGGTCGGCCTGGCCGTAGGCGTAGACCTCCTCCATCGTCCCCTGGAATTCGGCGATGGTGATGCCGGGCTGCAGGACCAGGAAGACGGCCCCGGGGATACCTCGGCCGGTGTCGGCATCGGTGATGCGGCCGTAGATCTCCACACCTACCTGGGTCGGGGTGGGGGTGGGCGTAGGCTGGCCGGCCGTGCCGACGGTGCATTCGCCGCTCTGCACCCGTTGCCCCTCGACAAAGAGTTCGAGTAAGTACTGCCCATCGGGAAGGCCGTCCTCGCTGTTTATGCCAACCCACCAGTTGCCGCTTTCGCCGCCTTCCCAGACGTCATCGGCCTCTACCACCACCTCGCCGTTTATAGACCAGCGCCGGGTCCAGTTCCAGCCGTCCTGCATCCCCTGGTAGTCGAAAAAGCCGTAGAGTTCGGTGATGCCGCTTTTGAAGACGGTGCCCGGCCGCACCGGGCGGTCGTTGCGGTCCACCCCCTCGGCGAAGGTGATGGGGCCGAAGAGGCCGGCCGCTCCACCCTTGGTTCCGCCGATAAGGAAATCGGCGGTAGCCGCCAGTTTGTCGGCGATGTAGAGTTCCAGGCGGTAGGTGCCGGCCGGCAGGCCTTGGCGGCTGGTCAACGGAAGGGAGGTCGTCCCAGAGGCGCGGGAGAAGGGCTGGCCGTCGCCCCGGGCGGCTTCCTTCCCCTCATAATACCAGATGTACGACCACCGGGTCTGGCGGGTCATGTCGGCATACTCCACGCTGGCCTCCACCTCGGTGAGCCCCTCCGGGAGGAGATAGCCCTCCACCCCGCCGCCGGAGAAGGAGAGGTTGCGGAAGGTGGGTACGGCCTGGGCTTTGCCGCCGACTTTGACCTGAGCAGAAGCGATTTCCCGCCGGTCATAGTATAGGAGGAACTCATAGGTGCCGTCTTCCAGCGGTTCGTTGTAGATGCTGATCCACCAGGTTCCTTTCGGGCCGCCGTTCCAGTTGCCCAGCGGCCACACGTCCGAGTAGACCTCCCCCTCATAGACCAGCACCGGCTGCCAGGGCGCGCCGTCCTGGAAGTTCTCATAGTCGAAGAAGAGGTAAATCTCCTTGGTCCCGGAGGGGAAGGAATCCACCACCGTAACCGGCTGATCGGAGTCGTTTGCCGCCGGGGCAAAGAAGATCCGGCCGACCGAGGCCTTTCCGGCCGGCGGCTTGGGCTGGGGCTGCGGCGCAGGCCGAGGGGCCGGCTGCGGATCCAGCCCGCGTCGGGCGGCTTCGATAAGCGGCTGGGCCAGGTTCACCGGACGCAGGGCGTTAATAAAGCCGCCCATCGGCACGCAGGTATCCTGCTCGTCAATGACACCGTCGCCGTTCGTATCGGCGATGCGCCGGCAGTCCACGATGCGGTCGGTGCTGCCGGCCCCGCCCTGGGTGGGGACGCCGACCAGTTCCCCTTTGTCATTGACCGCCGTGCCGCCGCTATTTCCTCCGGCGATGGTGGCATCGGTCTTGATCCAGGCCCGGCCGGAGATGCCCTGCTCGCGGGAGAATCCGCTCACCTTGCCGCTCGTGTAGGTGATCGTCTCCCCGCCGATGCCCGGGTAGCCGAAGATGAAGAGGTCGTCGCCGATCTCCAGGAGGTCGGAATCGCCCAGTAGGAGCGCCGGCAAGTTGAGTTTATCCGGGTCCACTGCTGTGCCGTTGAGGAGGTGGGTTATCTGAATCACTGCCAGGTCCAGGTTCGGATCGTATTGGACGACCTCGGCCCGGTAAGTCGGATCGGGCGGTTCGTCGGAACGGGTGGTCAGGGCGACGATCAGGAAGTCGTAATCGAACTGCGGGTCATCCCACATCGCCCGGGGCAGGGCCACGTGGCAGTTGGTCAAGATCAGGCCATCGGGGGTGACGATAGTCCCTGAGCCGGTCCATTTGGGCTCGACCCGATTGCGTCCCACCTGTTCCACGGCGATGATCTGGACCACCGACTTGAGCACCTGTCGGCGCAGCGGGGTGCTGAGGTCGGCCTGGGCCGGCCGGGGAAGCAAGGGGAAGAGGGGCAAAAGCAGGGCCAGGATGAGGCCCAACCGGAAAAGGAAGCGTTTCATCGTATCCTCCTGGCCGGGTTATCCCGGCCCGCCTATTCCTCGCGGAAAGAGCGTACCAGGGCCAGGAAAAGTCCCTGGGCCCGGGCATAGTTTTCCTCGGCGGCGGTGAGGGTAAGGATGTAAACCCCCGCCTTTCCGACGAAGAGGTAATCCTCGCCATGCATCACCACCGGCAGCGAAATCCGGAACGGGTCGGGTTCCATCTCCACGTAGGCGAAGGTGACGTGGAGACCTTCCCATCCATTGACCCGAACATCCCTGTCGAGAGACAGTTCGCGGTAGCCGGCCCACTCACCGGAGCGCCGCTCGATGGTCAGGTCACGCTGGACGACGCCGAGGGGGTCGTGCTGGGGCAGCGGCCGGCGCTGGAGGGTGATGGTGCTGCGGGTCGGGGTTGCGCCGAGGTCTTCTACCTGGAAGAGGTAAGGGGGCTGGAGGCCGGTCTGGCGCACCCAGCCGGCCGGGTAGTTCAGCCGGAAGCCGTCCCCCCGATACTCCACGGAACGCGACTCGGCCAGCACCCTGAGCACCGCGCCGATCGCCAGGGCGAAGACAAAGACGCCGACGACGATCCAGGCCACCCAGCGGTCACGCTGCCGGGCCCGGGCTCGAACCTCCATTGCGGTAACGACGGGCATTTCGCTCATGGCTGTGCTCCTTACACTCCACCGGCCTGGGGAGCCCGCCGGGAGAGACGCTGGATGAGGTAGTAGAGGAGGGCAAAGGTCACCCCCGCCACTATGGTTCCCTGGATGAGGCCGTACCAGGGGTTGAAGCCGCCGCCGGCCAGGCCGACGCGGGTGGTCGTGACCTCTTCCCAGAAGAAGAGGAAGAGGCCGTTCAAGAGTGCGGCCAAGGCCAAGCCCGACGGCATCCACCAGGCCGGTTCGTCCTCGAACTTGCAGCGGCCTAGGAAATAGCCCAGGAGGCCGCCGAAACTGGCCATGGCCAGGGCGCTTACGGCGATGCGGATGATGCCCACACTCAGGTCTACCCCACCGCTGCGGACGACGTACTCGATGTTGCCCATTGTGGCATAGCCCAGGGCAGCGGCGGTGCCGTAGAGGATGCCGTCCACCCGTTCATCGAATTCAGCGGAGGTGTAGACGCTATAGCGCACCGCTGCGTAGATGAGGAACTGGTTGACGAAGCCGGTAACGAAGATGGCGCCCAGGAGGTGGTAGACGGCGCCGGCGGAGAACCAGGCCGGCACTCCGAAGACTTGCTCGATGAGTGGAAATCCCACCGCCCGGGCCAGGAGTGCTCCCAGGACGAAGACGGCCAGGACGAGCCCTTTGGGTTCGGGCTCACGGACGTCCTGGAGGTAGAAAAAGGCCAGCCAGAGCAAGGCCGGAAGAAGGGCCAATACAGCGCCCACCAGGATGAGGGCCGTGCCCTCCAGGTGTGGCCGGGTCTGGCTGAAAAGGAAGGAGATCAGGGCCACCACGGCCACCAGGACGCCGATTCCAACGAGGCTGGCCCACCAGAGACTGCGCCGGTTGCGCACCGCCCGGGCGTAACAGTCGGCGCAGTAAGGCCGGCCGCCCATCTCCAGGGCTTCCCCCTTGATGGGCTTTTCGCAGACGCAACATTCGGTTCGCGCCATAGGGGTTCCTCCTTGGGAAAGTTCAGGACCGGATGCCGGAAAATATGTCCGTAGCACCTCCTTTTGTATAGGATGGCTCCAAAGGACTGCTCAAAGCGGTCAGAACGCTTATCGGCCTCTTACAGTGTAACCCCTAGGACGAGCACCGGAATATCTATGTCGGCGACTCCCCTTTTTTCCAGATCCCAAACGAACTGTTCAAAGTAGGATACTCCCGTCGACATCTCGTCGGCCAATTCTTTAACTGGAACGATCTCAACGCCCACATCAATAACGTCCAACCGATGAAATATTGTCATCTTGGCACAGACGTTATACACCATAAACGCATATTTTCCAAACTGAATTTCTACACCCACCCTGTTCTTCACAAAATCCATCTCGCGGAAGGCTTCTCGCGGGGATGGAGGGGGAGCATAGCCGCTGCAGTAGTATTGGGTCGAATATTCACAATGGACTTTACGTTTTTCCCAACCCCGGGTTTCAAACGCCTTTCGAAAGACACGATTTATGGAGCGGGGATTATATAACATTCTCCCCCACATGGTCTTTTCCCGGCTGACTTTGGTCTTGTGGAGGTAAATCCATATTTTCCCGTTACCGAACCCGCTCCAGGTCCGGATTCCCGCAGGGCCGGCGGCCCACCTTGGCCATATCCACCCATTCCCCGCGTACCTGCACCCGGACTACATCGGCGGTGAAGTCGGTGTTGGTGCCGCAGGTGGAGCAGTTGGAAAGGAGGGAGGAACCCACACCGTAGATGTCGGCCGGGACACCCAGTTCCTCGAAGCGACGGATCTTCTCCGGGCCAAAACCACCGGAGACGACGATACGGATGTTGCGGCAGTAATCGCGGGCGGCCTCGCGCCAGCGCTCGGGGATGTCCCAGTTTTCCCAGGCCCGGTTGAGGGCCTCGCGCACGATCCAGACCAGGCGGGGGTTGACCCCGCAGTCCAGCGTCCGGTCTCCCAGGGGCGGGACGGAGACGTCGCGCACGCTCTCGCTCGTGTCCAGGCGGATGCCGAAGAGGATGTAGCGGCGGGCTTCCTCGCCCAGTCCGGCTTCCAGGACTTCCCTATGCCGGATGAACATCACTCGGGCGGTGGCTAGAGAGTCAAAGACGGAGTCGTTGCGAAAGTCCACCAGGGCGATGCGGGGGATATGGGGCGGAATGGTGGCCGCAAAGGCCAACATGGCCTCCGGTAGGTCACCGGTGAAGCAGGCGATGACGGCGTGGGGGACGGTCCCCCCGCCAGCCCCGCCCCACCAGTCGCCCTGGGCATCGGTGGAGACGAAGGGGGTGAGGCGTTGGCCATAGTCCAGGTTGAAGCGCTCCACGGCGATTTCGTAGGCGTAGCCGTCCATGGCCTGGACCTCATGGGCGTCGAAGCGGGCCGGGAAGAAGAGCACCGGCTTGCCCCGGGCGGCCACCAGGGTATGGTAGACGTTGGTGGCAATCCGGCTGCCCCGCGAGAGGGCCCCCAAGGTCGGCGTCTCCAGGAGGGCAAAGTCGCGGTAGCGCCCGCGCACCTTCAGTACCGGTCGCACGTCCATGGGGTCGCCCTGGTAGGGGACAATCACGCCGTCCTGGACGGCCTCGATTTCCAGGTGTTCGTAGGTGTTGACGAAGCGGCCCTGCTCGTCGAAGTAGCCGGTGCACTGGCGGAGCATGGAGAGGGCCTTGTCCACGCCGGCCACCAGGGCAAAGGGCCGGCGACGGGTGAACCACTGCATCTCCACCACCATATTGCCCACATCCAGGCCGGCCGGGTCAATCCCCCGTTTATGTAGTAGAGAATGCTCCCCCTTCAGCCGGTAGCCTTCCCGGGCCAGAGCAGCCAGCATCCGGCCGACGTTCTCAAAGTATTTGTCGGAATACCAGCCACGACGCATCCGTTCCACGTCGAGTTTAAAGACCTCGTCGGGCAGTCGTTTGCCGTTGAACAGGCTCATCCTAGACCTCCGGGCTCTACATCTGACAAGAGGTAGTCTACAATGCAGCCATCCTTCCGTCAAGTTTGTATCAGGACCCACAAACTTCGCTTCGATCGGGCGTGTTCCAGATTTGACCCGCACCCCTCACCCCCTAACCTCCTCTCCCTCTCCTGGTGAATGAGGCAAAACGTCGATTTGTTCCTCTTCGCCTCCCGTGCTATAATGGTTTTTACCCTCGTCGGTGCTGTCAGGAGGTCCTTGGTGGAACTATCCGAGGTACAGAAAGAAGCTGAAAAAATCATCGCCAATGTAGAAAAAGTTATCGTGGGCAAACGCCCGGTCATCGAACTGACCTTGATCGCCCTCCTATCGCAGGGGCACGTCCTCATCGAGGATGTCCCCGGTGTGGGCAAGACGATGTTGGCCCGGGCCATCGCCCGTTCCATCGGCTGCACCTTCAAGCGAGTCCAATTCACCCCAGACCTCCTTCCCAGCGACGTGATCGGTGTCTCCATCTTCAACCAGAAGACACGCGAATTCGAGTTCCGGCCCGGCCCGATCATGGCGAACATCGTCCTTTCCGACGAGATCAACCGGGCTACCCCCAAGACACAGTCGGCTTTGCTCGAATCGATGGAGGAGCGGCAGGTCACCGTGGACGGGGTGACCTATCCTCTTCCCCGGCCGTTTATCGTCCTGGCCACCCAGAACCCCATCGAGTACGAGGGGACTTTTCCCCTGCCCGAGGCCCAATTGGACCGCTTTCTTATGCGCATTTCCCTGGGCTATCCCAGCCTGCCGGACGAATTGGAGATTCTGGAACGCCAGCGGCTGCGTCATCCTATTGAGAGACTGGAACAGGTGACCTCCCTGGAAACGCTTGTTGCGATGCAGGAGGTCATCAAGGAGGTCTTCCTTTCCCCAGAGGTTCGGCACTATATCGTTTCCCTGGTCAAGGCCAGCCGGGAACAGGAGACGGTTTACCTGGGGGCCAGCCCGCGGGGATCCCTCTCCCTCTATCGTACCTGTCAGGCCCGGGCGGCCATCCAGGGGAGGGATTATGTCATACCAGACGATGTCAAGGCCCTGGCCAAGCCTACGCTGGCCCATCGTCTGATCATCAGCCCCTCGGCGCGCATCCGGGGGGTAACCGGGACCATGGTAGTGGAGGAACTTTTGCGCACGGTACCGGTGCCGGGGGCCAGGCCGGTGTGAATTCCGTGGGCACATGCATCTGGTAGTATGCATATCGGGAGGAAATATGTTTGGCATCGACCTAGCGGAACTGATCGGCACGGTGGGCTTGACACTTGGCTACCTTATCCTCTTTGCTATCATCTTTGCCGAGTCCGGGCTCTTCTTTGGATTTTTCTTTCCGGGCGATAGCCTTCTCCTCACGGCCGGCCTGTTGGCCTCCCGGAATGTCCTGAACGTCCTCATCCTCCTCCCCGGCCTTTTCGTTGCAGCCGTGGCCGGGGACACGGTGGGCTACTGGTTCGGGGCCAAGACCGGGCCGCTCCTCTTCAAGCGGGAGGAGTCGCTCTTTTTCAAGCCCCGTTACCTCCTGAAGGCTCAGGCTTTTTACGAAAAGCACGGCGGCAAGACGATCACGCTGGCCCGCTTCCTGCCGGTGATCCGCACTTTCGCCCCCATCGTTGCCGGGGCAGCCCGGATGAAGTATCGTCGTTTCCTGGCCTTTAACCTCCTCGGCGGCTTTCTCTGGGCCATCGGAGTCACTGCCCTGGGGTACGGCCTCGGCCGAGCCTTTGGCACGATCGAAGGGGTGGACCGGTATTTCACCCTGCTTGTGCTGGCCTTTTTCTTCATCCCCGGCCTGCCCACCCTGATTCACCTGTGGAAGGAGAACCGGGAGAAAGTCTTGGGTTGGCTGAAGAAGTGCGTGGGGCGAGGGCAGGCCTCGGAGGTGGAGTAAGGGGCAGGGCTTGGACCCGGATCCCTAATCCAGAGCAAATGGTCGAGATGGCAAGCACGCCCGACGTATCTCAAGAAGACGTGGCTGCTCTGCGGCGAAGGTTGGAGATCCTCCATCGCGCCGACCTGATCCTGAGCCGGGCCGAAGATGGCCGTTTCCTGCAACGGGAATTCCTGGCGCTGATGATGGAGGCAGCCCAGGTCAGATCGGGAACGCTGTACCTTCTGGATGCCGAGCGGAACGAACTGGTCTTTGCCGTGGTGCGGGGGCCGGCCGGCGTAGCCCAAGCATTGGAAGGCCGCCGGATGCCGGCCGACTGGGGAATCGCCGGCCGCTGTGCCCAACAGGGCCGGCCGATCTGGGTGCCGGCCGTGGAACAAAGCCGCGATTGGGCCCGCGACCTGGCCGAGCGCAGCGGCTACTGCCCGAAAAACGTCCTTTGCCTGCCGCTCAAGGCTCAGGAACGCGTCATCGGCGTCGTGCAACTTTTCGACCGCCCGGCAGATCATCCTTTCAATCCGGCCGACCTCGATTTCCTGAGCATCTTGGTCAACGACCTGGCGCTGAAACTGGAGAATGCCCGTCTCCTTGGCACTTCCCGAGAGATGGTGGAACGGTTGCGGGCCCTGCTGGATGTGGGGGTGGAGTTGGGGAGCGCCTTGGATCGAGAACGCCTCCTTGTCCTGATTCTGGAACGGGTCTGCCAGTTGCTTCAGACCGAGGCCGCCTCCATCTTTGAACTGGACGAAGCCTCTGGGGATCTGGTTCTGTGTGCGACCACCCGGCCGGCGCCAGTGGAAGCAGGGGAGATTCGGGTGCCGCTGGGCCAGGGCATTGCCGGTTGGGTAGCCAGGGAAGGACGGACCGAAGTAGTGCCGGATGTGAACCGGGACCCGCGTTTCTATGCTCTGGTGGGTGAAAAGACCGGCTTTGTCACCCGTTCTATCCTCTGCACCCCTCTGGGCATCCAGGAACAGGTGCCCGGCCAAGAAGGGGTTTTCCGCCGGCGGGTTATCGGCGTTGCCCAGGCGCTCAACAAACGCGGAGGGGACTTTACCCGTTCCGACATCGAGATCTTCGAGGGCCTGGCCCGCCAGGCGGCCATCGCGATGGAACGGGTGCGCCTCTACCGGGAGATCAACGAACTTTTTTCCAGCGCGATTGTAGCCCTGGCCGAGGCGATGGAGGCCAAGGACCCCTATACCCGCGGCCATACCCGCCGGGTGACCGACTTTAGCGTGGCCATCGCCGAGGAACTTGGGCTGTCTCCGGAGAAAGTCCTCCAGGTGCGTACCGCCGCCATGTTGCACGACATCGGCAAGATCGGCATGCCCGATGCCATCCTGCAGAAACCCGGCCGGGTGGATGAGATCGAGCGGAAGGTGATCCAACGTCATCCTCAGGAGGGAGAGCGCATCCTGCGGCCGTTGCAACACCTGCACGAAATCATTCCTGGGGTGGCCGAACACCACGAGCGCTACGACGGCACAGGCTATCCGCGGAGGTTGCGAGGCGAGGAAATCTCCCTGTACGGCCGCATCATCGCCGTGGCCGACGTCTTCGATGCCTTGACCTCGGAGCGGTGTTACCGGGGGGCTTTGCCGGTAGATGTGGCTCTGGAGGAGATGCGGACCCAGGCCGGCCGGGCCTTTGACCCACGGGTGCTGGAGGCGTTCTTGCGGGCCTGGGAAAAGGGGCGTATCGTCCTGCCGGAGAGGCCCCAAGCCTCATGAGAGGAAAGATGCACCTCTCGGTCGTCGTCCTCCTCGGCCCCACCGGTGTTGGGAAAACCCCCCTGGCCGTAGAACTGGCGCAGGCTCTGGGGGGAGAGATCGTCTCGGCCGATTCGCGCCAGGTCTACCGAGGAATGGACATCGGCACGGCCAAGCCCACGCCGGCCCAGCGAGCGGCTGTCCCCCACCACCTCCTGGACATGGTGGACCCCGATGCCATATTTACCTTGGCCGACTTCTGCGAACAAGCCAGAGCCGCCATTGAGGACATCGCCGGCCGGGGCCGGTTGCCTTTCCTGGTGGGCGGCACCGGACAGTACCTGGCGGCCATGCTGGAGGGGTGGAAGGTGCCCCGCATCCCCCCCCAGCCGGAGTTGCGGGCCCGTCTGCGCCGGGAAGCCCAGGAAAAGGGCGTGGAGACCCTCTATCGGCGGCTGCAGGAGGTGGACCCGGAGGCGGCGGCGCATATTCTGCCCGGCAACCTGCGCCGTATCATCCGAGCCTTGGAGGTCTATGAGGTGACGGGGGTGCCCTTTTCCCGGCAGCGGGGACGGGAAAAGCCGCCCTATAACTACCTGGTGCTGGGGCTGACGATGGAGCGGCCGGCCCTTTACGAACGGGTAGACCGGCGGGCGGAGGACATGGTTCGGCAGGGCCTGGTGGAGGAGGTGCAATCTTTGCTCGCTCGGGGCTATGGCTGGGACCTGCCCTCGATGTCGGGCCTGGGCTATATCCAATTTCGGCCGTACCTGGAGGGACGGTACTCCCTGGAAGAGGCGCTGGCCCGGCTGAAGTACGATACCCATGCCTTCATCCGCCACCAGTATACCTGGTTCCGTCGCCTGCCGGTGCAACGCTGGTTCGATGCCGGCCGAACGGCCGAGTGGGGATCTGTCCTTCCCTTCCTTCGCGCCCGAATCCGCTGATGGCCCTTTTCGCCCTTGGAGGTACTGATGCGCTTTGCCCTCTCCTCCGGTTCGCTCCATACCTACGGCCTGGACCGTTTCTTCCAACTGGCCGCTGAGGCCGGCTTCGACGGCGTGGAGGTGCTCATAGACGCCCGCTTCGACACCCGCCACCCGGCCTACCTCCGCCGCCTGATGGAGCGCTACAACCTGCCCATCCTCAGTCTCCACGCTCCCTTTCGCCCCGAACGACTGGAGGGCTGGCCACAAGCCCCTTCGCGGAGCATCGCTGCCGCCGCCGAGGTGGCGAGACTGGTAGAAGCCGGGATCGTCGTCGCCCACCTGCCGTTTTGGACCGACCGGGGGTACGCACGCTGGCTTCTCCACGACCTGGTCGCCTGGCAAAAGGGAAACCCCAATCCCCTGATTGCCCTGGAAAATATGCCGCTGAAGCGCTTTCGCTGGTGGCCCTTTCCGCTGGACACCTGGCGGCTCAACCGGCTGGAGGAATGGACCGCCTTCCCCCATCTTTGCCTGGATACTACTCACCTGGCGACTAAGGGGCTGGAGGCGCTTGCGGTCTATGAGCGATGGCGGGAGAAGGTAATCCATATCCATCTTTCCAACGCCCGGCGGAAAGGGCGGCACATCCAGGAGCATCGCCGTCTGGAGGATGGATATCTGGACCTGGGAAAGTTTCTGAGCCGGCTGGCCGAGGATGGCTATCCGGGCATCGTGGTCGTGGAACTCCAGCCGCAGGTGCTGGAAGCCGAGGACGAAGGACGGGTGCGCACCTATTTGCATCGGCAATTGGCCTTTTGCCGGAAACACACGGGGCGCAAAGGGGCGTGAGGATGGCCCAAGCAGTCGGATGTCCGGCGAAGGAGGAATAAGCAGTGCCCGGCCGTATCCGGTGGTTGCTCTGGCTTTATTGCATCCTTCTCCTGGCGATCTGTCTATCTATCTGGATTTCTCTGGGTCCTGAACTGGCAACTTTTCGGACGTTCGCCTGGGATTTTTTCATCTTGTATACAGGGGGACGGATGGTACTCGAAGGACAAGGGGAGTCCTTGTACGACCTGCCCATCCAGTTGGAGTATCAGCAAAGGCTGATCGCTCCTCGTCGTGTGGCAACCGGTAGTCTGCCCTTCTTTTATCCCCCGACCATTCTGCCCTTCCTCCTCCCTTTTTCTCTAGGGTCCCTTTCCCTGGGCTATGTCCTCTGGCTGCTTTTTTGCCTCCTTCTGGTCGCTGCCTTTGTCTTCCTTGTTTGGCGTCACCTGGGAATCGGCCGGGAGTACCGGGGAACTTTTCTCCTGGTGCTTTTGGCCTTTTATCCCCTTTCGAACCACCTAATTCAGGGCCAGACCAGCCTTTTGCTCCTGCTGGGATTCACCTTGGCCTTCTTGTTCCTCCGAAAAGGGCACGATCTGGGGGCGGGCCTGCTCCTATCCCTGGGTTCGATAAAACCGCAGATGATCCTGCCCTTCCTTCTGGTCCTCCTGGGGAAACGGCGCTGGCGGGCGCTGGTCGGTTTTCTTCTGGGTGTTGGTCTGCTCCTGGGTTCGCTCCTTCCCTTCCTGGGAGTATCCGTTCTGGAGGACTATGCCCTCCTGACCTTCCATCTCTTGGGCGTCCAGGACGAATACGGTCTGTTCCCCGGGTCTATGAACAACTGGCGGGCTCTTTCCTATCGCCTCCTTGGGTTCGGCTTGGCCGGCAATGGGCTCTGGATCGGCCTTTCTCTCCTTTCCTTGGGCCTTCTGGCTTGGATATGGCGTTACCCTTGGGCCGATCATCCTCGCCGCTTTTCCTTGCAGTTCGCTACTACCATCCTGTTGACGACCCTCCTCAGTCCCCATCTTTATCTTCACGACCTGGTGCTCTGGCTTCTGGTCGGTGCGTTCCTCGTCGGGAAAGGTTCCCTTTGGCGCTGGTGGTTTTTTCTACCCCTGGGCAGCACCGCCTCCCTGCTTGGCCATCTCTGGCCTTGGGCCTTTGGTCCCCCGACCGTTCTGTTCGGCACCATAACCGTCGTCTTTCTCGTGAAAGAAATGTGGGAAATGCCTTGACCCTATGGAGAGGAGGAAAGTATGCGCTCGCGCAGCATCTTTACCCAGGCTGTCCACGCCGGGGAACGTGCCCCCCGGCCGGACTATACCCCCGTGGTGACCCCCATTTACAATAGCGTGGTCTATCTCTACGACGAGGTAGAGACCTTGCACCGGATTCTGGCCGGGGAGCGCCCCGGCTATGTCTACTCTCGTTACGGCAATCCCACCACCGCTGCCTTGGAGGAGGCCGTGGCCGTCCTGGAGGGCGGGGAATGCGCCGTTGCCTTTGCTTCCGGGATGGCGGCCCTCCATGCGGCGCTTCTGGCCGCCGGCCTGCGCAGCGGCGATACAGTCGTCGCCGCCCGCGACCTCTACGGGGTCACCTATGCCCTGCTCACCGAAACGCTGGCTCCGCTGGGGATACGCACCCGCTTCGTCCAGATTGCTCAGAACGAGGAGGTCATCGCCGCCCTGGAGGAGGAACATCCCCGCCTGCTCCTTCTGGAAACAATGTCCAATCCGCTTCTGGTGGTGCCGGACCTGCCCCTTTTGACAGAGGCGGCGCACCGCGTGGGCGCGCAGGTTCTGGTGGACAACACCTTTGCCACCCCCTACCTCCTGCGCCCACTGGAGCATGGGGCCGACTATGTCATCCATAGCCTGACCAAATACCTGGCCGGCCACGATGACGTATTGGGCGGCATCGTGGTGACGCGGGCGGAACTGGCTGGTCTCCTTCGCCGGCAGGCCCAGGTGATGGGGGCGGTGCTGGGCCCGAACGAGGCCTGGCTAGCCCACCGGGGGCTGAAGACGCTGGCGTTGCGGATGCGCGCCCACTGTGAAAATGCCGCCCGCGTGGCCTCCTGGCTGGCCGAACACCCCCGGGTGTGCCGCGTCTACTACCCCGGCCGACCGGACCATCCCCAGCACGCCATCGCCGCCCGGCTCTTTCGACCGGGGGCTTTCGGAGGGATGGTCTCCTTTGAACTGGCCGATGGCACGGCCGAAGCGGCCCTGGCCTTTATGGAACGCCTGCGCTTGATCCTTCCGGGGACGACCCTGGGCTGCATCCACAGCCTGGTGCTTTACCCGGCGCGTTCCTCCCACCGCGCCCTGAGCCCCGAACAGCGCGCTGCCTGGGGCATCGGTGAGGGCCTCCTGCGCCTCTCGGTGGGCATCGAGGATGTGGAAGAGATCATTGCTGACCTGGAGCAATCCCTGGGGTAGGGGGTTATCCCGAACGATAAGCGACGCTCTTTCGCTTTAGCACCACGGAGGCAACACTACCGACAACCTGGCTACGGCCCACGGCGGCGCTGGAGGAGATGCCCAGGTCTGGGGCAAGTGGTTCACCTTCCAGGGCTATCTCATTAACCTGGGAAATATCGCTGCCGGCAACGGCGGCAGCGGCAACCCCGGTGCCACCGTGCCCCAGCATGCCGGCTGTGGTGGTGACCTCATCCTGATGGCCGCGCCCTTTCTTCCTCAGCGGCGGGACGCACGCCTCCGGCAACCCCGGCATCCCTTCTGCCGGCGGACGGAGGTGCATGGGGCCGAGCCAGGTCCGGATTGACCCGGCTTCGATTTCCCTGGCCGGGGAGGTTACCCGCGTCTCCGGAGGCGACGTCCTGATCTATGGCGCGGATTGGGAACTCGATCTGCGGGGCCTGGCCCCCGGTGCCATCTCGGCCACCGGTTCCATCACGCTGGCCGTCGGCCCCGGCGGGACGATTGACCTACGCCATAACGGCGGACGCATCTTCCAGTCCGGCGGCGAAGTGCGCATCTATGCCGACCAGATTCTTGTGGACACGGGTGTGCCGCTCTGGGCTTTGGCCGGGACGGAGGTGATCGCCGGCCCCGGACGAATCCTGTATGGAGGTTCGCTCCTCGCGCCCGACCTCACCGAGGTGGTGGCCGGAAGCGTCGTGTCGGTTCACGTGACGTTGCTCAACACCGGCCCGACGACCGATACCTTTGACCTGAGCGTCACCGATACGGCCGGCTGGCCGCTGAGCGGAATTCCCTTCCAGGTCACCGTCAGCGGCCTGGACCATGCCGATCTGACCGTCCAGGTCAACGTGCCGACCGGGGCGCCGGGCGGAAGCATAGACGAGATTACCCTACAGGCGACCTCCCAGGCCGATCCAGGTGCGGGTGCCGAGGTCAAGACCATCGTGGTCGTGCGCTCTCCCCTCTTCGTGCAAATCTTCTTGCCGCTCGTCTTCCGGTAATACCCAAGCGGCGCCGGAGGTTCTTGTCCTCCGGCGCCGCCTTTTTAGTAGGGGAAGGGTAGGACAACTCCGTAGGAGTTGTCCTACCTTTTTAGGGCCCGTAACGCCATCGGTAATAGTGCAGGCCCACGTTCCCCATCTCCACCTGCCAGCCGGGCGGGTTGGCCGGGGTATAGGTAAGCACCCGGCGTTCAAAGAGTTGCACCAGGATGTCCTGTTCCACACCGGCCACCCGGCAACGCACCCAGTACGGTTCGCTGATGGGGTAGCCGAAGGCGAAGAGCCAGTCCACCAGTTTCCCGTTCTGGTAAGTATTGTTGACGTAAATCAACCCGCTGCGGTTCATAAATTCCCAGAACACCTGGGGAACGTTGTGTCCGGTGGCATCTTCGTAGTAGGCGATGGCCGTCCCGGTGTATCTGGCCTTGGTCGGGTCGTTTTCCACAGAGCCGTTTTTGGCGAGGGTGGCCGTGGCTTTCTGTCCTGGGCGTGAAGGGGCTGGTTGCCCGATAAGGCTGCCGAAGGTGGCGTAGGTCGGGCAGTTGGGGTTGACAGAGGCCCAATCGCCGGCCACCGCCTCGCTTGCCGGGGCGCGTATCTCGAAGGAAGTATCCCCCACCATGATCCGGCCGGTCACCATCTCATAGACCAGGAGGCCGTTGGTGACAAACCACATGGAGGAGCGGTCGCCGGAGGGGTTGTTGATTTCCATGCGCGATTTATCGAAGTATTGCACCAGGCGGGTTCCGCCGGGAGACTGGGCGTAGGGTTCGTGTAATCCGGTGCTGAAGGGGGCCGGCCCCCAAACCCAGGAACGGGTGGTGCGTCCATCAGTCACCGGCTTGTCGGTGCGTTTCCAGACCGCTTCAAAGGCGCTATCGGCGAATGGGCCGGCCGGGGTGAGCGTAGGGGTGGGTCCGGGCGGCGGAGGCGGTGCCCCGCTTTTGAACTGGGGTGCCCACTGGGCGGTCAGTTCCAGGTATTGGGTGCCGTAATTTTGGCTTGGCTCGATATGGCTGCCTTCGTACCACTCGTTCCAACTGTTGATGATGGCCAGCGAGGCTTGGTAGTCTATAGCCGCCTGCCAAGACTTGTGGTAATACTCCCCACCTGCGCGGTCGCGGTAGTGGGTCGGCCGGCCGGGCATACGGGTGTCGTCGTAGCCCGGCATCACCGTGGCGATGAAGGGTTTGGAGGTGCCGTGGGCGCTGTTGTAGGCGTTCAACTTGCGGGAGTAAGAGGCTAGGGCGCTTGACGGTTCGGCCGCCCAGGAGATGTCGAAGAAGTAGATGGCATCGAAGATGTCCAGATAGGAGAAATCCACACCTTCGCCCAGCCAGAAGGTCCATCCGTTGGGGTCCAGTTCCTGGCGCAGTTGTTTCCAGGTCTCGTAGGCACTTTTGCCGGGGAAAGTCGGGATGCTTGGGAGGGACCAGAAGCCGATAAGCGGGCGGTTTTGGAAGCGCAGGTAATTGGGGTGAGAGGCAAGGGTATGGATCACATAGCGCAGGTTCTCCCGCGTCTGCTCGGCGCTTTGAAAATTGCCGGAAGCGGTGATGTCGAGGAAGACGGCGATTTTGAAGCCGTAGGAGCCGGATAGGTCGAGCAACTGGCGGACCCGACCGTCGATACGGCTATCTTCCCGGCCGGTCCAGGCCACCATAAAGGCGTCGATGCCGGCGTTGTGAGCCTGCTCGATGTGGCGTTGAAGGGTAGCGCGCTCGCCGCAGGAATAGAGTACCTGGGGTAGGTCGCTCATCCGGCCCGAGTTCCAGTCCGAGAGTTCATACCAGGCAAAGTAGAGGGCGATGACGGGCCGGCTTTCGGTACCCATGGCCGGAAGAGCGGGAAGGAAGGTAAACAGAAGCAACGCCAGAGACAACTGGTGGAAGACGTGTCGCATTTCGACCTCCATCTGTTGCGCATTACGTGTCGCACTTTTCCTTGGGACGGCTCGGCCGGAGCCCTCCCGGCTCCCCGTCCCCTTGTCTCCTACCGTTCCCCTATACCCTCCGGCATCACCTTCCCCGGGTTGAGGATGCCCTTAGGATCGAGGGTACGCTTGATCGCCCGCATCACCTCGACGGCCACCGGCCCCAGATTCTCCTCGATAAAGTCACGCTTCAGGAGGCCGACGCCGTGTTCGCCGGAGAGGACGCCGCCCAGTTCCATGGCCACCCGGAAGATGGCCTCGGCGGCCTGCTCCACCCGGGCGAACTCCTCCTCATCGCGCCGGTCGAAGAGGATATTGGGGTGGAGGTTGCCGTCGCCGATGTGGCCGAAGATGGGGATGGGCAGGTTGTAGCGACGGGAGATCTCCTTGATGCGGGCTACCGCTTCGGGGATGGCGCTGCGGGGTACGGTGATGTCCTCGCCAAGTTTGTTGGGCCGGCGGCGGGCCAGCGAGGGAGAAACGGATTTGCGGGCGGCCATCAGCGCCGCCCCTTCCTTTTCGTCGGCCGCCACCTTGACCTCGCGGGCCCCTGTCCGGCGGCAGATCTCGGCGATCTCTTCGATCTCCCGCCGGGCTTGCTCCGGTTCCCCGTCGGTCTCGATAACCAGGATGGCCTCTACGTCCAGCGGCAGGCCCATCTTCTTATGGGCTTCCACTGTGGCGATAGTGGTATCGTCCATAATCTCCAGGGCTACGGGAATGATCCCCTGTTCCAGGATGCACGTTACGGCTACGCCGGCATCGTTCAGGCGCGGGAAAACGGCCATCGCCGTGCAGGTGGCTTTAGGGGGCGGGATGAGACGCAGGATGGCCTCGGTGATCACCCCCAGGGTGCCCTCTGAACCGATGAAGAGGTCGCTCAGGCGGTAGCCGACGGCGCGTTTGATCGTCTTGCCGCCGGTGCGCAGGATGCGTCCATCGGCCAGGACTACCTCCAGCCCCAGCACATAGTCGGCAGTTACCCCGTACTTGAGGCAGTGCGGCCCGCCGGCGTTGCAGGCGATGTTGCCGCCGATGCTGGAATGGCGCTGGCTGGAGGGGTCGGGCGGGTAGTATAGGCCGTATTTGGCCACCTCGGCCTGTAGGTCGGCGGTGACCACGCCGGCCTGCACCACGGCCACCATATTGGCCCGATCAATTTCCAGGATGCGGTTCATGCGGGTCAAGTTCAGGACAATGCCGCCATAAATGGGGATGCTCCCGCCGGCCAGCCCGCTTCCCAGGCCCCGTGGCACCACCGGGATCCCTTCCCGATAGGCTACCTGCATAACGCGGGAAACCTCTTCCGTCGTCTCCGGAGAAACGACTGCCTCGGGCAGGCTTTCCCGGAAGGTAGCGTCAAAGCCGTAGCAGAGGAGGTCCTCCGGTTCGGTGTGCACCCATCCCCGGCCGACGATGTCCTGGAGTTCGCGCAGTACCGTTTTGGGGATCATCGGGATGTCCTTTATTCGATTTCCGGCGGGGCATCATCCTCTTCGGTGAGAGGGACCGTATCGCGCTCCGCGACCTCGAAGCGGAGGCTCCCGCAGCGGGGGCAGGTATAGCGTCCCCGAAGGTAGCCCTTGGGGTCGCGAGTCAGCCCGCCGTAGCCGCAGTCCAGGCAGACGTATTCGTACCATCTTCTCATACGTTCCTCCTGTCGGATGGTCTTGACATCACGAATTTTACCCGATGCAGGCCGGATTGTCCAATTTTGGGGATAGGGTATAATTGGAAGTAAAAGGATATGGTAGGTATCAGGAGGAAGTCGGGGATGTCCAGATTTACAGTGTGTCAACAGGCCCTATTTCCCGACTTGGTTGCTCGTTTTCCTTCCACACGCTACCAAGGCAGCAAGGCTAAACTGGCCGATTGGATCTGGGGACAAATTGCCAACCTGGATTTTGACACCTGTTTGGACGCTTTTGGTGGTACGGGAGCGATTGCCTATCGGCTGAAAATAGAGGGTAAGGCGGTTACTTACAACGATGTGCTTCGTTTTAACTATTACATCGGTCAGGCCCTGATCGAAAACGGTCGGGTTCGCTTGTGTCCGGAGGAGGTGGACTGGGTGCTCACCAACCATCCGGAGATAACATATCCCCATTTTGTTCGGGAAACCTTTGCCGGAATCTATTACACCGACGAAGAGAATGCCTGGATCGACCAGACCATCGCTAACATCCGCCAGTTCACCGATCCATACAAGTTTGCCCTGGCCTTTTTTGCCCTCTGCCAGGCCTGTATGGTCAAAAGGCCGTTTAACCTTTTTCACCGCAAAAACCTACACCTGCGGTTCGCTGAGGTTGAGCGTACCTTCGGGAACAAAGCCTCATGGGACAGGCCTTTTGAAGAGTGGTTTCGTGTCTTTATAGACGAGGCCAACCGGGCCGTCTTCGATAATGGGCGGGAAAACCGTGCCTTCAACTGTGACGCCTGCGATGTGCCTGGGGAATATGATCTCGTTTACATTGACCCGCCTTACATCTCCAGACGTGGCGTGGTTGTTGACTACCGGCATTTTTACCATTTTCTGGAGGGTCTAGCGATGTACGACCGTTGGGGAGAACATATCAATCATCGGATGAAACACCGCCCATTGAAATTACAGCCGACTGAGTGGACAGATAAGGTAAGAATCTATGGAGCCTTTGATCGGCTTTTTGAGCGGTATCGTCGGAGTATTCTGGTGGTCTCTTATCGTAGCGATGGTATTCCCACCGTGTCGGAACTGGCCTCCTTGCTTGGACGGCACAAGCGTAATGTCCGGGTTGAGCATTTTCGCTATAAATATGTTCTGTCCACCAACGCCGAATCTAAAGAAGTCCTCTTAATAGGTGTGTGAAAGACGATGAACAAGGAACATTTCAGAACAGCACTCTTGTCTTATGTGGAGCACTTCAGGACCTCTCTGAGCACAGAAACAGGCGATTGGGTGATCAAAGGCTTCATTGATGTGTATCAAAACATCTACACAATCTCTATAGACACGAAAGTGATCTCCAAGATCATCGAACTTATGCTCCTGCCAGTCATTTCCCGTTTTGCTTCGGAGCATGAGTACAAGATGGTGCTCAGCGAGTACCAGAATTACTATCCTGACATCAGCCTTATAGCGACAGATGGGACCAAGATCGCCTTGGACCTGAAAAGCACCTACCGGGTGAACTCGACGTCGGCAAATGGGTTCACTCTGGGAGCCTTTACGGGGTATTTTCGTCAGCGTCGGTCTACCAAGAACGTCGTTTTCCCTTACGAACAATATGCCGCACATTTTGTTCTAGGCATTATCTATAGCCGTAGCACGGAATCGCCCGAGGAATTTCGGACTTATGCCCTGAGCGAACTTCAAAGCATCGTCTCTGTGGCCCGGGATTTCATCTTCTTGGTGCAGGAGAAATGGAAAGTTGCTTCCGATCGCCCTGGTAGCGGGAACACGAAGAACATCGGTTCGGTGAGGGAGGTAGAGGCTCTGGTCGAAGGGAAGGGACCGTTCTCCCCTCATGGTGAGGCTATCTTTGACGATTATTGGATGAACTACTTGACGGAGGACATGGCCCGGGCAATTGATTCGGTGGTGCCCTATCGGAATCTCCAGGAATATTGGGAATGGAGGAAGCGTGTGTAGAAATTCCTATGACTTCAAGAACTCTTCCAGTTCCTGCAAAGCCCGTTCGGCGTAGGCTCGGCCGCGTTCCTGTTTGCTTCGGGGCGGGTGAGGAAGGTCCGGAAGAAGGCCGAAGTTGGCCTTCATCGGCTGGAAATCGCCCTCGCGGGGTGTAGTGATATAGCGCACGATAGCCCCCAACATCGTCGTGGGTGGGAGGACCCAGAGCCTTTCCCCGCGCAGGAAGCGGGCGGCGTTTATGCCGGCCAGCAGCCCTGTGCCGATGGAGCCGACATAACCTTCGCTCCCGGTGATCTGGCCGGCGAAGAAGAGGTCGTCCCTGGCTACGCTCTGGAGCGTCGGGCGGAGGAGGGAAGGGCTGTGGAGAAAGGTGTTACGGTGCATCTGGCCGTAACGAACGAACTCGGCCCGTTCCAGGCCGGGGATAAGGCGGAAGGCGCGTTCCTGCTCCTTCCAGCGCAGGTTGGTCTGGAAGCCCACCAGGTTGTAGAGCCGGCCGGCCAGGTCGTCCCGGCGCAACTGCACCACGGCATAGGGCCGTTTCCCCGTGCGCGGATCCACCAGGCCCACCGGCCGCAAGGGGCCAAAGGCCAGCGCCTCCCGTCCCCGACGGGCGATTTCCTCGATGGGCAGACAGGCCTCGAAAAAACGGGCCTCCTCTCGCTCGAAATCGTGCAGAGGAATTTGCTCCGCCGAAAGGAGGGCTTCCACAAAGCGTTCATACTCCTCCCGCGTCATCGGGCAATTGATGTAATCCTCCCCGCCGCGACCGTAACGCGAGGCGAAAAAGGCCACCGTCATATCCACCGAATCGGCCGTCACGATGGGGGCCATGGCGTCGTAGAAGTGGAGGTGCTCCCGGCCGGTGAAGCGGGCGATGGCCTCGGCCAGCGGAGGGGAGGTGAGCGGGCCGGTGGCGATGACGGCCGGCCCATCGGGGATCTCGGTCACCTCGGCGGTCTGGACAGTGATGCGCGGGTGGTTTCGGATGCGTTCGCTTACCCGTCGGGCAAAGGCTTCCCGGTCCACGGCCAGGGCGGCGCCGGCCGGCAGCGCCGTCTCGTCGGCACAGGCGATGAGGAGGGAACCCAGCCGGCGCAGTTCCTCCTTGAGAAGCCCCAGCGCCCGGTCCACCTCCCGCGCCCCCAGCGAGTTGCTACAGACCAATTCGGCCAGGAGGCCGCCGGTGTGGGCCGGGGTCATTTTCAGCGGGCGCATCTCGTAGAGGAGTACCTCAATGCCCCGTTCGGCTGCCTGCCAGGCTGCCTCGCTCCCGGCCAGCCCTCCGCCAACTACCGTAAGGGGTTGATAAATCGGTGGTTGGGAAGAAGCAAAGGAATACGGGAAAGCGTTATTCGGCACCCGGTTGCCCCCGAAAGATCAGCCGCTCTGTCCAGAAACCAACCTTCCTTAGCACCTGCTGGGCGCCTCTTGTCCGTTTCGGGGGAGGCGTAGAGGGCGGACCAACCCTGTTCCCCGGCCCAGGCGAGTGCTTTTCGCAAAAGCGCGGTGGCGATTCCCTGCCTTCGTTGGTCTTCTCGGACGTACAGTTCGTTTACCCAGAGGGTATGTTTGCCCTCATAGATGCGCACCTCGAGGTCAATATACCCAACTGGTTCTGCCAAGGCAATAAAGCACCAGTAGTCTCCGCCGGTCAGACGTTTCCGGTATCAAGGTTTTGAAAATCTTCCCCCGTGGGCTGGCCGCTGATACAACGTACACAGTAGTCCACGACAAAAGGAAGCGTCTCCGGAGCAACCGGTTGAATGCTCCAGCCTTGCATGGGCGCGTTTTTCCCAACCATCGTCCTAAGCCCTAAACCCTCTCCCTACTGCTCCCCTACGAGACGCAGAGCCAAGGCTACCCCCTGTTGCAGGTCGGCACAGGAGGTGATGCCGGCCAGGTCGATGCCCAGTTGGACCATCGTCTGGGCGATCTCCGGGCTGATACCGGTGAGGATGGTGCGGGCGCCCAGGAGTTGGGCCGCCAGCATGGCTCGCACCAGGTGGTTGGCCACCTGGGAGTCGATCATCGGTACGCCGGTGATGTCCAGGATGGCCACCCGGGCCCGGTGTTCCTCGATGCCGTGAAGGAGGCTATCCAGAATCCGGCCGGCCCGTTCGCTATCAATGCTGCCGATGAGCGGCATGACCAGGATGCCTTCCAGTACCGGAATCACCGGCGTGGAAAGTTCGGCCACCAGGTGGAGCAGCCGTTTCTGGGTTTCCTCCAGACGGGAGCGCGATTCCTGAAGTTCCCGATAGAGCCGGCTATGGTTCAGGGCGATGGCCAGGCGGTCCATCAGAGAACCCAGTTTGCTCACATCGCGTTCGCTGAAGAGGGGAGGGGAGAAGCGTTCCAACTGCAGGGCTCCCAGCAAGGCATCCTGGAAACGGGCGGCTACGATGAGGATCGCGTGAATCCGTTCGGCCGAGAAGGGGTAGAGCGACCAGTAAGGAGCCTCTCTCCCCTGGACGACCAAGCCCCGTTCTCCCCGGAGAAGACGCCGGCCGGCCGGGTTGTCCTCCGACACCTGCTCTCCTCGCCCCCGTTCCGCTTCGGCTACCCCTCGGCTGGCTAAAAGGCGGAAGACCCCGTTTTCTTGATCCCAAAGATAAAAGGCCCCGATCTCGCAGAAGAAACGACTTGTCACCCGTTCCAGGAAATCCTCCACCGTCTTCTCCATCTCCAGAGAGGTGCCGATGGAGGAAAGAAGTTCGTACATAATGGAAAGTTCCTGGAACTTTTCGCTCAGATCGTTGGGGTCCATCATCTATCCTTGTGTGTATCCGTGTGGAGGCCCACGGCCCCTTCGCCCTGGGCCTCCACGGAAACCCGATCGGTCTGTCCCGGTTAGCGCCCGAAAAGGGCCATAGACAGGGTCTTGTTATGGAACTGGGGCAAGCCGCCCTTGAGGGCACCGACCTCCCCAAAGGTCAGGCAGCCGATCAGGGGGACATCCGTGCCGATTACTTGCTGCACGGCAGCCAGTTCCTCACGGAAGGCCTCCCCCAGCATTAGGCAACGAGAGACGCAGTCAAAGAGCACTGCCCCGGCTACCCGGGCCCCGCCGAGTTGCGCCCGGGCCGTCTCTGTCGCCTCTTGGGCCGCCTGGACCATGTCTTCTTTGGCACCCTGCATCACGCGCACGATGCTGTTCTGGGGCACTTCTCCCACGCAGACCAGGGAACCGTCTTCCCGAACCTGGATGGGGTCGCGGATGACAAACTGCTCCTCCGCCTGGGGGATGCCCAAAGGGTGGACCATGGCGAAGGCGGCAAAGTCCTCACGTTTCAGATCGGGAGCGCCGGCTGCCTGACGGTAGACCTGGAAGGCCTCCCCCCAGTCCAGTTCGTGGACGATGCTCTCTGTGGAACGAGTCACCGTCAGGGCCTGGCTGAGCGGCTTCCAGCCGTGGCGCACGGCCACCCCGATCGGGCGCTGGGAGAGGAGGAGGGCTCCGGCGACGGCATCCTGGTAGACCTGGCTGCCCTCCATCTGGTAGGTCTGGATGAAACGGAGGTTATCCCCGGCGCCTCCGCCCAGGTAGGTGACCTCGGCCCCGGTGATTTCCAGGGCTCCCCGCAGGAACTCGCTCACGTTACAGCCGGTCAGGGGGTCGGGGAGGGTGAGGAGGAGGGCATAGGGGGCTTTTTCAGCTTTGCCCATGACCTGGCGGGCGAACTCGCGGCCGGCCTCCCGCGAACGGGCGCCGACGCGGGTTACCACGGTGGTGTGTACTTGGAGTCCTGGCGAAGAAAGCCCCATCAGGGCGACGCCCCGGATATGGACTTCCGGTCCGGTGAAGACGCCGGCTCCGCAGAAGCCGATCAGAGGCGTCTGAGGAAAGACGCTCCGGACTCCCTGGAGCACCTCGGCCTGCTTATATTGCTCGGTGGTGAAAAGGAGAAGGAAGTCGGGGGATGTTCCTTGCAGACCCTCCTGAACTTGCTGGGCGATCTCGCGGCCGGCCGGCCGCGATTCTTCGAGCACACTGCTGGCCGTAGCCATCCGCGTTTCCATGGGGGCACCTCCTTTCTCGCTCAATGAACCGCTCTCGATGTCAGTATAGCCGATGTCCAAGAGGGTGTCAAGCACTTCCGAACCTGGAATAACGTTCAACCGTGTTTAGTAATCCAGGCCCAGAAAGTGGGGCAATGCGCTGGTGAGGAAGACGCCCAGGATGGCGAAAAAGGTTATCGTCCCCAACACGGCCTGCCGGCACAGAAGGCGGGGGAGGGCGTTGCTGATGAGCACTTTCAGAAGAAGTCCGGCCGTGGCTATGCCTCCCAGGACCGCATGGGCGATCAGGCGTTCCGTGCCCAGGAGGTAGCCCAGGCCGTATGCGGCGTATAGGCAGAGGCCTAGGACGACCTGGGCGATTTCCAGGGAGACGATGCCTCCCAGGCGGTGAAGGGCGGCGACAGCCTTTGGGTCGATCTGGAGGTGGACCTTTCCGCGCAGTACGGCCTGCTCAAGCACCTGCAAGAAGGCCAGGAGGAGGAGCACTGTGGTCAGGATGGCCTTCCATCGGGCCAGGATAAAGCCTGGAGCTGCAGGTTCATGTCCGAGGGGGACGAAATATCCCCCCCAGGGGGATAACAGGTCCGGGACCGGGAGAGAGAGCAGAGGCCCGGTCATTCGGGTTTCCCCAGGCCGGCGATGATTTGAGGGTCAGGGTTAGCCGGGCCGCCGCACTCCGGGGTATAGCATGTGGCCTCGATGAACTGGCATTTCTTGTTGCAGCCGGGGCAGATTTCGGGCGGCTCCTTGGCCTGAAGGGTGTAGCGACACTCGGAACAGGTCCACCAGTTTAGAAATTCGGACATCTTTTTCTCCTCCGGCTTTGTGGATTTGGTGCTATTATGCCAGAAAGAGAAGCGATCGTCAAGCGCCCATTATCTCCCTTAAAACATCTCCTCCTTGTCCAATGTTCGAGCCCGCGAGAGCGCGGCCAGGGCCACTTCCAGCATTTTGTCGTCGGGGGCGCGTGTGCTCAAACGCTGCAGGAGCAGGGCCGGGGCGAGAAGTACGCGCACCGCCGGCCGGCGGGCGTATTCGGCTCCCAGACGCATAACCTCGTAGGAAACGCCGGCCAGGACCGGGATGAGGGCCAGTCGGGCGAGAATCCCCCAACCCAATCCCAACCCGCCCAGGGGGGCAAAGAGAGGAACGGCCAACACCACTACCAGGAGAAGAAAGGCTGTGCCACAGCGGGTGTGGGCCGTAGAAAAGGGCCGCACGCCTTCCACATCCAGGGGAGCGCCGGCTTCTAAGGCGTTGACGACCTTGTGCTCGGCCCCGTGGTAGGCCAAGAGGCGTTTCACCTCCCGCATCTGGGCAATCGCCAGGAGGTATCCCAGAACCACGCCCAGGCGAATCAACCCCTCCACCAGTGCCTGGAGCCATCCGGTCGGAAGCCATCCGGCAACAAGGCGTACAAGGAACATCGGCAGGAGGAAAAAGAACCCCACGGCCAGGACCAGCGCCACAACTACCACCCCGACCATCTGTTTCGGGCCCACTTGGTACTCGCTTTCCCCCAGGGCCACGTTGGCCGAAAAGTTCAGCGCCCGTAGGCCCAGATTGAGCGTGTCCCAGAGGATGTAGGGGCCGCGAAGGAAGGGCCACCGCGTCCAAGGCCGGGTCGGGCGGGAGAAACGCTCCTCATGGAGGACGATTTCCCCTGTCGGGGCACGCACCGCCACGGCCATTCCCCGCCGGCTGCGAATCATGACCCCTTCCAGGACCGCCTGTCCGCCGTAATGATGGGAGTCTTGCCGAGAAAAGGTTCTCACGACCCTCCCTCCGGGCTGTAGCGTACCCAGGAATCGGGCGATTCGTAGACCTCCACATAGGCCAGACGCACGGAAGGCACATCCAGCGCCTCCTGGAGCCAGCCGAAGATCACCCGGGCCAGATTTTCGGTGGAGGCGTTGATCCGGTCAAAGGGGGGGATATCGTTCAGGCAACGGTGATCCAGCCGGGAAAGCACCTTCTCTTGGAGGAGGCGCTTGAGGTCGGTAAAGTCATAGGCCAGGCCGAGTTCGTTCAGCCGGGTGCTCTCCAGAGCCACCACCACCTCCCAGCGGTGGCCGTGCAAAGCCTCGCAGCGTCCCTGGTAGCCGCGCAGGTAGTGGGCGGCGTCAAAGTGGTCGCGCACATGGATACGATACATCATTCCTCCAGCCGAATCCCGTTCTGCCGGATGACCTCGGCGAACCAGCGTCCGCTATCCTTGATCGTGCGAGTTTGGGTCTCGTAATCCACATAGATCAGGCCGAAGCGCATCCGGTAGCCGTGGGCCCACTCAAAGTTATCCAGGAGCGACCAGGCGAAGTAGCCCTGCACCGGGATGCCCTCGGAGATGGCCCGGTGGGCCTGAAGGAGGTGGTGGCGCAGGTAGGCGATGCGCTGGGGGTCGCGTACTCGACCGTCCGGGTCCGGCGCATCTGGGAAGGGGAAGCCGTTCTCGGTGATCAGGATACGGGCCGGCCGATACTCGGAATAGACGCGGGTGAGAAGCTCGTACATCCCGGCCGGGTAGATTTCCCACATCTCGGAGCGTTCGCTGCCCTCCACCTCGACCGCCGCGGCCTGGATAAAGGGCGTCCCGGGGTCATGGCGGGCGACCACTCGGGTATAGTAGTTGATTCCCAGGAAATCGATCGGGGCTGCAACGCGCTTCATATCTTCCGAAGAGGGTTTGAAAAGGAGGCCAAAGACCTTCTGAAGGTCTGGGGGAAAGCGGCCGCGCAGCACCGGCTCCAGGAACATCCGGTTGAGCAGCCCGTCGAGGCGTTTGGCCGCCTGCCGGTCCTTGGGGGAGTCGGAGGCCGGGTGGACCGGGCTGAGGTTGAGGACGATGCCGATCTGGGCCGAGGACGGCAGGGAGGCCCGCAGCGCCTCCACGGCCAGCCCATGGGAAAGCATGATATGGCGGTAGGCCCAGGCGGCATCAAAGGGGCTTTTCTTCCCCGGAGCGTGCTCGCCGGTAAAGTGGCCGAAGATCGAGGAGACGAACGGTTCGTTGTGGGTAATCCAGTACATCACCCGGTCGCCCAGCCGCCCGGCGACGATGTGGGCGTATTCGGCAAAGGCCTCGGCCGTCTCCCGCTTGGTCCAGCCGCCGCGGTCCTGAAGGGCCTGGGGCAGATCCCAGTGGTAGAGGGTAACGAAAGGCTCGATGCCGGCTTCTTTCAGGCCGTCCACCAGGCGGTCGTAAAAGTCCAGGCCGGCCGGGTTGACCTTGCCCGTGCCCTCTGGAAGGATGCGCGGCCAGGCGATGGAAAAGCGATAGGCCGGCAGGCCCAGTTCCTGCATCAGGCGGATGTCCTCTTCCCAGCGGTGGTAATGGTCGGAGGCGACGTCGCCGGTCTGTCCCTGCCAAACCTTGCCCGGCTGGCGGCAGAAAGTGTCCCAAATGGAGGGGCCGCGGCCGTCTTCGTTGGTGGCTCCTTCGATTTGATAGGCCGAAGTGGCCGTGCCCCAGATAAAGCCTTCAGGGAAACGCAGAAAACGCTCGGACATAAGGCCTCCTTACCCTTTGCACGTTCACCCGGTTGCCCGGGGACACGTTATCGGTCAAATTCGCTCCACCTTTTCGGTAAAATGGATGCCCAGGTGCTCCAGTTCGGCCAACACCGGCTCGTAGAGTTCGGGATGGATGGGGATGAGCACGCCGGAGGTACGGACCTGGCCCTCCAGGATCAGGCGGGCGCCGATGGCGGCCGGCAGGCCGACGGTGCGGTTCATGCTGGTGTCTCCCCCGGGGATGCCAAAGTCGATCATCGTGGAAGTGATGCGCTCCTTGTGGTCGGGGTACTCGGCCAGGAACTGGTGCTGAAGGACGAGCATGTCGCGCTCGCCGGGGGCGTATTGCATTCGAGAGAGCATCGTAGCCGTGAGGACATCGAGGGGAGAAGCGCAGCCGGCCGGCAACTTTTCCTCGCTGAAGAGGCCCAGCCACTCCAGGTGGCCGAGGATAAAGTGTATGGCGGGCAGGCCCAGATAAGCGGCCACATCGGCCCGGGTGGCCCGGCCCTTCTTACCGATGAGGGAAGCCAGAAACTCGGCATAGGTCAGGCTATCCAGATCGGTACGCTCCGTCTCTTCCAGCAGGCCCAGGTCCACGATGGCCTTCATCGTGGGGCACCAGCCCTGGTAGCGCAGGGTGCCGCGGAACATCGTCCGCGTATCGGCGATGCCGTAAAGGGAGGCATAGGGCAGGCTGTCGCGGTTCGGATAGCCCTCGAAGGGGATGACCCGCCCCTCTACTTCGATCGGCACGCTCCAGTAGTGTAGGAAGAGGTCCGGACCGGGAATCTCGAAGAGTTCGCCGTCCCGGAGGTAGCGGGCGGGGTTCTTGGCGGCCTGGAGAACCCCTCGGGGACTCCAGGAAAACTTGTAGCCGAAGGGGTTATCGTTGGCTTCGGGGGCCGGCAAGCCGCCGCAGTAGGAGATAAATCGGGTGATGCGCCCGCCGGAGGCCTGGACGTGGTGGAAGACCTTCATAGCCATCATATGGTCAATGCCCGGGTCCACCCCGATCTCATTCAGGAGGATCAGGCCCTTTTCCTTGGCCTCGTCGTCCAGGGCCCGCATTTCATCCTTGACATAAGAGGTCGTCACCATGGGCTTGCCCCGGCGCAGGCAGGAACGGGCCACCCGGGGGTGGTAGATGGAAGGCAAAAGGCTTACCGCTAAGTCGTGTTGACCTACCAGTTCGTCCAGGCGGGCGTCGCCCTCTTTCTCCAGGTCGAAGGCGATGGCGCGTCCATGGGGGTGGCCCTCCAGGACCTCCTGGGCTTTGCTCAGAGTACGGCTGGCCACGGTGACCTGGTAGCCGTGCTTCAGGAGGTACTGGACGTGGGAATGGACTACCAGGCCGGCCCCAAAGACGATGACTTTTTTCATGGTTTCCTCCTTTGGTTTAGTAAAGGTTCAAATGTCAGATGATTTTCTATTGATTCGGCCGGGATGCCCGGCGCGAACTTTGGGGCGAAGATATCGTCGGTGTCCTGTCTCACGACCTCCTGGTGGGGGAATCGCCGAGAGCGGTGTCTTGTGGAAGTGCGAACGCTTATCAAAGGGCAACATAGGTGATTTTGCCAGTGTCCGGTTAGAGAAACTTTTCCAGGTATCGGTAGTCGGGCGTGAGTTGCCCGTGGTAGACGATAACGGCACGTTTGATCTCCGGGGGCAGGTCGAGTTTTTCAAAGGGGACGGAGTAATCGGCACCGGCGATGGCCGGGATAAAGGGCTCCAGGATGTCGCTAAAGTACTCGGAGGCCTCGCGGGGCAGTTCGCTGGGTAGGATATCCACGGCCAAGATGACCGGACCATGGCCAGCCACGCCCATCGTGATTTCCTCGGTCAGGGGATTATAGACATAAACAGGGTCATCGGGTTCGGTGCAACGCATGTTACACTCGATGGAGCCCTCGACGTCGCAACTGACGTCGCCGATCACGCGCAGGCGGGGCGGCTGTGGCCGGCTGTAGAGTTCGCGTAGTGCCGCTTTGGTTACCAGGCGGGGATAACGGGCATCCCAATAGTTGGCGTTCATAAGTACGGTCAGGTGAGGAAGGTAAGGGTCGAAGGTGGGGTGGTACTTTTCCGGGTGATGGTAATAGTCCTGAAGATCAAAGGTGGCTTGGGGATCGTTGGGGGCGACGATATGCTCCTCTTTGAAGGTCGTGCAGTAGATCACACGGGCAGAAGCGTGGGGGTCGCCGGCCACGCGGGCCACCTCGTCCGGGGCGATCTCCACCGTGGGCAGGTCGTTCCTCAAGATTTCCTGGATGCCCCGGCCGACGTTGCCGTAGCCGGCCACGCCGATGATGAGGGGGGCGATCTGGGGCGGCAGACCCCGGGTGCGAACCTCCTCGCCGGCGGCCTGCACCTCGGAGCGGGCGGCCTCCAGGTGTTCGTAGGTATAGGTATGGCGGAGATGGGGAAAGGGGTTGGCAATGCCTTCCCACTCCAGACGCTTCCCCAGGGCCCACAGGCTCTCGATCATGCCCACGACGCCGGCGTGCCAGCCGAAGAAGATCAGGCGGCGGCCGCGTTCGTCGGCTACTCTTTCATAATCAATCAAGTTGCAGCCCAATTCCATAAGGCGACGGAGCATGGGCATATTGAAGGGCTGGCCCTTGATTACATGGGCGAAGAAGATATAGGTCTTGCCCGGCTGCAGGAGATGCGGGGGAATTTCCTTGATGGCGAAGATGATCGGGGCCGGCGAGAGGTCCTCCTGGACTCGGGCACCAGCCTGGGAGAACTCCTCTTCCCGGAAGACGCGAATGGAGGAAGGTTGAACAATGAACTCGATCCCGTACTTTTCGCGTAACTTCCGGATCTTTTCCGGAGTAATCGGCACGCGGCGTTCCCAGCGGCTCTTATTCTCACGGCGGATACCTATCGTCGTTCCCATACAAATATCTCCTCCGCGGCTTTGCCTCACAAAATGCAGGAAACCTCCGGCGATTCTCCGCCGGAACAGGTGTCGGTTGGGATTATACAACAGGATGAGGAGAGGCGCAAACGAAAGGGCTGACACGCTCATCATTCGGTAAGTCGGATGGTCAAACCGACTTACGGCCGGTTATAAGCGGATGTCAGGTGCAAATGGATTGACTTTTGCAGTATCACGGGATAAAATACGGTTGTCCAGAGCGTTGGGCTCGGGCAGGTTTCGCCTAGAGTGGGGCGAAAATATCATCGGTGTCCTGTCCCACAGCCTCCGAGGGGGAATCGCCGAAAGTGGCGTCTTGGTGGAAGCACGAATCCTTATCAAGGGCGACATAAGGTGATTTTGCCGGTATCTAGCAGAGCACCAACGGGTATGGTCGGACTTGTTTGCCGCTGATGGTGAGAGGATCTGACGGACTGACATAAGGAGGGAAAGCCATGCTCATCGTCCATGTGCACGCTCACGTCAAGCCGGAATTCATCGAGGCCTTCCGGGAGGCGACCGTCGAGAACGCCCGAAACAGTGTGCTGGAGCCGGGGGTCGTTCGTTTCGATGTCATCCAGCAGGCCGACGATCCTACCCGTTTCATCTTGGTGGAAGTCTACCGCACCCCAGAGGACCCGGCCCGACACAAGGAGACGGTCCACTACAAGAAGTGGCGCGATGCTGTAGAGCCGATGATGGCCGAACCGCGCCATAGCGTACGTTACGAGAATGTCTTTCCGGAAGAGAAGGGGTGGGAGTACAGGGCTTAGGGGGGACAGGGGACAGGCAGGGGGACAGGGAGCCGGGAGGGCGAGGCTCCGGCCAAGCCGGGAGGGTTTCGGCCGAGCCGGGAGGGCGAGGCTCCGGCCGAGATAGGGGACTAGGGAGATCTTCGGAACACCAGCGGCAGGTAAATCCTCCGCCAAACCGGGCATTCTACGCTCACGGTAAAGGGATAGACCGCCTCTCCACCGCAGTTCCGCAGGTGCAGCGTCCCGC
>JASFBA010000008.1:0-4585 GCA_036172265.1 Chloroflexia bacterium
ATGCCGGCGCCTCCCCCACCGCTTTGCTCCGCCATCCTGCCTGCACCGTAGCCGCCCTCGGGTTGCAGGCCGAAGAATCCGGTGGCTTCCTGCGCAGCGTCTCCGGGGAACTCCTTATCCGCGAGGGAGAGGCCGCCGTCCTGCGCTTTCCGGCAGGGAGCCACGGAGCAGTCCTTCGCCATCCCCTCCCTGGCCCTGTATGTTACTGTAGCCCCTCTGGCCACCGCCCTGGCCGGCTTCCATGAAGGCCTGTTGCAGGTACATATCGAGCAGGCCGGGCTGAACCGCCCACTCTTCGATGGGCGCATCGCCCCCAACACTACCCTGGAACTCCCGGCCGGCCGCCTTTCCTTCCGGATCGCCTCCTTCCTGGAGGTCGAGGCTGTCCACGATCCGGCCTTTCCTTTCCTCCTGAGCGCAGGTTGCCTCCTGGTGGTTGGAAGCAGCCTGTCCCTCCTCTTCCCCCGACGCTGTTTCTGGGCCCGGCTGGATGAGGACGGAACCCTCTGGGTGTGCTTTGGCCGGGGGAGCACCTCTGGAGGGATGACGTGAACGCCATGGTCTGGGAAGACATCCTGGCAATCCTGGCTCTCCTTTTTCTCTTCGGTGGGAGCGGGCTGTCCCTGGCCGGCCTCAAGAAGCCCGATCTGGGCCACTGGGCCCGCTGGTGTGCCGGTGCCGGCGGCTATCTCCTCCTCTTGGTCCTGCTCGCCCGGGGCTTGCAGGTGCAGGGCTGGCCGCTCACGGACCTCTACGAGGTCCTCCTCCTTACCGCCGCGGCGACCGCGCTCTTTTACGCCCTCGGTGCCCCCCGCCGGCAGGAGGCACTGGCCGGAGCCTGTGCCGGGACGGCCATCGGCCTCATCGTGGCCCTGGCCTTGCTTTTCCTTCCGCCGGGTGTCCGCCTGCCCCATCCCCCGACGGCGGCGCTGGGAAGTCTCTGGTTCCCGCTCCACGTCCTGACCACGGCGTTGGGCTACGGGGGGCTGGTCCTGGCCGGAAGTGCCGGTCTCCTGCGTTTCCTGGGCGGCCGGCTGCCTATTTCCCCGGATGGGGTTGAGGAGGTGGCTGAACGCGGCCTGGCCTGGGGCTACCCTTGGCTGACCTTGGGGATGGTCCTGGGGATGGTGTGGGGATGGTGGGCCTGGGGACGCCCCTGGTCCTGGAGCCCCAAGGAAGTTCTGACCCTGCTCACCTGGGGGCTCTTCACCTTGGCTTTTCATACCCGCCGGCTGAAGGGCTGGCGGGGTTGGAAACACGCTCTGATCCTTGTGGCCGGCCTAGCGGCGCTCCTTTCAACCCTTCTCCTGGCCGAATCTCTGGCTCGGCAGGTCGTGCCTGTTGTGGAATATGTCTTTTAGCGATTCACCGCAGAGAGGTAGAGCATGCACTGGCCCACTTTTAACGAGAAGCCGATCTGTGGGTATGACGAAGGCACGGCCTTCGCCTGCCCGGTGAGGTTTTCAGATATTTTGGCTGGCAAACATACCCCTGGGGGTATTCCCTGGGGGAGGGGCCCGTTGGAGTGTGGGCCCGGGAGTACGGCCATGCGCCTTCTGAGCCGACGGGACTTGATCAAGGGCGCCCTGGGGCTGGGGCTGGGGGCCCTGGGTGCCGTTACCGTCCTGGAGGGGTTGCGTCGGATCTCTCCGGCTGCGGAGAGTACCCTGCCTCCTCCGCCTTTCTATGCCCGGCCCGCCCGCTTCTCCCTCCCGGTGGCCCAGACCACCCGCTGCGGCGACTGTCACACCGAGACCGAACTTTCCTCCATTTCCTTCTGCCACGTCAAGCACGCCGGTTCCTACGTCAAATGTCGTCTCTGCCCCAAAGGCTGCATGATCTCTCCGGGGAAACGCGGAGACTGCCGGGTGCGTGAAAACAGGGAGGGGATGCTGTACACGATGGTCTACGCCAACCCCTGTGCTCTCCACCTGGATCCCATCGAGAAAAAGCCCTTCTTCCACTTTCTTCCGGGCACGACGGCTCTATCGCTCTCTACGGCCGGCTGTAACCTCCATTGCCTCTACTGCCAGAACTGGGAAATTTCCCAAGTGCCGCCCGAGGAAACCAACTTCATTCGCCTCCTTCCGGAGGAGGTGGTGGCTCTCGCCCTCCAGCAGGGCAGTCCCTCCATCGCCTTTACCTACGCCGAACCCACCGTTTTCTATGAGTATATGTACGACACCGCCGTCCTGGCCCGCACCCACGGCTTGCGGAGCGTCGTCGTCAGCGCCGGCTACATCAACCCCGAACCGCTCCTGGAACTGTGCCGGGTGGTGGACGCCATCAAAATTGACCTGAAGGGCATAAACGAGCGCTTCTACCGGGAGGTCTGCTTCGCCACCCTGCAGCCGGTGCTGGACGCCATCCGTACCATTGCCCGGAGCGGCATCCACCTGGAGATCGTTAACCTGGTCGTGCCCACCCTGAACGACGACCTGGAGGATATGCGCCGCCTTTCCCGCTGGGTACGGGACGAAGTGGGCCCCGACGTTCCATTGCACTTTACCCGCTTCTACCCCCAGTACCGGTTGCAAAATCTGCCCCCAACGCCGGTGGAGACGCTGCACAAGGCTCGGGAAATCGCCCTGAGCGAGGGCCTGCATTACGTCTATGTGGGCAACGTGCCGGGAGACCCGGCCGCCCACACCTATTGTCCTCGCTGTGGCAAAGCGGTTCTTCTGCGCAGCGGGATGACCCTGGTGGAAACGCACCTTCGGGAAGGCCGTTGCGCCTACTGCGGACAGGAGATTCCCGGGGTGTGGAAATAATGCCCTCGCGGGCCGGTGTAGGAGCAGATCCCCCAGCCCGGTGGACAGTTCACCACCTGGTAAGGCGGAAAGCAAGAGGAGATGGCGATGTCTGGAAAAATGTTCTGGAGTACCGGGTTGCTCCTGGCTCTGCTTCTGGCCGGGTGCGGAGGGACGCCTCCGACGGCCTCTTTTTCACCTACACCTGTAGCCGGGCCGGTCCGTCCGCCGGCCGTGGCCGGCCAGTTCTACCCGGCCGACCCCACGCAACTGGCGGAGATGGTGGACGGCTTTTTGGAGGGAATCACACCGACCCCCGGCCGGCCCATCGGCCTGATCGTCCCCCATGCCGGCTACATCTACTCCGGCCCCGTGGCCGCCTACGCCTATGCCGAACTGCGCGGCCAGCACTATGACGCCGTCATCCTGATCGGCCCGAACCATCGCCTGGCCGACTTCGCCGGCATCGGCGTCTACCCCGCCGGGGCCTTCCAGACTCCCCTGGGGACGGTGCCCGTGGATGCCGAACTGGCCCAGGCCATCTTGGAGGCCGACCCCTCCTTCCAGAGCGACCCCCAACTGCACGCCCTGGAACATTCCCTGGAGGTGCAACTGCCCTTTCTCCAGCGGGTCCTGCCCGACACGCCGATTGTGCCCATCCTGATCGGAATGCCCACCCAGGAGAACGCCCGTGCCCTGACCGCCGCGCTGAGCCGGGTCCTGCCCGGTCGCAACGTCCTCCTCATCGGCAGTTCCGACCTCTCCCATTACCCCCCCTACGAGGAAGCCGTCCAGGTGGACCGGGCACTCCTTGCGGCCATCGAGACCTTGGACGTGGGAGAATTTTATCGGGCGGCGGCCCGTTCGATGTCGCTGGGGGTACCGGGCCTGCAGACGCCCTGTTGCGGCCAGCAGGCCATCGCCGTGGTGATGGGAGTGTCCAAGGCGCTGGGCGCCGACCGGGCCACCATTCTGCGCTATGCCAACTCCGGGGATGTGCCCGAGGGCCGGCGCGATCGGGTCGTGGGCTATGGCGCGGTGAAATTTTGGTCGAGCCGAGAGTAAGGAGGCTGCCATGCCGAAAAAGGGTTGGTTCTGGTGGAAAACGATGGTCCTGGCTGCCCTGCTGACCCTCCTGGCCGGATGCCGGGGCGAAGGTAGCGCCGTTTCCGGGCCGGAGGAGGGTACCCTTTCGGCGGAAGAGCGGGCCGAACTCCTGAGGCTGGCCCGCCAGACGATTACAACCTACTTGAGAGAAAAGCGGATTCCCCCGTACCAGACCGACAACCCGCACTTTCTCCGACCCGGAGGGGCCTTTGTCACGCTGCGGAAGCGCGGCCAACTCCGCGGCTGCATCGGCTACATCTATTCCGAAGAACCGCTTTACCAGACCATCCAGAAAATGGCCGTCGCTGCGGCGGTGCAGGATCCGCGCTTCCCCCCCGTGCGGGAAAGCGAACTGGGGGAGATCACCGTCGAAATCTCCCTCCTTTCGCCGATTCAGCGCGTGACCGATACCAACACCATCGTCGTCGGCAAGCACGGCCTGATTATCCGCTACGGCCCCTATCAGGGGCTCCTCCTGCCCCAGGTGGCTCCGGAGCAGGGATGGAACCGGGAAGAGTTCCTGGAGGGGGTCTGCCACAAGGCCGGCCTGCCGGGCGACGCCTGGCGCGATCCCCAGGCCGAACTCTACTCCTTCACCGCCGAAGTCTTCGGCGAGTAGGGGCGTGTCGGTGACACGGTAGGGGCGTGTCAGTGACACGCCCTAGGGGCGTGTCGGTGACACGGTAGGGGCGTGTCGGTGACACGGTAGGGGCGTGTCGGTGACACGC
>JASFBA010000009.1:0-18368 GCA_036172265.1 Chloroflexia bacterium
GGAGATGGTGATGCCGGGGGACAATGTGAACATGGATGTGGAACTCATCGAGCCGGTGGCGATTGAGGAGGGCCTGCGCTTTGCCATCCGGGAGGGTGGTCGGACGGTAGGTGCCGGCGTCGTCACCAAGTTGATCGAGTAAATGGGCACAGGCCCTCAGGAGGGAATCCAGCGTGGCTAGGCAGAAGATCCGCATCCGTCTGAAGGCTTATGATCACCGCATCCTGGACGAGTCGGCCCGTCAGATCGTGGAGACGGCGGAGCGCACGGGGGCCAAGGTGGCCGGCCCGGTGCCGCTGCCGACCAAGATCGAGCGCTATTGTGTGATCCGCTCTCCCTTCACGGACAAGGACTCCCAGGAGCACTTTGAGATTCGGACGCACAAGCGGCTGATCGACATTGTGGACCCGACCTCCCAGACGATCAACACGCTCATGCGCCTGAACCTGCCGGCCGGGGTGGACATCGAGATCAAGATCTAGGCCGGCAAAAAAGCGAGTGGGTGAACGATGATTACCGAAATTCTTGGTCGGAAAGTCGGCATGACCCAGATCTTTGATGCGGGCGGGGAAGTGATTCCCGTCACCATCATCGAGGCTGGCCCCTGTGTCATTACCCAGGTCAAGACCCAGGAGCGCGACGGCTACGGGGCCGTGCAACTGGGCTACGAGGAGGTCGAGCGGAAGCGGCTGAACAAGCCGTTGCTGGGCCATCTGGGCCATCTCCCCCCCTTGCGCATCCTGCGGGAGGTGCGGGTGGAGGATCCTTCGGCCTACCGGGTTGGCCAGCGGGTGGACGTCAGCGTCTTCCGTGTGGGGGACTATGTGGATGTCACCGGTACTTCCAAGGGCCGGGGCTTTGCCGGCGTGGTCAAGCGGCACGGCTTCGGTGGCGGCCCGCGGACCCACGGCCAGAGCGACCGGCTGCGCGCTCCTGGCGGCATCGGTGCTTCGACCTATCCGGGGCGGGTGCACAAGGGAAAGCGCATGGCCGGCCGGATGGGCGGCCGGCGGGTGACCGTACAGGGCCTGCAAGTGGTGGAGGTGGACCCGGAGCGCAACCTCCTGCTGGTGCGTGGAAGCGTCCCCGGTTGCAATGGCGGCCTGCTCCAGGTGCGCAAGTCGGTCAAGCGTAAGAAGTAGGGGGACGACTATGGAGACGACGATGGAAGAAGGCACGCTGGCAACCCCGGTCTTCAACATGGCCGGCGAGCAGGTGGGGAGTGTCCACCTGAACGGCTTTATCTTCGGCATCCGGCCCAACCTGGCCGTGATGCACCAGGCGCTGCGGCGACAACTGGCCAATGCCCGGTTGGGCACGCACCAGACCAAGACCCGGGGCGAGGTCAGCGGCGGTGGGCGCAAGATGTGGCGGCAAAAGGGCACCGGCCGGGCCCGGCAGGGCAGCCGGCGGGCACCGCACTGGAAGGGTGGCGGCACCGTCTTCGGCCCTCATCCGCGCAAGTACACCCAGGATATGCCGCGCAAGATGCGTCGCCTGGCGGTACGCTCGGCCCTCTCGCTCAAACGGGCCGAGGAGCAGATCATCCTCCTGGACGACCTGCATCTGGAGGAAAGGCGTACCAAGGCCATGCTTCAGGTGCTGGAGAACCTGCATCTGGCAGAAGACAGAACCCTGATTGTCCTGCCGGAGAAGGACCCCCTGGTCCAGGCCTCGGCCCGCAACATCCCCGGGGTAAAGACGCTCCTGGCCTCGTACCTGAACGTAGCCGACCTCCTGGACTATGACCGGGTGCTTATGCCGGTGTCCAGCCTGGAGGTGATCGGCCGAATTTGGGGCCGGCGGGAGGAGTGAGATGGACCCATACGAAGTGCTTCGGCGCCCGATCCTGACGGAGAAGAACACCTTCCTGATGGAGAAGAACAACCAGTACACCTTCGAAGTGGATATGCGGGCCAACAAGGTCCAGATCAGAGAAGCGGTCGAACTGGCCTTTGGGGTGCAGGTCCTGGATGTGCGCACCTGCATCGTTCCAGGGAAACCGCGCCGTCGAGGGCGGGTGATCGGTTCGAGCAAGCCGTGGAAGAAGGCGGTGGTCACCCTAGCGCCTGGAGAGCGGATCGACATCTTCCAGGGTGTATAAAGCGTTGATCGTTCGGCGGTAGGAGCAAGGAAATGGCAATCAAAAAGTTCAAGCCCACGTCGCCGGGCCGGCGCTGGATGAGCGGGGCCTCCTTCGAGGAGATCACGCGGGAGGAGCCGGAAAAGGCCCTTCTGCGTCCGCGGAAGCAAAAGGCCGGCCGCAACAACCAGGGGCGGATTACGGTGCGGCACCGGGGCGGTGGAGCCAAGCGCCGCCTGCGGGTCATTGACTTCAAGCGGGACAAGTTCGATGTCCCGGCCCGGGTGGCCTCGATCGAATACGATCCGAACCGTTCGGCACGCATCGCCCGGCTGCACTATGCCGACGGCGAGAAGCGCTACATCCTGGCCGCCGAAGGCCTGCGGGTGGGCGATACCCTGATCTCCTCGCGGAATGCCGTGGAGGTACGGGTGGGCAACGCTATGCCGTTGCGCCATATTCCCCTGGGCACCCAGGTGCACAACTTGGAACTGAACGTGGGTCGAGGGGGCCAGTTGGTGCGGTCGGCCGGCACCTCGGCCCAACTGATGGCCAAAGAAGGAGACTATGCCCATGTCCGGATGCCTTCTGGCGAGGTGCGCCTGATCCGGCTGGACTGCATGGCCACGATCGGGGTGGTGAGCAATCCCGAACACTCCCTTATCAGCCTGGGCAAGGCCGGAAGGAAACGCCACCTGGGCCGAAGGCCGTCTGTTCGGGGTTCGGCGATGACCCCCCGCGACCATCCCCACGGCGGCGGGGAGGGCCGCTGCCCGGTGGGGATGCCGGGGCCCAAAACGCCCTGGGGAAAACCCTCGCTGGGGTATCGCACCCGCAAGAACAAGCGCACCGACCGCTTCATCGTCCGCCGGCGCGGCACTTCGTAGTTATCTGGAGGTTGGAGCATGTCCCGTTCGCGGAAAAAAGGTCCCTACGTGGACCCCAAACTGCTGAAAAGGATCGAAGAGATGAACCGCACCGGCGAACGCCGGGTCCTGCGCACCTGGTCGCGGGATTCGGTGATCTTCCCCCAGATGGTCGGCCACACCATCGCGGTGCATGATGGCCGGCGGCACGTGCCTATCTACATCAGTGAAAACATGGTGGGCCATCGCCTGGGGGAATTCGCCCCCACCCGCCTTTTCCGCGGCCACGGCGGGAAAAAGGCCCGCATGGCGCGCCTGAAGAAGTAGCCGGGGCGAAATGGAGGAACAGCCCATGCAGGTTCGAGCCGTTCATCGCTATATCCGGATGTCTCCGCGGAAGGTGCGACAGGTGGTAGACCTGGTGCGCGGCCGCCAGGTGGACGAGGCCCTGGCCATCCTGCGCCTGACTCCGCGGGCCGGTGCCCGTGAGGTGCTCCGGGCGCTGGAATCGGCCGTTGCCAACGCCGAAAACAACCATATGCTCACGCGGGAAGACCTCTACGTCGCCGTCATCGCTGCCGACGGCGGGCCGACCCTGAAGCGCTGGCGCCCCCGCGCCCGAGGACGGGCCGACCGCATTCGCAAGCGCACCTGCCACATCACGGTAGTGCTGGATGAGTATGAAGAAACCGGCGAAGAGGAAATGGGCCGATAGGGTACGCTTTGGCGTAAGGAGGATGTCTTGGGACGCAAAATTCATCCGATCGGCTTTCGGCTGGGAATCGTAACCGACTGGCAGTCCCGGTGGTTTGCCGAACGCAATTACACCGAACTTTTGCACGAGGACTTTGCCCTGCGCCGGCTGATTCGGGAACGGCTCAAGGGCGCTGCCGTGGCGCGTATCGAAATTCAGCGTTCGGCCAACCAGGTGGAGATTACCCTGCACACTGCCAAGCCCGGCATCGTCATCGGCAAGCGCGGGGCCAGTGTGGACCAGTTGCGGAAGGAACTGGAGGACTTTACGGGAAAGAAGGTTCGGCTGAACATCGAGGAGATTCGGCAGCCGGAGTTGGAGGCCGTTCTGGTGGCGGAGAGCATTGCCGAGCAACTGAGCAAGCGAGTGGCCTATCGCCGGGCTATGAAGCAGGCAGCCGCTCGGGCCATGCGCCTGGGGGCGAAAGGGATCAAGATCCGCTGCAGCGGCCGCCTAGCCGGAGCAGAGATGGCCCGTTCGGCCGTCGAAATGCGCGGCCGGGTGCCTCTGCAGACAATTCGCGCCGATATAGACTATGCCGTGGTGCACGCCCATACCATCTACGGGCGCATCGGGGTCAAGGTGTGGATCTACAAGGGCGATGTCCTGCCCGAGAAGGTCGAAGCGCCGGCCCTGCCGGGGGCCTCGACGGAATAAGGTTGGAGTGAAGCGATGTTGATGCCCAAGCGTACCAAGTACCGCAAGATGCACAAGGGACGGCTCAAGGGCCGGGCCACCCGAGGCTGTACCATCGCCTTCGGCGAGTACGGGTTGCAGGCGCTGGAGCCGGTCTGGATCACCAGCCGGCAGATCGAGGCCGCCCGCCGGGCTATCACCCGTCACATCCGCCGGGGGGGCAAGGTCTGGATTCGCATCTTTCCGGATAAGCCGATCACCCGCAAGCCGGCCGAGACGCGCATGGGTGGAGGCAAAGGCGCGCCGGACCACTGGGTAGCCGTAGTCAAACCGGGCCGCATCCTTTTCGAGGTGGCCGGCATCAGCCGAGAGGTGGCCGAGGAGGCCATGCGCTTAGCCTCTCATAAACTCCCGATTCGCTGCCGCTTCGTAGCCCGTGAGGAGGCTTAGGGATGAAACGGATCCGTTTGTCCGATCTGACGATGGCGGAGTTGCAGCAGAAACTGGAGGAGGCACGGCGGGAACTCCTGGACCTGCGCTTTCGCCTGGCCATCGGCCGCCTGCCCAACTACAGCCGCATCCCCCAGGTGCGCCGGGAAATTGCCCGCATCCTGACCGAGCAGCGCCGGCGCCAGTTGCAGGAGAGCGGCCTTCAGGAGGCAAAGAGATGAACGGAAGGCGAAAAACGATGATCGGTCGGGTGGTCAGCAACAAGATGATGAAGACCGTCGTCGTCGAGGTCGAGTACCGCCGTCGCCACCCCCTTTACCAGAAGATCGTCCACAAGCGGCGCCGCTTCCTGGCCCACGACGAGGAAAACACCTGCCAGGAAGGAGACCTGGTGCGAATCGTCGAGACGCGCCCGCTGAGCCGGCTAAAGCGCTGGCGTGTGGCCGAGATCCTGGAGCGGGCGGCGTAGCGAAGGCAGGAGGAGGACTCGGGTGATCCAGCCGATGTCGCGATTGAAGGTCGCCGATAATACCGGGGCCAAGGAGATTATGTGCATCCGGGTCCTGGGCGGGTCGAACCGGCGCTATGCCGGCATCGGCGATGTGATCGTCGCTGCGGTGAAACAGGCCGTGCCCGATGGGCAGGTGAAAAAGAGCGAGGTGGTCCGTGCCGTGATCGTGCGCACCTCGCGGGGAATCCGCCGGCCGGACGGTTCCTACATCCGCTTCGACGAGAACGCCGCCGTGCTGATCACGCCGCAGGGCAACCCGCGGGGCACCCGTATCTTCGGTCCGGTGGCCCGGGAACTGCGCGACCGTTTTATGAAGATCGTTTCCCTGGCCCCCGAGGTTTATTGAGGGGGCGACAGGAGGGTACGATGAAGATTCGTCGAGGAGATCTGGTGCTGGTTCGGGCCGGCAAGGACCGCGGAAAGCGCGGGCGAATCAAGCGCGTCCTGCCGAAGAAGGAACAGGTGATCGTCGAGGGCGTCAACCTGGTCAAGAAGCACCGCCGACCCCGAGGGCAGATGGACCAGGGAGGCATCATCGAACTGGAGGCTCCGCTCCATGTCTCCAGGGTGATGCTCATCTGCCCGCGCTGCAAGGAGCCGACCCGCGTCGGTTATGAACTTTTGCCCGAAGGCGGCAAAGTCCGTATTTGCAAGGCCTGCCGCCAGGCGGTGGACTAACGGGAGGCGTCCCCATGGCTCGTCTGTTGGAATATTATCGCCAGGAAGTCGTCCCGGCCCTGTTGCGGGAGTTTGGCTACCGCAACGTCATGCAGGTACCGCGGCTGCACAAGATCGTGGTCAACATCGGTGTGGGCGAGGCCATCCAGAACGCCCGCGCCCTGGATGCGGCGGTGAACGACCTGCGTCTGATCACCGGGCAGCAGCCGGTGGTACGGCGCGCCCGGCGCTCGGTGGCGGCCTTCAAGGTGCGCACCGGGATGCCTATCGGGGTCAGTGTGACGCTGCGTGGCCGGCGTATGTACGAATTCCTTGACCGGCTGATCAACCTTGCCCTGCCGCGTATCCGCGACTTCCGCGGCCTTTCGTCCAAGTCGTTCGACGGCCGCGGCAACTATACGATCGGGCTGCGCGAGCAACTGGTCTTTCCCGAAATCGTCTACGACGAGATCGACCGACTGCGTGGCCTGGAAGTCTCGATCATCACCACGGCCAAGAGCGATGCCGAGGCCAAGGCGCTTCTGGCCCGGCTGGGGATGCCGTTTCGGGACTAGGACAGGAGGAAACCTTGACGCGCAAGGCGCTTTTCATCAAGGCCAATCGGCCTCAAAAGTACCGGGTTCGCCAGTACCACCGCTGTAAAATCTGCGGCCGGCCGCGGGGCTACCTCCGCAAGTTCGGCCTCTGCCGTATCTGTTTCCGGGAACACGCCTCGCGGGGACTGTTGCCCGGGGTAAAAAAGGCCAGTTGGTAACCGGCCCGCGTCCCCGCGTAGGAACGGGGAGACCTGGCCGGGTGGAGGAAGAGAATGACCGATCCGATCGCCGATATGTTGACCCGAATCCGCAACGCTCTTATGGCCCGCCATGAGGAGGTGCTGATCCCCTCTTCCCGCCTTAAGGAGGAGATTGCCCGCATTTTGAAGGCCGAAGGGTTTATCCAGCACTATGAGGTCTTTCAGAAGGGGCCTCGGCGAACGATACGCATCGTGCTCAAGTACACGGACGGGCGTCGGCCGGTTTTGACCGGGCTGAGCCGGGTGAGTAAGCCGGGACGGCGCGTCTATGTCTCCCGCGACGATATTCCCCGGGTCAAGGGCGGGCTGGGTTTTGCCATCCTTTCCACTTCTAAAGGGGTGATGACCGGGGAGGATGCCTGGCGGGCCGGGGTTGGCGGCGAGGTGCTCTGTTACGTCTGGTAGCGAGGCCGAGGAGGATAGTATGTCGCGCATAGGCAAGAAGCCGATCCCGATACCGGCAGGGGTAACGGTGGAAGTAACGGCCGCCGAAGTGGTGGTGAGCGGCCCCAAAGGAGTGCTGCGGCAGCCGATCTTTCCGGGCATCGAAATTGCCCTGGAGGACGGACAGGTGTGGGTGCGCCGTCTTTCAGATGCCAAGCCCCAGCGAGCCTACCACGGCCTGATGCGCACCTTGGTGGCCAATATGATCGTCGGGGTGACGGAAGGTTTTCGCAAGGAACTCCAGATCGTTGGGACGGGCTACCGGGCCGACTTGGACGGAAGAGACCTGGTGCTGCACCTGGGCTACTCCCACCCGATTCGGTTGACTCCTCCCGAGGGCATCCGTTTCGAGGTGACCGGAAGGAACGATGTGATCGTGGTTTCGGGAATCGACAAGGTGCTGGTCGGCCAGCAGGCGGCCAACATCCGCGCCCTGCGTAAGCCCGAACCGTACAAGGGCAAGGGCATCCGCTATATGGGCGAAACGATCCGCCGTAAGGCCGGCAAGTCCGGCAAGGCGTAGGAACCGTTGGCACGTTTGCCCCTTTGGAGATGGACGGATGATCAAACTGACTACATCCAAGCAGCGCCATCAGAAGCGACACCGGCGGGTGCGGGTGCGCGTTTTCGGGACATCGGAGCGCCCCCGGTTGAACGTCTTTCGCAGTCTGAACCATATCTATGCCCAGGTCGTTGACGACACGGTGGGCCATACCCTGGCGGCTGCTTCCAGCCTGGAGCGAGAAGTCCGGGAGGCCGCTGGGAAGAAGACGGAGAAGGCCGCCCTGGTGGGCCGCTTGGTGGCCCAGCGAGCCCTGGCCCGGGGTATCCGGAGGGTCGTCTTCGACCGGGGCGGGTATCTGTATCACGGTCGGGTCAAGGCCCTGGCCGAGGCGGCGCGTCAGGCCGGGCTGGAGTTTTAGGCCGGAGAAGGGCCTCTGGCTCGGCCGAACGAGGAGGAACGGTGGCAAAGGCAACGATTGACCTGAACGAGGTCGAACTGGAAGAACGGGTGATCGAGATCAACCGCGTGGCCAAGGTATATCGGGGAGGCCGGCGTATGGGCTTTCGCACCGTGGTCGTGGTCGGAGACCGGCAGGGCCATGTGGGAGTCGGTGTGGGCAAGGCGAACGAGGTGCCCGAAGCGATCCGCAAGGGGGTGGAGCAGGCCAAGCGCAACCTGATTCGGGTGCCCATCGTGGGCACAACGATTCCGCACCCCGTGGTGCGCACTTTCAAGGCGGCCAAGGTGATGCTGAAGCCGGCCGCGCCGGGGGCCGGCGTGATCGCCGGCAGTGCCGTGCGGGCGGTGGTGGAACTGGCCGGAATCAAGGACATCCTGACCAAGTCGCTGGGCAACTCCAACCCGGTCAACCTCTGTCGGGCTACTCTTCTGGCCCTGGACGAACTCACCTCCGTCGAGGACGAGGCGGCCCGGCGGGGCAAGACGGTGGAGTACCTCCTGCGCCGCCGGATGCGGTCCAAGCGCCGGAAGGAGGTTCAGGGATGACAGCAAGGAAGAAGCCGGGGGCCAAGCGGCTGCGCATTACCTGGGTCAAAAGCACCATCGGCTATCCCAAGGACCAGCGGGCGACGATTCGGGCCCTGGGCCTCCATCGTCTGCATGAAAGCGTCCTCCATGACGATACGCCGGTCATCCGGGGCATGGTCTTCAAGGTCCGCCACCTGGTGCAGGTGGAGGAGGTCGAGGCGTGAGGCAACACGAACTCTGGCCCCCGCGAGGGGCAAAGAAGGCTCGCAAGCGGGTCGGGCGGGGGCATGGCTCCGGGCACGGGAAGACGGCCGGCCGGGGCATGTCCGGCCAGCGCTCTCGTTCCCATCCCGGCATCAGCCCGACGTTCGAGGGCGGGCAACTGCCGTTGGTCCGTCGCCTGCCCTATAAACGCGGCTTCCATAACCCCTTCCGAGTGGAATACAGCGTGGTCAACCTGAGCCGGCTGGCCGAACTTTTTCCGGCCGGCAGCGTGGTGACCCCGCGCCTGCTTCGGGAGAGGCGGGTGGTACGCCACCGCAACCGCCCGGTCAAGGTCCTGGGCGAGGGCGAGGCCTCCGGCCCCCTCCACGTCTACGCCCACGCCTTCTCTGAAAGCGCCCGCCAGAAGATTGAGGCGGCCGGCGGCACCTGCACCATCCTGGACCCCCAGGTCTGGGACGTGCCGGTAGAAGGCGCAGGCGAAGAGGTTTCCGCCTAGAAAGGACGTCGGCCGTCCGGCCGGCGGCAGGAGTGCGACGATGCTGAAAGCCGTGGTCAATGCCTTCAAAATACCGGACCTGCGTCGGAAGATTATCTTCACCTTGGCCATGCTGGTCGTCTTCCGACTGATTTCGCATATCCCTATCCCTTTGCTGGATAGCGTCAAACTGACGCAGGCCCTCTCCCAGAATGCCATCCTGGGGTTGCTGGACCTTTTCTCCGGCGGCGCACTGGTAAACTTTTCGGTGGCCGCGATGGGGGTGTATCCGTACATCACCGCCTCCATCGTCATGCAACTCCTGGTGCCGATCATCCCGAAACTGGAGGAACTCTCCAAGCAGGGCGAACAGGGCCAGGCCAAGATCAACAAGTGGACCTACTGGATGACCATCCCGCTGGCCGCTCTGCAGGGATACGGAACGGTGGCGGCGCTCCAGGCCCAGTCAGGTGGGACCATCTTCCAGGGGAATTTTCGTTTTGACCTCTTCAGTGCTCAGTACTTCCTGCCCAGTTTCGCCATCCTGGCCTCGATGGTGGCCGGGACGATGGTGCTCATCTGGCTGGGCGACCTTATCACCGAGCAGGGCGTGGGCAACGGCCTTTCGATGATCATCTTCAGCGGCATCGTCAGCCGGCTGCCAACTATGCTGGGGCAGATGGTCACCGGGGGCGCCACGGCGGCCGGCGGCTGGCTGGGGGTGGGTCTCTTCCTCACCGTCGGCCTGCTGACCGTTGTGGGCATCGTTCTGGTGCAGGAGGGCCGGCGCGAACTGCGCGTGCAGTACGCCCGTCGGGTGCGCGGGACGAAACTCTACGGCGGAGGCAGCACCACCCTGCCGCTACGGGTCAACATGGCCGGGATGATCCCACTCATCTTCGCCCAGAGCATCATGCTTTTCCCCAGCACGGTGGCCTCCTACCTGCGCGCCGGGGGGGATCCGGCCAATTGGAACTGGATTCAGCGGGCTGCCGAATGGACATACAACTTTTTCAACTACACCAGCCCGGCTTATCCGTTCCTGCTCTTTATTATGGTGGTGCTCTTTACCTACTTTTACACCATTATCGTCTTCAGCCAGACGAACATTGCCGACAATTTGCGCAAGAGCGGCGGCTTTATCCCGGGCTACCGTCCGGGCGAACAGACGGAACGCCTGCTCACCCAGATCGTCAACCGCATCACCCTGGTGGGAGCCCTTTTCCTGGGTGTAGTGGCGGTCCTGCCCTTTATCGTCCAACACATCACCAATGTGCCCAACCTGAACCTCAGCGCCACGGGGTTGCTCATCGTCGTCGGCGTGGCGGTGGATACGATGAAGCAACTGGAGGCGCAACTTCTGATCCGGAGGTATGAAGGCTTTCTGTAAAGGAAAGACGGATGGTAGTCATTTTGTTGGGGCCGCCGGGGGCGGGCAAGGGGACGCAGGCGGTGCGACTGGCAAAAAGGCTGGGGCTGGCCCATGTGGCCAGCGGAGACCTCTTTCGCGAGGCGGTGGCGGCACAGACGCCCCTGGGGCAAAAGGCCCAGGGCTACATGGAGCGGGGCGAACTGGTCCCCGACGAGATCGTGGTAGCGATGGTTTTGGAACGTCTGGCACAACCCGACTGCCGTCGGGGAGCCGTCTTGGACGGCTTTCCCCGGACGGTGGCTCAGGCCGAGGCCCTGGAGGAGGCTCTTTCGGCCCAGAGGAAGAAGGTGGACGCCGTCCTTCTGGTGCATGTGCCGGACGAGGTGGTGCTGGAGCGATTGACCGGCCGGCGCATCTGTCGGAACTGTCAGGCACCTTACCATATGACGTTCAATCCACCGGTTCAGGAGGGCATCTGCGACCGTTGTGGAGGCACGCTCTACCAGCGCGACGATGACCGGGAGGAGACGGTGCGCCATCGCCTCCAGGTTTATCGAGAGCAGACTGCCCCGCTCATCTCCTACTACCGCCGGAAGCGGTTGTTGCGCGAGGTGGACGGGGTGGGCGAGGTGGAAGAAGTCGGCGAGCGACTGCTTCGGGCGCTGGGCGTGGCCCAGGCTTGAGCCTGGGGTATAAGGTGGCCGGTGTAGCCCAGGCTGAAGCCTGGGTACGAGGAGGCCGGCCGCAATGTGAAGTGTAGCCCAGGTGGTACGGGGAGGCCGGCCGGACATGGGCATAACGGTTAAGACGGCGGAGGAACTGCGGCGGATGCGCGAGGCCGGCCGTATTGTGGCCGAGGTACTGGCTCTTCTCCGGGAGCGGGCCCGGCCTGGCATCCGCACGGCGGAATTGGACGCCCTAGCCGAGGAGTACATCCGTCGGCATGGAGGGGTGCCATCGTTCAAGGGCTATCGGGGCTTCCCGGCCTCCATCTGCGTTTCTGTGAACGAGGAGGTGGTGCACGGGATACCCGGTCCGCGGCGGCTCCGCCGGGGGGACGTGGTCAGCGTGGACGTGGGGGTTATTTACGAGGGCATGCACGCCGATGCGGCCGTTACTTTCGGCCTGGGCGAGGTCTCGGCCGAGGCGGAGCACCTGATGCGCGTTGGCCAGGAGGCGCTCTCCCGCGCCATCGAACAGATGCGCCCGGGAAAGCGCCTGAGCGACATTTCCTGGGCCATCCAGTCGTATGTCGAAAGCCGAGGGGCGGCCGTAGTGCGGCAGTACACCAGCCATGGCATCGGCCGGGAGATGCACGAGGACCCGATCCTGCCCAACTTTGGCCCGCCGGGCCGGGGACCGGTGTTGCGGCCGGGGATGGTGTTGGCCATCGAACCGATGCTCTGTGCCGGCTCCTATGAGGTGGACGATTCGCTCCGGGGCGACGGCTGGACTGTGGTTACGGTAGATGGACGCCTTTCGGTACATTATGAGCATACAGTAGCAGTTACGGAGGGTGAGCCGGAGATCCTGACCCGGCTGTAGGGCCATCCGAGCCTCACCCCCAGGAGGTAAGCGATGAAGGTGATGGCTTCCATCAAGAAGCGCTGTGAACACTGTAAGGTGATTCGGCGCAAGGGCGTGGTTCGTATCATCTGCAGGAACCCCCGGCACAAGCAGCGCCAGGGGTAAGTACAGGACACAGGGCTTAGGGCTCAGGAGGAAATGGAAATGGCTCGTATCGTTGGGGTGGACCTGCCTCGAGACAAGCGAATCGAGGTGGCTCTGACCTATATCTACGGAATCGGCCGCAGCCGCAGCCGGGAGATTCTTCAGCAGACCCAGATCGACCCGGGGACGCGGGTACGCGATCTGACGGAGGAAGAGATCACCCGGTTGCGGGAGACGATCGAGCGCAACTATCGCGTCGAGGGCGACCTGCGGCGTGAGGTTTCGCAGAACATCAAGCGGCTCATGGAGATCGGCTGCTATCGGGGCATCCGCCACCGCCGCAACATGCCGGTGCGGGGGCAGCGCACGCGTACCAATGCCCATACCCGGCGCGGCCGGAGGAGCGCGCCGATCGGGATCAAGAAGAAGGCGAAGAAATCGTAGCGAGGGAAAAGATGGCCAAAGGTACACGCCGGCGGGGAGCACGCCGGGAAAAGAAGAACATCCCACGAGGTCAGGCGCATATCCTGGCCAGTTTCAACAACACGATCATCACCATCACTGACCCTCAGGGCGGGGTGGTTGTCTGGAGCAGCGCCGGTTCCTGCGGCTTCCGGGGTTCGCGCAAGAGCACGCCTTACGCGGCGCAGGTTGCGGCGGAGACGGCCTCGCGCAAGGCCCAGGAGATGGGAATGCGGCAGGTGGACGTCTTTGTGAAGGGGCCGGGGGCCGGCCGCGAAGCGGCGATCCGAGCCTTGCAAGGGGCCGGCCTGCACGTGGCCTCGATCACCGACGTCACCCCGATTCCGCACAACGGCTGCCGGCCGCCCAAGCGCCGGCGGGTGTGAGTTCCGGAGGAGGTTCGATGGCACGCTATACAGGTCCTGTTTGCCGATTGTGTCGCCGGGAGGGCGTGAAACTGATGCTCAAGGGAGAGCGTTGCTTCAGCGCCAAGTGTGCCCTGGAACGGCGGAACTATCCGGCCGGCCAGCACGGTGCAATGCGCCAGCGCCGACGCGTCTCCGACTATGGGGTGCGCCTGCGGGCCAAACAGCAGGCCCGGCGGATGTATGGGATGATGGAACGTCAGTTCCGCCGCCTCTTCGAGGAGGCGACCCGCACTACCGGGGCTACCGGCGAGGTTCTCTTGCGCCTGCTGGAGCGGAGGCTGGACAATGTCGTTTACCGCCTGGGGATGGCCCAGTCGCGCCGCCAGGCCCGCCAGTTGGTCGGCCACGGCCACTTTGTGGTCAACGGCCGCAGAACGGATATTCCTTCCTTCCTGGTGCGGCCCGGAGATACCGTCGCGGTTCGCCCGGAGAGCCGCCGCCGACCTTACTTCAAGGAACTCGGCGGGACGCTCAAGGCCGACGCCGTCCCGGGCTGGCTTTCGTTGAACCCGGAGGAGATGAGCGCAAAGGTCCTTCGAGAGCCGAACCCAGAGGAGTGCGAGCAGAACCTCCAGCCGCAGATGATCGTGGAATTTTACAGCCGTTAGTGCCTGTGGCCCCTGGAGGGTCACGGGAGGAGGCATCTCTTGCTGGACATCGCTATGCCGAAGATCGAGTGTATCGGCAGCACCGATTCCTTCGGTCAGTATAAAATTGAGCCGCTGGAGCCGGGCTACGGCACGACGTTGGGCAACGCCCTGCGCCGGGTGTTACTTTCTTCGCTTCCGGGCGCAGCCGTAACCACCATCCGCATCGAGGGGATCTACCACGAATTTTCTACCATTCCCCACATCCGGGAAGATGTGCCCCAGATCGTCCTGAATATCAAGCGCATCCGTTTGCGCTCTTACGCCGACCGGCCGGTCAAACTCTGGCTGCAGGCCAGGGGTCGGGGGGTGGTGCGGGCCGGCGACATCGAGTGCCCCAGCACGGTGGAGATCGTCAACCCGGACCTGGTCATCGCCACCCTGGACTCGGACGAGGCTTATCTGGACATGGAACTGACGGTGGAAAAGGGACGCGGCTACCGGCCGGCCGAGGCCCACGAGCATCTGCCCATCGGTCAGATTCCGGTGGATGCCGTCTTCTCCCCGATCACCAAGGTCAACTACGTCGTCGAGCGCACCCGCGTCGGCCAGATGACCGACTATGACCGCCTGATTATGGAAATCTGGACCGACGGCACCATCGCCCCTGGCGATGCCCTGAGTTACGCGGCGCAGGTGCTGGTGCAATATTGTTCCCTGATCGCCGAGGCCAGCAAGGTGGAGGAGGCGGTGGAAGAAGAGGCTGCCGGTGTAGTTATCCCGCCCCACCTTTACCAGATTTCCATTGACGAACTGGGCTTGTCTACCCGGACCTACAACTGCCTGAAGCGGGCCGGCATCAGCCAGGTGGGCCAGATCCTGGAGATGGAGGAAAAGGACCTTCTGGCGATTCGCAACCTGGGGCGAAAGTCGGTGGACGAGATTCGCGAGGCCCTGATCGCCCGGGGTTTCCTGCCCCAGGTACAGGTGCCCGGCGTTATCCTGGAGGAAGCCGGAGAGGTGGAAGAGACGCTGGAGGCCATCTTGAAGGAAGAGGCGGTGGAGGAGGAGGAAGAAGAGGAGAAGCCGGGCGAGGTGTTGGCCGGCCATCCCTTCCTGTTGGAGGAAGAGGGCGAGGAGCCGGCGGACGAGGACGAAGAAGAATAACGGTAGATGGAATTGGTCAAGAGTGGAGCGTAAACGATGCGACATCGCAAGTCGGGACGAAAACTCAACCGGAATACGGGCCAGCGGCGAGCGCTCTTTCGGGGTCTGGCGGCCGCCCTGCTCTGGCACGGGCACGTGGTGACCACAGAGGCCAAAGCCAAGGCTATCCAGCCCCAGGTCGAACGGCTCATCACCCTGGCTCAGGAGGATACCGAGGCCCGCCGGCGGTTGGCGATGGCCCGGCTGCCCAGCGAGCGGGTAGTGGAAAAACTCTTCACTGAGGTGGCCCCCAACTACCGGGAGCGCTCCGGTGGGTACACCCGCCTGATCCGCATCGGCCCACGCCAGGGCGATGCGGCGATGATGGTGCGAATCGAGCTGATCTAGGTGGACGAACCGCCGACTTCGGCGGAGATTCAGGATGAGACCGACCGGAAAAGATGCCCAATATCCTGCTGGACCTGGAATACGATGGAACCGATTTCCTGGGTTCACAGATCCAGGCTTCGGGGCGGACGGTACAGGGCGAACTCGAACGGGCTCTCTACCGGTTGACCGAACAAAAGACCCGGGCTATCCTGGCCGGCCGCACCGACACCGGGGTCCATGCACGGGGTCAGCGGGCCAACTTTCACACCTCCAAGGTTTGGCCGCCGGAGGTCTGGGTGCGGGCGCTCAACGCTGTCCTGCCCCCCGACCTGGCGGTATTGCGGGCGCAGGAGGTGCCGGAGACGTTTCATGCGCGCTTCGATGCGCGACGGCGGGTCTACCAGTACACACTTTACAACGCCCCGCTCCGCTCGCCTTTGGCGCGGCGTTATGCCTGGCATGTGGCCGAACCGCTGGATGTGGCCGCGATGTCCGCCGGATTGGAGATGCTCCTAGGCGAACACGACCTGGCCTCTTTCGCTGGTTCGGCCGAAAGCCCTGCCCGACCCCGGCGAACCGTCCGCCGGATCGAGCGGGCCGTCCTGAGCGGCCGAGCCCCCTGGCTGGTGGTCGAGATCGCCGCCGAAAGTTTCCTCCGCCATATGGTGCGGAACATTGTGGGGCAACTGGTGCTGTTGGGCCAGGGGCGTTGCGACCTGGCCGAATTTCGGGCCATCCTGGAGGCCCGAGACCGCCGGCGGGCCGCCCCGCCGGCCCCACCCCACGGGCTCTGCCTGGTGCGGGTGGAGTATGAAGGAGTAACCTAGAGGAGATGGCTTATGAAGACTTATATGCCCAAGACTGGTGAAATACAGCAGGAGTGGTACGTGGTGGACGCGGCCGGGAAGACGCTAGGCCGGCTGGCGGCTCGCATCGCCACCGTCTTGCGGGGCAAGCACAAGGCCACCTACACCCCACACCTGGATGGGGGCGATTACGTCGTGGTTGTCAACGCCGAGAAGGTGGTGCTGACCGGACGGAAGCGCGAGCAGAAGGTTTACTACCATCATACCGGCTATATGGGCGGTCTGCGCCGGATACCCCTGGCTGAGGTACTGGCCCGGCATCCGGAACGGGTCATTCGGATGGCGGTGGAAGGGATGCTGCCCCATAACCGCCTGGGGCGGGCGATGCTGCGTAAACTCAAGGTCTACGCCGGCCCGGAGCACCCCCATCAGGCCCAGAACCCCAAACCGTTGGAACTGTAGGCGATGGAGGAAGATATGGAACTGGCTTATTACCAGGGAACCGGACGACGGAAGACGGCTGTGGCCCGGGTGCGCCTCTATCCGGGAGGAAAAGGAGAAATCCGAATCAACGGACGTGCCCTTCGGGAATATTTTGGACCGCGCCTGCTCTATGAGCAGATGATTTTGGAACCGCTGCGTCTGGCCGATATGGAGCAAAAGGTGGATGTCTCCGTTTTGGTGAAAGGCGGGGGCGCAAGCGGCCAGGCCGGGGCCGTGCGTGCCGGCCTGGCCCGGGCGCTGGTACATATGGATGAGAACCTGCGTCTGCCGCTCAAGAAGGCCGGCCTGCTCACCCGCGACCCGCGGGTCAAGGAGCGCAAGAAGCCCGGCCTGAAGCGTGCCCGCAAGCGCCCGACCTACACCAAGCGGTGACGTCCCGCTCCCCGGAATAGATATACCCACCTTCGGTTTTTGCTTCATCGGAGGCTACTGGAGTACAGGTGGGTTTGGAACCTCACTATTACCCAAGGCCGGCCGGGCCACGGGGACATTTTGACGCCGGCGGCAGCGCCTTTCTGCGGGGGGCTTCGGGGGGTATGCCATACCCCTCAACGGGGGGTGTGGGGGGCAGGAGCCCCCTGCGAAAAGGCCGGCCGGCGCTTCGGGACACGCCTTGCGCCGAGCGGCCCGGCCCGCCGGCCGAAAGCGAGGCCGGCCTATCCGACCCCACCCGGGCCCTCCCCGCAAGCGGGGAACCCCCCACCCTGGCCCTCCCCCACACGGGGGGAGGGGACTGGAAGGGGCAGCCTCCAGCAGAAGGCCCGCCCCACCGGATGGGGGATGAGGACGGGTGTCCACCGGGTTCGGCCGGGCCACGGGGACACTTTGCCGCCGGCGGCAGCGCCTTTCTGCGGGGGGCTTCGGGGGGTATGCCATACCCCCCGACGGGGGTGCAGGGGGCGGGTAGGGGCTGGCCGGTGGCCGGCCCCCTGCGAAAAGCGCCCACTATACTTCGGGCCGGTTTTGTGATATAATGGATTTGGTAACGGCATACCTCAGAAATACCGTTGTCCAGGTTGGATGAGATGGCTCTGTTGAAACGGCTTGGGGCCGAACCCCCGCGACAGAGCGAGGAGGGAGGGCTGAGCCGCCGCTTGGGCGAAACCCAGGCGGAAGGGCCGGCTGTTCCTCCCGCCCGCCCGGAAGTGCGCCCACCCGTCCCGCCTCTCCGGGAAGAAGCCCGCCCTGCCCCGGAAAAAGGCGGCCTCCCGGGACGGCTCGCCCCCGATGCGAGAGGTGCCGACCGTCCCCTTCCCTCGCCCCCATCCGGCGAGGGGGGATTGCTCAGCCGGATCCCGATTACCCCATCGCCGGAGGAAGAGTATCCCACCTTCGGCCGGAAAGTACGGCGGGTTCCTCCCGATCCTCTCACCACCTTCAAGTTTCGCGTCCAGGACCGCGTCATTGGGGAACTGGGGCCTCGGCTGGGCCGCGTTTCCCAGGCCGAACTTCGCGCGGCCATCGAGCGAGCACTTGCCGAAGCCATTGCCCAGGAGGGTCTTCTTCTTGGCCAGGTTGAGCGCCGCCGTCTCAGCCAGGAGATCGAGGCTGAGGTGTGGGGCTACGGTCCTCTCCAGCCGCTTCTGGACGAT